>JAISHW010000030.1 GCA_031262365.1 Lentimicrobiaceae bacterium
ATATTGATTAAATAGTTTTTTTATCTTCAAGCGAGCAAGAGCTTCTTTTTCTGTGTATATACCTGCTTCAAAATTGCTTACAACAGCGTAAACATCATCGTTAGCAACCGGTCCGAAAATGATTTCCGCCACGCCAACCTTTTCTCTATCGGCACGATTTTCTACCACAAAATCAAACCATTTCTTGTCCGGATTGTTGAATTTGAGCAATTTAAATACCTTTAAGTCCACTTCGTTTAAAGAATAAACATTCAACACAGCCGTGCCTCCACGCCAGCGCATGACTTTTTTGGCAAAAGCTACCGCTTGTTCACGATTGGTAGTAGCATAAAAACCCGCCCCAAAATCCAACGGATGTGTGGGCTTTAATAATTTAGGGCTTTCTATTATTTGATTACTTCCGTGATAAAGTTCCATTTGTCAATGTTGAGTTATCAAAGAAAACTTTTGTAACTATTTATAATTTAGATGCAATGTTACTAAAATATTTTGAGTTCATTCCAATGTTTTAAAATTTTTATTTGCCACCGGCGAGCGCAGTTGCGAGATTGCTGTGCTATTGAATTGCACAAGTCGTTCGCTTTGCGGTAAGCCTTGCCGAATGAGCAGAGCGTTGATACTCTTCACATTATACAGCACCACAAGTTACTCCAAAGAGGCATAATCGCGAATATTTCCTTATACACGATATATCAACCACCTTTTGAAATCTGAATCATTTCTATTTCGACATCGCCGTTTTCTGGCGAAAATTCGATCCATGTATTGTCTTCACTGAACCATTTGTATTGCGATCCAACGCGTACAATATACACGCGGTATTCGTTGTCGGCAGGAATCGGCAACACGAAACCACCATTACGATTGTTTTTATCGCCGTAACTAACAATCATCGGAAATGTTCCTGTGCCGGTATTGCGTGCACGCAACATCACAAAGTTTGTACGTCGATCTGATATGTTAATCGGTTCAAATTCGAAACGTTTCGTTGTATAACGTTCAATTACAAGTGGTTGCGAATTTAATTCGGCTAATTTCGTTTCTTCAAAATAGCTGCTGATCGCTTCGAGCATCTCACGCGGATAGGTTTTGTCCAAACCAACTTGATCGGCTTTGGTATAGGCTTCGATTGCGTTTTCGTAATTTTTAGCTTTATAAGCGGCATCGGCTTCTGCAACAAACGCGTTGTATTCCGCCGTGAGTGCATTCATTTTTTCATCGTAAATACGTTGCACATCGTTCAATTTGCTCGATGCAATAGCATCATCGGGTTTGTAAGTCAATGCTTGTTGATACGCAACAATGGCTTCCGGATAATTTCTCTGTTCGGCTTCCAAATCGCCTTGTGTCATTGCCAAATTGTAATTCTTTTCAAGCTCAAGTGCCGCTGCTTCTAAAATCGATTTGATTTCGGCAATACGCGTGTTTGCGTGCGAATTAGTCGATTCGAGTTGTATAATTTGTATATAAGTCGATTGTGCTTCCGTCCAATTTTTTTCGACAAAATGTTCATCAGCAAGCACAGTCAATCGTTCTATTTCTTGCTGTTTTGATGCTTCTGCCGCTAATGCTTCCTGTTTCAAACGAATTTGTTCGAGCTGTGTGTGCGGATAGGTTTCAGATGGTTTCTTTGCAGCGGCTTCGTTGTAAGCTGCAATGGCATTTTCCCAGTCTGAAGCGACAAAAAAATCGTCGGCACGTTTTATAACAGCATTATATTCACCATTCAACGCTTCATTTTGAGCAATTAGTTCCAATTCGCGTTTTGCAGTGGCTATTTGTTCGGTCGGATACGCCTCTCCTTGTTTCAGCTCAAGAGCAGCTTCGTAGCGTTCGATAGCATTCTGAAATTGTTTCGAAGCAAAAGCTTCATCACCTTGCCGTACCAAGTCGTCAAAACGGTTTTCTAACGCCATTGCTTCCGCTTGTTCGGCTAATAAAGCATCAATTTCTCGAATTTTCGTTTGCGGATATTCTTGGTTGACAAGCAATTGTAATGCTTGCGTATAACGTTCTTTTGCCTGCATCAATTGCTTTGCGACGAAAAGCTGATCGGCTTCTGCAACCACGCGATCGTACGATTCTTTCCGCGATTGTTCGTCAGCTACTGCCTGAAGTTGCGCTTGCAAGTCGAGTACTTTATCTCTTGGATAGGCTTCGTGAGGTTTCAATTCCGAGGCTTCCATATAATGATTCAAAGCAAGTTCTATTTTACCTGCATTTTCTTCTTTTTCAGCATTTTGCAATAAAAGCACGTATTGCTGTTCCAATTCTTCGCGAGCTATAGCATTTGCCAACAATTCTTGCAAAGCGGCAATGCGTTCGGTGGCTAAAACATCGTCCGGTTTGTAACTCAAAGCTCTGTTATACTGGTTAATAGCATCTTCTAATTTTTCGTTTTTTTCGAATATCTGCGCTTGCACAATTGCCTCGTCGTAGTTTTGTTGCGCGATATAGGCATCACTTTGCATCATGCTATCAATGCGATCAATCATATCTTTCGGATACGTTTGGTCTTGCCAAACAGATAGTGATTGCTGGTAATGTTTTTTTGCTTCGAGGAAGTTTTTTTGTTCGTAATACGAGTCGGCTTGCGTAATCAACGCATCATAAGCCATTGCTTTTTCTTTTTGCGTTCTTACAGTTTCCAACTCGGCTGCAACTTCTTTATTTTCAGGAAAAATCTGTAATGCTTCGAGTAGTTTTGTTTCTGCTTCGGCATAATTTTTCCGGAGTACAAATTGTTTTGCCGCGTCTCGCAGTTTTTCGACAGTTTGCTCTTTTAACTGAAAATCAGCTAATAATACCGTTGCTTCACGCAATTTATCTTTTGCATCTTGTCTGTCCGGATAAATTTCCAGTGCCTCTTGAAACTTCAAAACAGCTTCCTGAAATTTTTTGTCGGTTAGCAACGATTCTCCCGTGCGCATCGCGGCTTCAAAGCTATCCAAAGATACTTTTTCTTTCGCTAAAAATTCTTTTATTTCGTCGACTTGGTGATTGGTGTATTGGTCGTCAGGGAATATTTTTAAGGCTTTTTCATATTCCAACAAAGCCTCTTCTAATTTATTTGATTCTTTCAAACGGTCGCCACTATCCAAATAATCGTAAAAAACGTCTTGCTTTCCCATTTGTTTGCGAAGCATTTCTTTTGTTGCATTCAATTTCAATTGGGCTGCTTGGTCGCCTTCTTTTTGACGAAGTGCCATTTCAAAATATGTTTTAGCACTTACAAAATCGGATTGGTCAAATTTTTCATTACCCGATTTCATCAATTGCTCGTACGACTGATTTTCTTGCGCTTGTAGCTTATTCGAAAAAGAAAAAACAATAAAAAAAGAAGTGATAAGTATGAAGATTGCGATAAACTTTCGTTGCATAAAGTATTGCTGATTTTGTGTGTGATTTGTAACGGTTTTTCGGTTGTTTTATTGTTTGTTTTACTGAATTAAACCATCAACAATTGTCAATTTTCGGTCAGCCATATCGGCAAGTTGGTTGTTGTGCGTAACAATGACAAAAGTTTGTTTCATTTCGTCGCGAAGATTGAAAAAAAGCCGGTGCAGATCAGCTGCTGATTGCGAATCAAGGTTTCCCGAAGGCTCGTCGGCTAAAACAACAGCCGGATTGTTGATCAAAGCACGTGCAACAGCTACACGTTGTTGTTCACCTCCCGAAAGTGCTGCCGGTTTGTGATCATTACGGTCAGAAAGTCCCAAATAATCAAGAAGATAAGCAGCTTTTTTTGTTGCTTCTTGTTTCGATATTCCGCTAATAAAAGCCGGAATACAAACATTTTCGAGTGCTGTAAATTCGGATAACAAGTGATGAAATTGGAATATAAATCCTATTTTTTTGTTTCGAAAAGCCGAAAGCATTTTATTGTTGAGTTTCGACGTGTCTTGACCTGCAATCGAAACACTTCCTTTATCCGCTTTTTCGATCGTTCCCAGAATTTGTAATAAAGTTGATTTTCCGGCACCAGAAGCACCGACAATACACGCAATTTCGCCTGAATAAATATCCAAATCCACCCCTTTGATGACTTCCAAAGTTCCGAAAGATTTACAGATATTTCGTGCTTTTATCATAAGCGTTGTTTTTGAAAGCAAAAATACAAAATTCGACTTTTTTGAAACTGTTTAATAAATAAGATAGCAAAGTTTTTCTAAAACGGCACTATATCTCTAAAATCGCCATCGTCTTCCGAAACATTGTCCCACTTTTCGGAACGAACATTTATTGCTGCTTTACCAAAATTTTCTGAAGGCGTTAACGAAAGATTCGTAACTAAATCGCTTGATTCTTCGAAACGCGCAAACTGACCGACAAAACGCAGGTTTACATCGCCAAGTTTACCGTTACGGTGTTTTGCAATATTGATTACAGCCAAACCTTTTTGCGATTCACCTTCACCTTCATTTTCATTTAATCCGTAATATTCCGGTCTATATATAAAAAGCACCATATCAGCATCTTGTTCAATCGCTCCTGATTCGCGCAAGTCGGAAAGAATCGGTTTTTTCGATCCCGGACGCGTTTCAACATTTCTACTCAATTGTGATAATGCTAACACCGGAACGTCTAATTCTTTTGCTAAACTTTTCAGCGAACGCGATATTGTACTGATTTCCTGTTCGCGATTTCCTTTATGATCGCCACCTGTTGTCATCAATTGCAAATAATCAATAAACACCATCTGAATATGATACTGCTGCTTGAGTCGGCGGCATTTAGCACGCAGTTCGAATACCGAAAGCTGTGGCGTGTCGTCGATAAACATTTTTGCTGTTACCAATGAGTTGATTTTTGTATTCAATTGTGTCCATTCATAATCGAATAAATCACCTTTACGTAATTTTTCGGCATGAAGCGATGTTTCGCTCGAAATCAAACGTGTAACCAATTGAATAGAAGACATTTCTAACGAAAAAAAAGCAATTGGTTTTCCATGGTCAACAGCGGCATTACGCGCCAAATTCAACGCAAAAGCCGTTTTACCCATACCCGGACGCGCTGCCAAAATGATTAAATCGGATTTTTGCCAACCTTGTGTAATTCGATCTAACTCCGTATAACTCGAGGGCACGCCTCGCAAAGTATTTCCGGCATTCTTTGCTGTTTCAATTTCCGCAATTGCTTGTTTTACCAAATCGGGCATTGAGCTGAAGCTACGGCGCAGGTTGGTTTCGTTTACGCTAAACAACTCGCTTTCAGCTTTATCGAGCAAATCAAACACATCTGTTGTGTCTTCGTATGCATCTTTGATGATGTTCGAAGAAATCTGAATCAGTTTTCGCTGAATGTATTTCTGAATAAGGATACGTGCGTGAAATTCAATATTTGCAGCAGACACGACACGATTTGTCAGTTGCGAAATATAATAGGGACCACCTACAATTTCCAACTCGCCATTGAACTTCAGTTGGTTTGTTACCGTCAGAATATCAATTGGTTCCGATTTCGAAAACAATTCTTTGATTGCTTTAAAAATCAATTGATGTGTGTCTTTATAAAAAACTTCCGATTCGAGAATATCAATTACTGCATTCACGGCATCTTTCTCCAACATCATTGCTCCCAAAACAACTTCTTCAAGATCGGTTGCCTGAGGTGGAATCCGTCCTTGTTGCAATAACATTTCATTTGATTGTAAATCAGCTAATTGTATTCTTTTTGTATTTTTTTTACCTATACGATTATCCATTGTTCAAAAATACAAATTCCAACAAGGTTTCTTACAAAACTTGCTTCGTTGTTAATAAAAAAATCGAAACAAACTATGAAAGTAACCTGGCTTCGCAATCAAAAAAGTCGGCTTTAACAATGCGTGCGTCAACAAATTGCCCGATTACAAGGCGTGAATTTTCAATAGGAATCAGTATTTCGTTGTCGACTTCAGGTGAATCAAATTGCGTGCGACCAACATAAAAATCGCCTTCGACGCGATCGATCAGTACTTTTTCGATTGTTCCAACACGACTTTCGTTTATTTCCAAAGCGATTTGTTGTTGAATTTCCATCAAAACAGCAACGCGTTCTTGTTTCACTTCGTCAGGAATAACATCTTCTAAATCAAAAGCAGCAGTTCCTTCTTCGGGCGAATAAGCAAAAACGCCTACTCGTTCGAAACGCATATCGCGTACAAACCGGCAAAGTTCTTCGAAAACTTCTTCCGTTTCGCCCGGAAAACCAACAATAAATGTGGTACGAAAAGCGATTTCGGGAACTGTTTTTCGAACTTTACGAACAAAATTAATTGTTTGTTGACGATCGATCCCGCGTTTCATCGCTTTTAAGATGACACTGTTAATGTGTTGCAGCGGCAGATCAATATACTTGCACACTTTCGCATTTGTTCGCATCAGTTGCAATAAATCGTCCGGAAAAGTATTCGGATACGCATATTGCAACCGAATCCATTCGATTTCTTTTATTTCGGAAAGTGCTTCAACAAGTTGTGTAATTGCTCGTTTCCCATACAAATCAACACCATAATAAGTTAAATCTTGTGCAATAAGAATCAATTCTTTAACTCCTCTTTTTGATAAAATACGTGCTTCGTTGACAAGTGCTTCTATCGAAACTGATTGCTGTTTACCACGAATCAGCGGAATAGCACAAAAAGCGCACTTATGGTCGCAACCTTCCGAAATTTTCAAATACGCGTAATGTTTTGGTGTTGAAAGTTTACGTTTACTTTGATCAAACTGAATTTCAGATTGTTTGACAATGTGTTGTGCAATTGTTTCAATAGCATTTGCACCAAAATAAGCATCTACTTCAGGAATTTCTTTTTTCAGATAGTCGCCATAACGTTCCGAAAGACAACCCATTACATAAAGTTTCTTTAATTCGCCGATTTGTTTTGCCTCGGCAAATGAAAGAATGGTATCAACCGATTCTTCTTTTGCATCGCCAATAAAACCACAAGTGTTGATGATTACAATGTCCGATTTTTTTTCCGAATCGTGACGAACAAGGTAATAATTGGAAGGAAAAAGAGCTGCCAAATGTTCCGAATCAACTTTGTTTTTCGAACATCCGAGTGTGATGATATTAATCGTCGTTTTAGCCAAGAAATACGCGTTTTTTAATCAAACAAACTATCAACAAAATCTTTTCTATCGAACAGTTGCAAATCTTCCATTCGCTCGCCTATTCCGATGTATTTGACCGGAATTTTGAATTGATCGGAAATTCCAATCACAACGCCACCTTTGGCTGTCCCGTCGAGTTTGGTCAAAGCCAAAGCATTTACTTCAGTTGCAAGTGTAAACTGTCGCGCTTGCTCAACGGCATTTTGTCCGGTCGATGCATCTAAAACCAGCAAGATTTCGTGAGGTGCATCAGGAATGACTTTTTGCATCACATTTTTGATTTTTGTCAATTCTTTCATCAGGTTTATCTTGTTATGCAAACGTCCGGCTGTGTCAATAATTACAACATCAGCTTTTTGACTTACAGCCGAACTTAGCGCATCAAAAGCTACCGAAGCCGGATCGGCACCCATTCCTTGCGATACAATCGGCACATCGACACGTTCTGCCCAAATTTTCAATTGGTCAACAGCAGCTGCCCTGAATGTGTCGGCGGCTCCCAGAACGACTTTCAAACCTGATTTTTTGAAGTTATAAGCTAATTTTCCTATTGTTGTTGTTTTTCCAACGCCGTTGACACCGACAACCATAATTACATACGGTTTCTGTGTATCGGAAATTTCAAACATATCAACTTGATTAGCCGTATTTTCTTGCAACAAATCAGCGATTTCTTCTTTGAGAATTTTATTTAGCTCGCTTGTTCCGACATATTTGTCGTGAGCAACACGTTTTTCGATACGATCGATGATTTTCAAAGTTGTTTGCACACCCACGTCGGAACTGACCAAGATTTCTTCAAGATCGTCTAGCACTTCGTCATCAACTTTCGATTTGCCGATGAGTGCTTTCGAGAGTTTTCCGAAAACACTTTGTTTTGTTTTTTCAAGACCTTTATCGAGGTCTTGTTTTTTATTCTTGTTGAAAAACGAAAAAATCCCCATGATTCAAATGTATAAACGAAAAAAGCTCTTCCATTTTAAACGGAAAAGCTGCTTTCTGTAAAATAAATTATATTCTTATCTTTTTGACAAGAACTCTTGTATCCTATCGTTAGGAACAATTGTTTCATCAAACACGTAAGCACCTGATTTAGGTGATCTTTTCATTCTGATAACTTTAGCATAATCTTTACCTGCTGTTTGCAAGGTTGCAACTACTTTCTTTGCCATGTTGTATTATTTAATCTCTTTGTGAATCGTTTTTTTCTTTAGAATTGGATTGTATTTCATCAATTCTAAACGCTCCGGGGTATTTTTTTTGTTCTTCGTGGTTATATAACGTGAAGTACCTGGCATTCCACTTGTTTTGTGTTCTGTACACTCTAAAATAACCTGTCCGCGTGCTTCTTTAGTTTTCTTGGCCATCTTAAAATCCTTTCAAATTTCGGACTGCAAAAGTATAACTTTTTGTATTATATTCCTAATATTGTTTTTACTTTTTTGGTCTTTTTTTTCGTGAAAATCTTTTTTATTGTTTAGAAATCACTTCTTCAACGATTTGAAGAATTGTTTTTTCTCTTTCAATTGTTTGATTTTGTATTTTTTCGCCTTCAGCAATCATTTTTGAGGCAAAAGCGCGATCTTCGATTCCGGCAGCATTGATTTTTACATTCAAATAAGCTCCCATAACAGCACTTCTGACACATAAAGCGCCAACGCCGGCATCAGAAATAGAGTTAGGATTTCCTTCTTTTGCCATCGCTTCAACGACATTCATGGTTTCGTAAGCTACTTGCATCACGCGAAACGGAATTTCGATTGCGTATTTCGATGCTGCTTCAATCGCTGCTTTTCTTGTAATTTTTTCTTCATCTGTTTTTTTAGGCAAGCTAAAAGCGTCCATAATTTTGTTGAATGCATTGGTGTCTTCATCAACCAAATACAACAATTGATCTTTGAGTTTTTGTCCTTTTTCTGCCCATTTGGAGAAGAATTCCCAACGCTCGTCCCAGCCGCGTTTGTGCGACGACAAATTCGCCACCATCGTAGCTAACGAAGCACCTAAAGCACCAACATAAGCCGAAATCGATCCGCCACCGGGAGCCGGCGATTCGGAAGCTGTTTCATTTGCAAAACCTTTTGCCGTCAACTCAATGAGTTTTTTAGCATTGTCTTTAGCGGCAAGTTTGTATTCAATAATTTTTTCTTCCGGAACGAAAGGTTTCAGATCGTCTAAACCCATCGATTTTACGGCGATTTTAATCAGTTCGGCTTCGTCGATACCAAGCGAGCGTTGTTGTTTTGTGAGGAAATATTTTCCTGCATCGAGAAGTGCTTTCAGCGGAATCAATCCAACTAATTCGGAACCTGTTACACGAATACCACGTACTTCGGCTTTACGACAGACTTCGTCGAATGCTATATGAACAGGCGTTATCGCTATATTGGTCAAGTTCATCGAAATTTGCGCAATTCCATATTCTTCTATAAACCAACCAATTGCCTTTACTGCTTTTAATGAACCCGGTACATAGACTTGATTTCCGTTTTCGTCTTTCACGATTTTTCCGGTAATCGGATTGCCTTCGCGAAGTACACGACCGCGTTCGCGCACGTCAAAAGCAATTGAATTGGCTCTACGTGTCGAAGTGGTGTTCAGATTCACATTAAATGCGACCAAAAAATCACGTGCGCCAACAGCTGTTGCGCCTGCTTTTTCGTTCATTGTAGCAGGACCAAAATCGGGTTTCCATTTTGGGTTTGTCAATTTTTCGCGCAAGCCTTCATACTCGCCTGACCGACAGTTTGCTAAATTCTTTCTTTCGGGTGTGAAAGCCGCCTCTTCGTAACAATAAACCGGAATTTGTAATTCATTTCCAATGCGTTCGGCGAGTTTGCGTGCATACGCAACGGTTTCTTCCATTGTGATGTTCGATACGGGAATCAAAGGACAGACATCAGTAGCACCCATACGCGGATGTTCGCCTTTGTGCTTGCGCATATCGATAATTTCAGATGCTTTTTTTACAGCTAAAAAAGCGGCTTCGATCACTTCGTCGGGCGTTCCTACAATGGTAACTACCGTACGGTTTGTGGCTGCTCCCGGATCGACATCAAGCAGTTCAACACCTGAAACAGTTTCTATCACATCGGTGATTTGTTTGATGATATTCATATCGTGTCCTTCGCTGAAATTCGGAACGCATTCAATTATTTTTTTCATTTTATCGCTGTTATATTTATTTTTTCTATTTTCTAATTAAAATACAATAACTCATTTATTGTATAACTTTCCGTTAAGAATCACTTTATCAATTTTATTTGTACCATAATAATACGGCATATATTCCAAATTTGGAATAGGATGCGAAATCATCAGGTTAGCGATTTTTCCTTTTGTAATGCTTCCCAAGGTTTCGCTAATACCCATTGCATAGGCACTGTTGAGCGTGCATGCGTTAAATGCTTCTTCGGGGAGCAAACGAAACAGAATACACGCCATCGATAAAATAAGTTGCATATTTCCGGAAGGCGACGATCCCGGATTAAAGTCAGAAGCCATTGCAATAGGTAATCCTGCTTCTATCATCTGGCGGGCGGGTGCATGACGTAAGTTCAAGAAAAAAGCGGCTCCCGGCAAAATTGTCGGCATTGTATTGCTTGCTTTAAGTGCTTCTATTTCGGCTTCAGCTGTAAACTCCAGATGGTCAACCGAAAGCGCATTGTATTTAACACCCACTTGAATTCCACCTGAATAATCCAATTCGTTGGCGTGAATTTTTGGTCGTAAACCATATTTTGCTCCAGCTTCTAAAATCCGATCGGTTTCGGATACCGAAAAAAATCCTTTGTCGCAAAAAACATCAATAAAATCGGCTAATTCCTCGGCTGCAATTAGTGGAATCATTTCATTTACAATCAAATCGACATATTCTGATTGGTGACCTCTGTATACCAACGGGACGGCGTGTGCGCCCAAAAAAGTTGCTTTTATTGTCAAAGGCGAATTTTCTTTCAATCGACGAATCACACGCAACATTTTCAGTTCGGCTAAAGTACTCAAACCGTACCCGCTTTTTATTTCGACTGCCCCCGTACCCATTCGAATGATTTCGTCAAGACGTGTCATCGCGGCTTCGTAAAGCTCATCTTCGGTTGCGGCTTCGGTCATCTTCGCGGAATTAAGTATTCCTCCTCCCCTTTTAGCAATTTCTTCGTAGCTCAATCCTTTGATTTTATCAATGTATTCGATTTCACGCGAAGCAGTATAGACCAAATGGGTATGTGAATCGCAAAACGAAGGCATGACTAAACGTTCGGAAGCATCAATACGGTTCGTTGTTTTCGATTCATACGCTTTGTAACGCACATCGGTCATCGCTCCAAAATCGACAATACGGTCGTTTTCGATATACACGAATGCGTTATCAATTTTGTCGATTTCTCGCATCTCGGAACCTTTCAGCAAAAGTTTGTTTTCTTGCTGAATACCAATAAGTTGTTTAATCGAATGAATAAGCATATTTTTTGTCGTTTTATGTGTACAAAATTAGCTATTAATTTGATTTCAATATTGATTCAATAATCAAAAAGACCCAAATGGTTTCATCCGGATCTTTCTGGTTTTCAATACGAAATATATTTTCGGATTATTTATCCATTGTTACTAAAAACTCGCCGTTCGATAGGGTTCCGTGCATTTTGTCTTTCAAAAACTCCATGGCTTCTACCGGTGTCATTTCCGACAACATATTACGCAGGAACCAAACACGTTGCAGTACTTTTTCATCGATAAGTAAATCGTCGCGGCGTGTACTTGACGAAACGATGTCGATTGCCGGCCAGATACGTTTGTTTGCAATGCGGCGATCAAGTTGCAGTTCCATATTTCCTGTTCCTTTAAATTCTTCGAAGATAACTTCATCCATTTTCGATCCGGTATCGGTCAATGCTGTAGCGATGATCGTCAACGAGCCTCCATTTTCGATGTTGCGAGCTGCTCCGAAGAAACGTTTTGGTTTTTGAAGTGCATTGGCTTCAACGCCTCCTGAAAGTACTTTTCCAGATGCCGGCGAAACGGTGTTGTAAGCGCGCGCCAAACGTGTGATGGAGTCGAGTAAGATCACGACATCGTGTCCACATTCGGTCAGACGTTTTGCTTTTTCGAGTACGATATTTGCAATTTTTACATGTTTTTCAGCCGGTTCGTCGAAAGTTGAAGAGATAACTTCAGCACGTACACTTCGTGCCATGTCGGTAACTTCTTCGGGACGTTCGTCGATGAGCAAAATAATCAGATATACTTCAGGATGATTACTTGCAATAGCGTTTGCTACTTCTTTCAAAAGCACCGTTTTACCTGTTTTCGGTTGTGCCACAATCAAGCCGCGTTGTCCTTTTCCGATTGGCGCAAACATGTCCATAACGCGTGTTGACAAGGTGCTTTCTTTGTGTCCTGTCAAGTTAAATTTTTCGTCGGGAAAAAGTGGCGTTAAGAAATCGAACGGAATTCTATCTCGAATTTCTTCGGGCAACAAGCCGTTTATCATGTTTACTTTGATGAGTGGAAAATATTTTTCGCCTTCTTTTGGCGGGCGGATTGTTCCGATAACGGTGTCGCCTGTTTTGAGTCCGAAATATTTGATTTGCGAAGGCGATACATAGATATCATCAGGCGAATTCAAATAGTTATAATCGGACGAACGTAAAAAGCCGTATCCATCAGAAATTATCTCAAGTACACCTTCGGCTTGTACAACGCCTTCAAATTCGAATGGATATTCTTCGCGTTTTTGTCGCTGTTGTTGCTGATTATTGTTTTGATTGTTGTTGTGATTATTATTATTATTGTTGTGATTATTCCGATCGAAGCGGCGTTTGTTTTCGTCGTCGCCATTCTGACGTTGATTCGGATATTGTTTATCTTTTCGTTCTTGGTTTTCGGGTTTGTCTGATTCCTGTGTTTGTTGATTTGGTTCTGTGTTTTTCGGAACAACAGGTTCGGTTTCTTGCTTTACCGGTTCAACAAGTTCTTCGTGCGGTTTGCTTTTTAGCAAGTTTTCTTCTTGTCGTTTGTGATCTTCCTGAACTGAAATGACATTTTTTGTTTCGAGTGAATGTGCTTGCGATTGTTTTGAAATGCGAGGTCGTTTCGAACGTTTTTCAGTTTGATTTTCCGATTCTGTTTGTCGTTTTTCTTCTGTTCTTAGCTCCATTTTTGGTTCTTCATCGACAAAAAGTAATTGTTCTTGTGCTGTTTTGGGCATTTCTTCTTTTGCTTCATTCCTTTCCAAAGCTGGTTTTGGCTTGTTTTCTTGTTTTGGTTTTTGTGTCATTTTTTTTGTCGGTGTTTTTTCTGTTGAATCATTTTCCGGTTTTTCATTTGGATTCAACTCTTTTTTCAGTGTAGAAACGAGTGTCGGATTCGAGGCTTGGTAATCGATAATGGCATAGATCAATTCGTCTTTTTTAAGTTTATCTGCCTTTTTTACACCAAGTTTCAACGCTATCTCTTTAAGTTCGCCTTGAAGCTTTCCTTTAAGCTCAAAAATATCGTACATATAAAGTATTTTTAGTTAGGATTCCTAACGTTTTTAATCATTTGAAATTGAAATTTTTTTAATTTAAAAAGAAACCTTTATTTAATTAATGTAAAAACTAAATTATCTAATTCGGCTTTCAGCTACATGAAAACAAAAAGTTGATCGTAAAATGAAAAGGAGCTGTTTGTGAACAAGAATTGGTTCTTTTTATTTAGTGGGGCAAAAATAAGTAAGTTATTGAGACGCGCAACGATTTTTAGTTTTTTTTTGCATTTCAAGTGCGTAAAAATGAACATTGTCTATCTTTGTCCGAAATTATTAAATCATAATATCTTATGATGATTCAACGAATTCAAACCGTATTTCTTTTTTTAGCCGCTGTTTGCTGTGCTTTATTGTTTTTCTTTCCATTTGCTGAATTTGAAGGCGTTACGTCTTTCATTCGTTTTTCAGCGTTAGGAATTACAAATTTGACACCTTCCGAAAATCCAATTTCTTTTCCTTCTACATGGCTTTTATTGGCAATCATTATTGTTAGTGTTGTGCTACCGATTGCTACGATTTTTCTTTACAAAAAACCGGCTATACAGTTGCACGCTATCCGTTTCACGTTTCTTTTAGTTACGATTTTATTGGCATTGGTGTTTTTTTATTACAACGAACAAATCGAGAAAGCCATCGATTTCCGTTCTCTTTCGTATGATTTCGGTATTTATATTCCGCTTATCAATATGTTGTTTCTGCTGCTTGCCATGCGCGGAATCAGAAGCGATATAAACAAAATCCGATCAATCGATCGGTTACGTTAACGCCTGATCGCGATTTATTTCCAAGATTTCCATATCCTGAATTGCTTTTCCATCGATAGCAAATCGGATCATTGTTATTTTATGATGCAATCCGTTTCGACCTGCCGCACCCGGATTGATATGTAATAGCTTATTTTTTTTGTCGGGTATCACTTTCAGAATGTGTGAATGACCACTAACGAAAATATCGGGTTTGTGTTGCCGAATCAAATCGGAAATTCCTTTTGCATAATGTCCGGGATAGCCACCGATATGTGTCATCAGAATTTTACATGATTCGACTTCGAAAAGTAGTTTTTCGGAAAATTGAATCCGTAACTGATGTCCGTCGATATTGCCATAAACGGCATATAACGGCTTGAATTTGGCTAGTTGGTCTGCCGTTTCTACACTTCCGATGTCGCCTGCATGCAAAATCAAATTGCACGAAGCAAAAAAATCAAATACGCGCGGATGAAGCCATCCGTGCGTATCTGATAGAAGTCCTATTTTGGTCATTTTTTTAGAATTTGTACATCAATCCGACGCTAAACACTTCTTTGAATTGTGTTCGCGGACTTTTTTTCCCGTTTTTGTCTGCAATTAGGATATTGTCGTCGTAAATCAGGTGTGTCGAAATATTTGCGTTGAGCCACGAATTGACTTTCAGTGTTATCAGGTTTTGCCAATCTACTTTTACGTTTTGCGGGTTGTGCAAATAGTCTGAAAAGAGTTCTAATTTCGAATCGAAACGGACGTTTTCAAATAAATCGATTCCTAGTTTTGCTGTTACTTTAGCACCAAACTCAAGCAAGGTGCACTCGCCTTTTTTTGTCCGCACGCCTTGGTCGTTATATTCAGCTGCATCAACACCAAATGCTCCGGAATCAGCCAATTCTTGAATTCCGACATAGGTCAAGCGGGCTGCCGCAGGCAAAAGACTTACTGAAAAATAATCGGTTGGTGTGTAATCAATTCCCAATCCTAAGTTAAAATAAGCTGGTGCCATAAATCCCGAAATACGGTTTGTGGAGTCGATGCTGTAATCGTAGCCATCGGCAAATTGTGTTTTGAACGAAAAAGCCAAACTGTAATAGAGGTTTTTGGCAGCTTTATAGCCGTAAGTCGAATAAAGTTCAAGTTTGTCGTCTACTTTCATAGCTTTCAAATCACCAATATGGCTATAACCCAAAGATGCGATGATGTTGTTGTCCCACTTATGTTTTCCTTTCAAATAATTTTCCGAAAAGTTTATAAAGCTCGTCCAGTTGACAGTGCTTTGTCCGCCAGCTGACCAATTCGATAAGTGACTTTGCGAAAGGTTGAGTCCGACATTACCCGATTTTTTCCAGTTTGGCACTTCCGTTTGTGCATTAGCTACAAAAGCAGCAAAAAGAATGGTTGCAAGAATAAAAATTTTCGTTTTCATTTTATTTAATTTTTTGTTTATATTTATTAAAGTCCTTGCGTAGGTACATTATCTCTTGTTTTGTCGCCTAATTCGAACAATATTTCTATTGATATTTTCGATCGGACAATGCTGTCGTTTTTTACAGCCGGGATCCAACGAATTCCTTTCAATAGCCGAATCGCTTCGTTGTCGCATCCGCCTCCAACACTTTTACGCACCAAAATGTTCGATGGCAATCCGTCTTGTTCGACTACAAAATCAAGTACGACTTTGCCCGAAAGCTGCGCCACGAAAGCTTGTTCGGGATATTTGATTTCTTGCATTAAATATTTTCTTACATTCATCTTTTCGCCTTCGAAAAAAGCCTCCGCCACTTTGTCTAAGTTTTGCGTAAAAATTGTTTGAGAAGTTGCCAACGGGAAGTCTAATTTGGGCATCGTTCGGTTAATTTCTTTTTTTCGTTTGTAACTTTTTGCATTGAATCGAATTTCAAATTCTTGTTCCGAATCGATCGGTTTTCCATTTTTATAAGCCGGTTTCCAACAAATTTGTTTCAACAAACGAATAGCTTCCGAAGCGGCTTCTTCGCTAAATGTCGACACCACTTGATAGTTGCCGGCATTTCCTTCTTTGTCAATTTGAAGTTTCAACACAACTTTGCCGCCACGTTGCGCTTCCAAATCAGCTTCGGGATAAAGCATGTGAAGTTTGATAAGATCTTGCGTCATCGTTTTTCCGGCAACAGGTTCGGCTGGTGAAGAAATTTGAGCTTGAAGAGGCAATTGAGACATCATCAAGCAAACGACTAAAATTTTGAAAAACAAATTATTCATAACATGTGTTTTTGCGATTACTAATAACTTTGCTAAGATACAAAATTTCAAACGAAATCGCTGCTTCTATTTTTCTTCGAAAAGCCTATAAATCGTACTTTTGCTTCATGAAAACTTTTGAAAAAAAAGAGCAAAACCAGATGGTTTTCGGTATTCATCCTGTGCTGGAAGCTTGTAAAAGAAACAAAGAAATCGATAAAATTTTCGTTCAATCGGGTTTGCGATCACCGCAAATAAACGAAATTTGTATGCATGCCCGAAGTGTTGGAATTCCTTTGCAACATGTTCCGATTGAAAAATTGAATCGTTTGACTCGCAAGAATCATCAGGGTGTTGTTGCTTTCAGTTCTCCTATTTCGTACCAATTGATTGAGCAATTGATTCCAATGATTTACGAAGAAGGTCGTGTGCCTTTTATCGTTGTGCTGGATCGCATTACCGATGTCAGAAACTTTGGTGCCATTGCGCGTTCGGCTTATGCAGCCGGAGCCGATGCTTTGGTAATTCCATCGAAAGGTTCTGCTTTGATTAATCCCGACGCGATGAAAGCTTCTTCGGGAGCACTTTCGATGATTAATGTGTGTCGTGTCGATTATATCAAAAATACACTTGATTTCTTGAAAGAAAGCGGTTTGAAAATTGTCGGAATTTCAGAAAAGGGAGATAAAAACATTTGGGATTGCGAACTTAACATGCCGATTGCCTTGATTATGGGATCGGAAGAAGACGGAATTTCGGAATCGTATTTAAAGAAAGTCGATGAACATCTCATTATACCGATGCCCGGTTCTATTGATTCTCTAAATGTTTCGGTAGCAACCGGAATTGTCTGCTTTGAAGTGGTACATCAACGTTTAAACAATAAAGTCCCGCCAGTTTCCTGACAGGACTTTATTTTATTTTATATACAAAACTTATCTGCGCCCTTCTTTGATGCGTGCTTTTTTACCACGTAATCCACGTAAGTAGAATATGCGCGCTCTACGAACCGAACCAACTTTATTCACTTCAATTTCTTCAATAAAAGGTGTTGCTATCGGAAAAATTCTTTCTACTCCAATGTTGTTCGAGATTTTTCTGACGGTAAATGTTGCTGTTGCACCGCTACCCGAACGTTGTAAAACTACGCCTTGGAATTTTTGTAAACGTTCTTTATTTCCTTCAATAATTTTGTATGATATGGTAATCGTATCACCGGCTTTAAATTCTGGAAAATCTTTTACTACAACTTGATCTTCCACGTACTGTATTAAGGCATTTTTGCTCATCTTATGACGGATATTTAATTCTTGCTACTCTCAAAAATGAGTGCAAATATACAACTTTTATTTGAACGAAAAAGTGTTGTTTATTTTTTTTTCAATTTTTCGTACAGTTCAGGACGGCGTTCTTTGGTTCGTTCGATAGCTTTTTCGAACTTCCAATCGCTGATAATCTTATCGTTACCGCTTAATAATATTTCAGGAACTTCCCAGTTTTTATACTGTTGTGGACGCGTATAAACAGGTGGAGAAACCAATCCGTCTTGAAACGAATCAGATAAAGCCGATGTTTCGTCGCTCAATACGCCCGGAATTAAGCGTACAATCGAGTCGACAAGTACTGCCGCGCCCAATTCGCCCCCCGAAAGCACATAATTTCCAATTGAAATTTCTTTTGTAATCAGATGTTCACGGATACGTTCGTCGATTCCCTTATAATGTCCGCACAAGATGATGATGTTTTTTTTCATCGAAAGCACGTTCGACATGGGCTGATCAAGCAGTTCGCCATCGGGACTCATGTAAATGATTTCGTCGTAATCGCGTTCCGATTTCAAATGTGCAATGCAACGGTCGATGGGTTCAATCATCATTACCATACCGGCACCGCCTGAAAATGGGTAATCGTCAACTTTTTTGTGTTTGTCGGTCGAAAAATTCCTCAAATCGTGCAATTTTATGGTTACGATTTCTTTCTGAATCGCACGTTTTATAATAGATTCCGTAAACGGACCGGCAAACATTTCAGGAAATATTGTAATGATATCAATACGCATAAAGCAAATTTGCTTATTCAAACAGATGCAAAGATGACTATTTTTGTGGTTTCGTGAACGCTTTATCCTATAAAACAATGGCTTTTATTCACAATTTTCTCGAAAAAACATGTTAATTAACTGTCTATCTGTTATTTATTTTCCACATCACAAACAAATGATTACCGAATATTGAGATTTTTAAAGATGAAATATGTATCGGACTTGTGAATGAGTTGGCATCCGGCTATGACACCGTTCAAATTCAAATCTAATTTGGAAGCATCTTTAAAAAAAGAAAAACCGGTGGTATATTTATCAATCAAAATATATTTATCGCCACGTTCACACGAAAAACGCAGAAGTCCTTCAACCGTTTTTTGCTCTCCGATATGAAAATGATCGGTATGTGTATAATAAGCCATATCACTTCTAATCGATTCATAATGTGATATTTCTTCGAAAATAAAAACCGATGGAGCCGCTATTTTCACCTGTTTTTCAGGAATTAAGGCTGATAAACGTGCATTATGTGCTGCAATATCTATTTTTTTTGCTATTGTTTGTTCATTTTGAACGCCATTTACAACAACAAAACCTAGCAACAAAATACTTTGAGCAATTTTAAGCGTTTTATTTTTTTGAGAAAAAATATTTAAACAACTAACAGCTATAATCAGTGCAATATAAGGCGTGTAATGTATCCCGTAATAAGGGGCGCGACCGTGTGCAAACAACCCCAAGCCAATTACAAGAAAAAGCAGATAAAGCATTATGTTATTAAAATTATTCTTTAAATATTTAAAATTAAAAAACAAAGAAAACAATAATAATACGGAAAAAGAAATCTCTACAATAGAGTGAAAAAAACGTTGATGTTCTTTCAATAACGACATATAAAAAGGTTTTTTTGCTATGACGACACCATCTGTCGTAAATTGATTCCACAAAGAATTAAACTCTTCAACAGAGTGAATATCAAAGAAATAAAGCAACGTAAAAAAACACGCCGTTATTGTAAAAAACACGACACTTCGAAACTCTTTCTTGAAAATTAATAATAATCCCCCCGCAAATGGATAAATAACACCATTGAGATGTGTAAATGCAGACAAACCAGCAAACATTCCCGAAATCAACATCCACAAATAGTTAGGCTGATCGACAAGTCCTTTTTGCAAAAAATAAAAACTAATAAACCCCAGCGTCATTGCCATTATTTCGGGGCGATACAGAAAGCCAAAATCAAAAATATGCGCGTTGAACAGCACTAATGAAGCTGTAACGAAAAAAAAGGTTTTCCAGCACTGAAGTCGCAAAAACTTCTTAAAATAGAAATACAAAAAAAGGAAAAATACAAGAAGAAAAAACAACGAAACTGCTTTAAATGTGTAAATATGAAAGCCAAACAACTTCATAAACAAAACACCTGTAAGCACAAATAGTTTATGATAAAAATATTGGCGGTGTTCGAGAGATTCTGAATCATCGCGATACCCTGCTCCTAATTTGGATTTCACATACCCTTCTTTTTCAAAATGATACACGTGCTCGGCAATAAGACCTTCGTCGCCTTGCGGGTATCGTTGGTATAAACTTGCTATAAAAAGACCAAACACAAATAAAAACAACAAAAATGGAATGTGCGATTTTAAATCTAAATACCTCATTATGTTTCTATTAAAACGGATTTGTGATCTATTTATACTAATTCCTATTCAATAAATTTTCTTCGATAATTTGACGGTACTGTACTTCGGAAAGTGCTCCGGGCTGTAACATCGGTTGTTTGCCGACAGGAATGAACATTACGACAGGAATACTTCGAATTTGAAAGGCGTTGGCAAGTTTTTTTTCCTTATCGACATCTATTTTATACACTTTTAAACGTCCATCGTATTCCTTTGCAAATTTTTCCATGTAAGGAGCAATCATTTTACAAGGTCCACACCAGTCGGCGTAAAAATCGATTATTGCAGGCAATTCGCCTTTGTATTTAAAGTCGTTAGGATCTGCTTCGAAGTTCCATATCTTTGAAATAAATGCATCGTAGTTGAGTTTTTCGATTGCCTCACTATCTTGAAAAATTTGTGTCGATTTTTTATTTGTTTGCACTTTTACTTGTTGATTATCTGAGTTTGAGCAACTTATCAAAAATAAAATTGATCCAAGAAAAATAGATAAGAATTGATTCATCTGTTTGTTCATTTAGTGTTTGTTTAGGGAGCTTCTAAAAATCCAAAATACTGCGTTACGCTCCCTCGCCAAAATGCTCATTTACGCCAAGTAAACTCCGCTTTTGTCTCGGTCTCAAGCCTTGTCTTTTGAATTTTTAGAAGCTCCCTTTATTTAAATCCATTTTACCAACGAAAAATCCTGACGATGTGGTAATTCCTGATTATTCGGATAAATCCGGAATGTGTAATCGTATACACCGGCGCGATAAATCGGCACATTAATGTAATAGAGTCCCCAACCTTCGCCAGCATCAATCAGGTTCATTTTTTCAACAAAAACAATTTCGTCGATTTTATCGTGAAGTTTTTTTCCGAAAATCAGTTCAACGCCTATATCTTCAGCTTTTAAGTTAGGTATTTCTAACGTTATCTCGGCAACAAAATTTTCGCCAAAATCAAGTGGACGAATCGTCGGATCGGGTACTTTGACCGATTTCACATTAATATTGTCCCAGTTTGTTTTGATTTTGTTTTTCCAAGCAACGATTTCGAATGTTTTTTGGTAATTATTTTTTCTCAACGATTTCGAACGTTCGATTAGCTTGTTATAATATTGATTCGTATAATCGTCGAGCATACGTTTCATGGTATAGTTTGGTGCTATTTGCATGATATTATTACGAATGTATTGAATCCATTGAGACGGAATGTCATTTTCTTTTCGTTTGAAATACAACGGAATTATTTCTGTTTCAAACATGTTGTAGATTGTTTCGGCATCCAATTCATCTTGATAATGTTGGTCGTCGTAGGTTCGTTTTTCTTCGATTGCCCATCCTGCATGAGGTCGGTATCCTTCTGCCCACCAACCATCTAAGACCGAAAAATTAAGTACGCCATTCATTACTGCTTTTTCACCGCTTGTTCCAGATGCTTCGAGCGGACGTGTTGGATTGTTGAGCCAAACATCAACGCTACTTGTCAGGTATTTTCCAAGTTCCATATCGTAATTTCCTAAAAATAGAATCTTTCCGATAAACTCTGAACGACGCGAGATTTCAACAATCATTTTAATCAAATCCTGTCCGGCTTTGTCGTTCGGATGTGCTTTACCCGCAAAAAGGAAAATCATCGGATGTTCGGGATTGTTTACCAGTGCTGATAAACGATCGAGGTTCGTAAACAACAAATGGGCACGTTTATAAGTTGCAAAACGACGCGCAAAACCAATGATTAACGCATCTTTGTTCATCGATTCGATTGTTTTGAGAATAAGTTTAGGGCTTTCTTGTCGTGCCGTCAAATCTTCTTTTATTTTGATTTTCAAGTAATCGATCAACTTCGATTTCAAGTTTTTTCGAATATTCCAAATCGTTTCATCGGGTACCTGTTCAATCGGTTTCCATATTTCGACATCGGACTGATGCGCTATGTAATCTTTTCCAAAATTTGTTTCGTACAATTTTTGCCATTCTTCATCTGCCCATGTTGGAAGATGTACGCCATTGGTTACATAACCGATATGGAGTTCGTTGGCAAAATAACCGGGATAAAGCGGCTGAAACATTTCGCGCGATACGCGACCGTGAATTTTGCTCACACCGTTCACTTCTTGACTCAAATTTGTTGCCAGCACGCTCATCGAAAATTTGTCGTTCGGGTCGTCTTGTCTGAAACGACCGAAGTTCATAAATTGATTCCACGAAATATTCATACGACTTGCATAATGAGGCATATAAGTTCTTAAAAGATGCTCATCGAACGCATCGTGTCCTGCCGGCACGGGCGTATGTGTCGTAAACAATGTGGACGCACGCACCAATTCTTTTGCCATTTCGAAATCAAAATTGTTTTCGCTGATGTACATACGCAAACGTTCGAGTCCGATAAAAGCAGCATGCCCTTCGTTGCAGTGGTATATAGTCGGTTTCTCTTTCAAGCGTTCGATCAAGCGAATACCACCAATTCCAAGAATCATTTCTTGTTTGAAACGCATTTCAATATCGCCGCCATATAATTGGTATGTAATACTTCTGTCGTCCGGTTGATTTTCTTCGACATCGGTATCGAGCAGATACAAATTGACACGACCTACGGCAACTTTCCAAGCTTTCGCTACAATATTTCTTCCCGGAAAAGCAATACAAATCGTGATCCACTCGCCATTTTCATCGCGAACGGGTTCGAGCGGCAGCAAGGAAAATTTTTGAGGAATGTATTCTGCCAGTTGATCGCCCGAAACTGAAATATCTTGTTTAAAATAGCCGTATCGGTACAACAAGCCAACACCAAAAAGATTGGCATTGGAATCGCTTGCTTGTTTCAAATAATCGCCAGCCAATATACCAAGCCCGCCCGAATAAATTTTCAGACTTTTCATCAAGCCAAATTCCATACTGAAATAAGCAATTGTATCGTCACTCGATGGTTTTTCTTCCATATACGCTTGAAAAGCACTGTAAACACGATCAATTTTTTCGTTGAGTTCGGGATTGTTTTCAATTGCCTGAGTTTGTTTATGCGAAAGGCTTCCCATCAGGGCGATAGGATTTTGTTCTAATTTTTCCCATAAATACGGATTGATCGAACGAAACAAATCGATGGCTTCATAATTCCAACACCACCAAATGTTTTGCGAAATTTTTTGTAGTTTTTTCAGTTTTTTTGAGTAAACAGGACGAACAAGTAGTTTTTTCCAATTAGGCTGATCTTGTTTGTTATAGTTGAAAGTGCATAATGTTTCTGTAAAACGTTTATTATAATATTCCGTATTTCCTATGGCTTTCTGAAGTGCTTCGTCCCACGCGTGTTCGTAATTTTTTATCAAAAACTTCCAATCTGTTTCGGTTGCCAACAAGACGGCTTGTGTACAAATTTCCTCCCATTGTTTTTGCGTTAGCGGCATTAATTTTTTTACACTTTCAATGATTTTTGCAACAACTTCGTCGGCATTTGTTTCGTTGCGATGTGCAATAAAAACGGCATCTGTTTGTTGTTTTCTGCTTTCGATCCATTTTCCAAATCCGGCCAAATCGGTTGTTAACGTTGGTATTCCGTGTGTAATGCTTTCGTGAGGCGTATATCCCCAAGGTTCGTAATAAGACGGGAAAATAGAAAAATCAAATGCTTGAAGAAAATTATAATAGGTAATATTAAAAATTCCGTCGTTTCCATTCAGATAAGATGGAACAAAAAGCACAAAAACTTTCGAGTCGGGTTGATTTGTCAGACCGTTTTCAACGAATGCACGCAAAACAGCATCATGTTCCGATTCGAAAAGGTAGTGTGTCGAAGGTATTTCAAGTGGTTTGTCATCATTTTTTTGTTCGTTGATGCGCGCCAATAATTCTTTCGATGCGCCTGATATATTTCCCGGAACAGCAATTATTGCTACTATTTTTTTATCCAAATTTTCATCTTTATTCATGGTGCCAAGCGCGCGAATGAACAAATCGATTCCTTTGTTTTTCAATTCGTAGCGACCGCTATTGATGAGCATGAAGCTATCATCAGGCAGTTGGGTTCCAAAAGCTTTCGAGGCTATTTCAAGGATTTTTTTGCGCGAATATGAGCGAATTTTTCTTCGTATCGATTCGTTTTGAATCCAAGAATTATCTATTCCGTTGATGGTAATTACGTCGGGTTTTTTTTCTAAAAATTGTTCACATTCAAGTGCTGTGATTTCACTTACGGTTGTAAACGTGTCGGCAAAATGAGCAGCACAATGCTCCAGTGATTGTTGCGAAACAATATTGAACTGCTTCGCCATTTGAGTCGGATTGTATTGCGTTAATTGTTCGTAAAGTGGCAATCCGTTGCCTGCAATACAACGACCTAAATAGGTTGCATGTGTGGTAAAAACCGTAGCTATTTGCGGACAATGTTGTTTGAGGTATAAAATTCCTGTTCCGGTCATCCATTCATGAAAATGTGCTATTACATGGCTTTCGTTCATCAATTTTTCTTCGCAAAAACTTTGTATTGTCATGCCAACTGCATAGCCAAACAGTGCCGATTCGACATAATCCCATTGTCCGTATAACGAATCGAGATGAAATTGTTTCCAAAGATTTGCAAAAATGGTGTCTTTTTGAACGAATAATGATGTAAAATCAACTAAAACAGCAATCGGACGGCTTTCAATATTCCATCTGCCAATGCGAATTTTTAATCCTTGCGCCATTGCTTGTTCGCGCCATTCCGGAAACAGCGTTGTGTCTTCGAAAAAATAAGGGTTTTTTCGCGTTTCCATCCAAACATCGGGACCTATTGTGATGTAATGGTCGGCGAATCGGTTTTTCATTTCTTTCGATTTGGAGGCAATCACCGTATAAATGCCACCTACCATATTGCAAACTTCCCAACTTATTTCGAAGATATATTCAGGTTTTTTCATTGTTTTATTTTTTCTGTTTTTTTAAATTATTTTTTAACTTAGTTGATTCTTTTGTTTTCAGATGCAAATCAACACATTCCGAAAAATCACTCAACACATTCATATAGTTGATGTAAGCATTATATGGCGAAGAATAATGCGTAAAATATTTGTGCATTTCGCCATCTGAAAGCCATTTGGTACACATATAGTAAAAGTGGTCAGACGTTTGCAGATAATTCCAATCACGTATTAAATCTTCATCATCAACCAATTTCATTTTTTCGGTTAATTTGTATAAGGTATCGAATGCGTCGTCTTGCAAAGCGTTTCCTAACCAAGCAGTTAAATCGCGCTCTTCGTCCGACCACGACATTTTGTTCGGAACATGAATGGCTGAAACCGGTTGCAATTTTTTTGCTAACTCGCTTGGCGTAGCAAATTTAAAATTGGTTTGTGTCAATATGGCTTCGGGAAGATGCGCCATGAAATCGAAAATACCGGTAGAAACGGCTTGATGTTCGCCAAATGTTTCGTAATCCATAAAAATATTTACAATTTCCTCGTTATCAGGGATTCGATTAAGCCAAGTAACGAATTTTTCTGTTGTAACAGGCCATTCCGACCACGATTGTTGCGAAAAACGGAACGTAATATCGTCGCTTAAACGAAAGTTTCGCAACAAAATTTTCAGTTTCGGATTGATGGCGTTGACATACATAAAATTTGGACTTTTCCAGCCCAAAACATGTTTTGCTCCTTCGGCAAGCATCACTTTATAGCCCATATCGGCAACCGTTGCGCCTATTTCATCGGAATAAATTAGTTCGGTGTTTCGAAAACATTTCGGTTTTACGCCAAAATGTTTTTCGATTGTTTCGCGGTGCAAGGCTACCTGCCGTTCAAATTCATCGCGCTTATTAATCGAACACAAGGCATGCGAATAGGTTTCGGAAAGCACTTCGACATTGCCTGTCGCAATCAGCTTTTTAAAACTTTCGAGCACTTCGGGCGCGTACATTTCCATTTGTTCCAATACAATTCCGGTAAAAGAAAATGTGATTTTGACTTTCGATTTATATTTTTCTATCTGACTAAGCAACAAATCGTTCATTGGTAAATAGCATTTTTCAGCTACACGACGCATAATCAATTTGTTGTAATATTCATCGAAATAATAATGATTTCTTCCGATGTCAAAAAATCGGTATGTTCTCAAGCGAAATGGCTGATGCACTTGAAAGTAGAAACAAATTGACCTGTTCATTTTTTTTATTTTTACGACAACAATTTATTCTTATTTTTTACGATAACAACGATTCGTATACTTTTTTTATTTTATACGAAGCGTGTTCCCATTTAATATTTTCAACCTCTTCTTTACCGTATTTGATAAAGAAATCGCTTAATGCTTTGTAATGGCATAAGCCATAAATAGCATCGGATAAAGCATTTATGTCCCAAAAATCAACTTTCAAAGCATGTTTTAGGACTTCCGAAACTCCCGATTGTTTCGATATAACAACAGGCACATTTGATCGCATGGCTTCAAGAGGCACAATACCAAAAGGTTCGGATATCGACGGCATGACAAAAACATCGGTCATCGAAAAAAGTTGATCGATATCGTTTCCTTGAAGAAATCCGGTAAAATGAAAGCGATTTCCTATTCGCAGCTGTGCTGCTCGAAGAATCATTTTTTGAATCAAATCGCCTGTTCCTGCCATCACAAAACGAATATTCGGATCGCGTTGTAACACTTTATAAGCTGCTTCGACAAAATATTCGGGTCCTTTTTGATAAGTAACACGCCCTAAAAATGTTACTAACTTTCCTTTGCTTCCGTCGTGTTTTAAAACTGTTTTTTCGGAAGGTTCAACTGCATTATGCACGGTAACAACTTTTTGCGGATCGATTCCATAGCGTTCAATTGCAATTTGCCGTGTCAGATTGCTTACTGTAATCACAACATCGGCTTTTTCCATACCGTTTTTTTCGATTGCAAACACATCGGTATTGATGTTTTCGCCTGAACGGTCGAATTCTGTTGCATGCATGTGTACGATCAATGGTTTTCCGGTAGTTTCTTTAGCCGCAACTCCGGCTGAATAAGTCAACCAATCGTGTGCATGAATGACATCAAAATCGTTTTGCGTAGCTATCGCCGAACCTATCAAAGCATAACGTGCTACTTCTTCCATCAGGTTTGCGCCGTAACGACCCGAAAATTCATAAGAAGGTGCAAAAACATTCCCTCTGAAATTTTCATAAACATTTGATCCGGTTTCTACCATTTGGGTAAATTCTTCGACACCGACATACGGGATAATATTCGAACCAATTTCCATGTATTGTACACGATTCCAATACATTCGATCTTTTTCATGATCAAGATTGATGGTTATATCGCTTGCATTTACGATCCTGACATTCGATTGGTCTTCATCGCCAAAAGCTTTCGGAACTACAAAAATTACATCTACATTGTTTTTTGCCAGTCCTTTTGTCATTCCAAAACAAGCAGTGCCTAAGCCTCCTGTAATATGCGGTGGAAATTCCCAACCAAACATCAATACTTTCATGATATTAACCGTTTGTATTTTGATCGATCATATATTTTAAGCGCAACAAAGCGGCTGTGCTTATCGCTTGCGATATGGCACCTCGTCCTATATAGGGCGGATCGCCGTCAAAAACTTCAGATATGGTACCCAAGCCGGCTTCTCTAAGTGTTGGTTCGAAACCTTCGTAAATATCTTTTACGTAGGAAACAGCTGATTTGCTCATAAGTTTTAAAGCTGCTTCACAAAAATATTCTATGAGCCAAGGAAAAACCGTTCCTTGATGGTAAGCCTGATCGCGTTCATACTGATTGCCGGTCAATATTCCTTTGTATCCGGAAGATTTTGGCGAAAGTGATCGCAAACCTCTTGGAGTCAATAATTCCGACTGCACAACTTTAAATACTTTCATTTGTTTTTCGTCGCTCAACGGACTATACGGTGCTGCAACTGCCATGATCATATTGGGACGGACAAGCATGTTTTTTTCTTCTTCATTGACAAAATCAGCCAAATATCCGGCTTCTTGATCCCAGAAAGTGGCTTCAAACGACTGGTTTATTTTTTCGACAATCGCACGCCATTTTTTGGCGAATATTTTTGATTTCGAGTCGGTTTCGGCTAATGTAATAGCATACGAAAGTGCATTGTACCACAACACATTCACTTCGACAGCTAATCCGTAACGTGGCGTTACAGGAGTGCCTTCGCTGTATACGTCCATCCACGTAAGTGCCATTTCGGGATTTCCAGCCCAAAGCAATCCGTTGTCGAGCATTTTGATGTTGTAATCTGTTCCTTCGCTGTATTTTTCTATAATAGTAATGATTGTTTCTCTATAAGTTTTCCAAATAGCATTTTTTGATTTTTTCATCATATTTTCGTACCGATATAAACAACCAAAAAACCAGAGCGGAGCATCTACCGAAGTAAAATCATAGCGGTTGTTGCTAAAACTGTGTGGGAACAAAGCACCATTCATGCTTTCGATCATTGTTGCAAGTACCGATTTGAAGTTTTTTTCGTCTTTTTGAATCAACGTCAAACCGGGCAAAGCCATGAATGTGTCGCGACTCCAACTACCAAACCAAGGAAATCCTGCCATTACCTGTACTTTTTGACCATCTTTGATGATAAATTGCTGTGCTGCTTGAATCAGGCAATTTTCGAAACTGTTTCTTGGAACGATTTTTTTTGCTTCGAGACTGAATTGTCGTTTGAATAGTGCCGGGTCTTTCTCTGTCAGCCCGATAGAAACAATAAGTGTTTCGTTTTTTTTCATCGAAACTTCAAAAAAGCCGGGAACATAAAGATCTTCCTGAGCCGGATAACCGCGTTCGATTTCACGAATATATTCGATGTTGTAATACCAGTGCGGCACATGTGTATATTCGATTTCTTTTGATGCTTGAAAATAAAGTGGCGAATAACCTGCATACATTTGCCACGAAGCACCGTTTGCAATCGTTTTGTAATGCCTGTCGGCATCGTAATTTTCGCGTGTGAGTTGGTGGATGTTTCGGTAAGCCAAAAACGGCTTGAGCCTTAATTTGGTTTCCGAGGTGGCTTCTCTGAGTGTATAACGAATCAAAAGACGTGCTTCATTTTCAACAAAGATTATTTCCTTGTCTAAAACGACTCCCCCTACCCTATAAGTCAGTTTCGGAATCGGATCTAAAACAAAATCCCGCAAGTATTTGTGTCCTTTTGGTTCAAAAATACCATTTGGATACATGTGTACACCAAAATGAAATTCTTCGTTTCGCTGAATAATTGTTTCATCTAACGATGAAAGTAAAATATGATGATTATTATCGAGCTGTGGTTGCGGAACGACGATTAATCCGTGGTATTTTCGCGTATTGCATCCGGCAATCGTCGTGCACGAAAATGCACCCAACCGATTTGTGCGAAGCAGCTCCAAGTTGAGAATGTATTCAAGATTTACCAACCGGCTTTTATCCAATGTTATATAACTCATAACGATTTTATTTTCCATTATGTTAACTCTGCAAAAGTAAAACTTTAAATAGTTGTTTTTTATTAAAATACATCTAACAAAGTTATCGTTGCAATTTCTTTTTTCGCGTTATACCAAAAACCTTTTTACCTCCAAAAAAATATTGAGGATTTGCTGTTATAGCATATTTGAAAGTAAAAATAAGTAACTAGTGAATAGATTTTGTGAGGCAGCATTTCGCTTCTAATTTCTATTTACTAATTTACTGAATGTGTTACCGGTTGGTACTTGAAAAATTCGCAAATCGAACATAGGAACAGCCGCCACAATATGGTCAAAAATATCGCTTTGGATATCTTCATAAGCCTCCCAATCTTTATTGGCTGAAAATACATATACTTCCAATGGAAGACCTTTTTCTGTTGGCTGTAAATGTCTAACAATCATAGTCATATTTGAATTTATATTTGGATTCGCATACAAATATCTTCTCAAATAGGCTCGAAAAACGCCTAAGTTTGTTTGATGGCGACCATTTATCAAATTCGACGTATCAATATCATGTTTCTTATTGTATATTGCTATAGTATCTTCTTTTTCAACAATATAATCATGTATTAGTTGGTATTTTTTGAAACGGTCAAGCATTTCGGACGTACAAAACACAACGCTTTCCATGTCGATATTAATATGGCGTTTGATACGACGACCACCCGATTCGGACATGCCACGCCAGTTGATAAACGATTCGGAAACCATTGAGTATGTAGGAATTGTTGTAATGGTTTGATCCCAGTTTTGTACTTTAACAGTTGTAAGCGAAATATCAATCACATTTCCGTCGGCACCATGCTTGTCCATTACAATCCAATCGCCAATATGAACCATGTCGTTGATTGAAAGCTGAATACCGCCAACAAAACCAAGAATCGGATCTTTAAAAACCAACATAGCAACAGCCGATAACGCTCCTAAGCCTAAAAAAACACTTCCCAAATCTTTTCCCTGAAACATCGCAATAATTGCCAGAACGCCAATGGCATAAACAATAATTTTCAATACTTGGGCAAAGCCTTTTAGTGGTCTTGATTTTGAAATGTCAAATGTGTTATAAATAGCTGTTCCGACAGAGATGATTGCTGTAACGATCAACATGAAGACAAAAATTTCGCCGGCTTCGAGAACGCTATGTATAAGATTATAAAACTTTGGAAATGAAATTAAAACACTTTTTGCATTTGCATCAATTAGATAAACCGGAATCAAATAACAGATGCGTAAAATCAGCTTATTTTCAACAATGATATCATCGATTTTCGAAGTCGATTTTTTAATGTATAAGAAAAGTGTTTTCTTAAGTATCAAATTCACTAAGGCATATACAAGAATTGAAAAGATGATGAGTGCCAAAAACGTAATTCCTTCCGAAAACAGATTGGTATATTTTTCGGAAACACCGATATTGGACGACAAATCACGTAATAAATGATTTAACACCTTGAACATAAAGCATTTTTTATTTATTCAGACAACAATTTAGCCGCCTATTTGTTTTGTTTTCGTATAACCATTTTTCAATAGCTGCTCGATTACGCGCGCTCTAAAATCGCCTTGAATCAAAATTTCGCCTTCTTTCTCACTGCCGCCAACACCACAAACTAATTTTAATTTTTTGCTTAACTCGTTCAAATCAGATTTCGAACCAACAAAACCGGTAACAAGTGTTACTTTTTTGCCGCCTCGCTGTTTTTTATCTAACTGCACGCGAAGCTGCTGTTTCGACGGTTCAAGTGTTTCTATTGTTTCTTCTGTTTCATAGACAAAATCAGGATTTGTCGAATAAACAACGTCGGAGCGATTCTTCTTTTTGTTCATCGTTTTTTAAGCGTTAAAATTTTCAAACTTTTCGGATTTACACTTACCTCAATATCCTCGTTCATCCGCAACGGATCGCCATCGATATTCACAAAATAATTCGGATTTCCAATCAGTTTTATTTTCGAAGCATGCTGAATCTGAATCAGATTCGATCGATGCGCTTGATTTCGCATAACCAAATAAATGACTCGTAATAAGCTTGATTTTTCCGGTTTTTTGACTATGCACACATCTAAAAGTCCATCTTGCAAATCGGCTTCCGGTGCAATGATCACACCATATCCAAATTGATTTGAGTTTGCAAATGTGATAAAAAAAGCCTCCTCTGTTATTGCTTCTTTATCATCAAGAATAATTTGATACGTTTTCGGATTGTATTGAAAATATTCTAAAATAATAATTCTTAAATACGAAAAAAAACCACGAATACCAGTCTGCGCAAATTTTTCGGCTACCATTGCATCAAATCCTACTCCCGAAAGACTGCAAAAACGATGTCCGTTGATTGTTGCCGTATCGATAAGTTGATAATTCTCTTTATTGATGATTTGCAGTGCTTTACGTTGATTTAGCGGAATATTCAGATGCCGCGCCAATCCGTTTCCCGAACCGCTCGGAATAATTCCAAAACCAACACGCGTTCCGATAAGTGCTCTTGCTATTTCATTAATAGTACCATCACCACCAACAGCCACCACAAGATCATAACCTTGCGCTACTGCTTTCGAAGCTAATTCGGTTGCATGTCCCTGATGTTGGGTAAAAATCACTTCGTAATCGTAACGCGATTGATCCAATTTTTTTGCCACCAAATCCGGAAATCGATTTTTTCGATTGATTCCCGAAATAGGATTAACAATAAACAATACACGTGTTTTGCGCAATTCCCCCATTATTCTACAAACAATTTATTGTTAACCATTCGATTCGTATAACTCTGAATAATTGCTTTTAAATCGCTTTGTTGCGGTATAAAAGCAACGTTATTTTCTTTTAGAATATTGTTTTTTAACAAACTATCATTTTTCACATCAAAAACAGTTGTTGTTTCGTTTCCGTCAAAGCGGATAAAAAATGTTCCATCAAAATATTGATAAAATTGGTTGATAAAATTAACAAAAAATGGTGATTTCAACGTGTCAAAAACATTTCTTCCATAAGAAAATACCGGTTCGTCTAATTGAAGCAAGGCGGCTAATGAAGGAAGTATGTCGGTATGCTGTGCCACTTCAGCCATACGCTTTTTTTGAATAAAATTCGGTGCGTAAAAAGCCAATGGTACCGAGTACATGCGCAAACTGTTGTACAAACCTAATTTAGAATGCACGTGATCGGCTGTGATGACAAAAATTGTGTTGTCGAACCACGGCATTTTTGAAGCCGTTTCAAAAAAATGTTTCAACGCAACATCGGCGTAACAAACGGTTTTTTCGAAAGGAGTCAACGTTTCGTTTTCAACTACATAGCCTTCAGGAAGTGTGTATGGATGATGCGAAGAAAGTGTAAACAACACAAGACCAAAAGGTTGCGCAAAATTATTCAATTCGTTTGCTGTAAATTGCAAAAAAGGATCATCGAAAATTCCCCAACGACCATCAAAATAAGTATCGTCGCCAAACTCGCTACGACCAAAATACGCATCAAATCCCATGGAGCGCGAAAACGAATCGAAATTCATCGTGCCGTTATTTCCGCCATGAAAAAATGCTGTTGTATAGCCGTCTGATTTCAAATAGGATCCGAGACCGGTCAAATTGTTTCCGGCATAAATGGAAGTCGTAAAATCAATTTCCATCAACGACGGAATTCCTGCTAAAATCGATGGCAAAGCTTCTATCGAACGCCTTCCGTTCGCAAAGCCTTCGAATGTCAGACTTTCTTGCAGCAACGAATCCAGAAAAGGAGTTAATTGTTTTTCTGACGTTGCATTATAATAACCGATTAATTCCTGTCCAAAACTTTCAAGAATCAAAACGACAACATTCGGTTTATCCGGAATCGAATCGACAAATCTGTTGACATGCAAATCGTTCTGAATCGGAGAAAAAACAAGTTCAAATTTTTCTTCCGAAAAATATTTTCTTTCGGTAAGTGTTTTCTTTCCGATTGTTTTCACAACCGTAAACGGGGTGTTGAGTACTAACGGAACATGCTGAATCGAAGCGTATTTTGCTGCATCAATCATGCCAATCGGTTTGAGTTGAAAACCGCCGCGTATGGCTAAAAAACTCAGTCCAAAAATCAAAAACAGGGCTATTGTTTGTGTCAAATACCACATTTTCGGTTTCGGTTGTCGGTCATTTTTGATTTTTATTCGTCTACAAACTTGATATAAAATAAAAATTAAAACAATGAAAATCAAAAACATATACCAAAAATCGATAAAAAACTGCCCTAAAAGACTTCCGATGTTTTCGTCCGAATTTCCAAAAAATTGAAACAATTCTGATGTACTTCGTTTGTCTATAAACCGAAAATAAATCGTATCGATAAGATTCAACATCAAAGCGAACGCATTTCCAAGTACATAAAAAACGGCGGCTATTCGTTGGTAATTTTTATCAAAACGCAGTTGAAACGGAATGGCTTGCATCAAAATAAAAGGCGCATTAAAAACCACCAACGCAAACAAATCGAAACGTAAACCGACAAAAAAAAGATAAAGAAACTGACCGAAACTAACTTCCGAAAAGCGACCTATATTCAAAAAATAAAGCGACATCCGACTCAGGCTTAACAGCAAAAGTGCTGTTAACAATTTCAGTATCAACGCTTTTATTGGAGTTGTTTCAAATAGTAGCGCAGGTGTTTTTTTAGTCGCCAAATCGAAAAAAATTATGGATTCTGTTACAAAGTCGAAAGCATTTAAACTTTCACTTCGCAAAAATACAAAAAGTTCTTGCCGTTATTCAGCTACAAACGGAATCTTATGCAAATACGAAACTAAAAAAACACCGTAAAAGAAAAAAAATTGCATGCGTAAATATTTATTATAACTTTGTGTTTTCTTAACACTAATAAAACTTAACTTTTAAAATCATGAAAAGATCAAAACACCTTCTCACGCTCGCCATGAGCTTAACAATGGCATTTGCATTCATCTTTGTCGGCTGCAAAAAAGATAAAGATGATGACAACTCAAACAACAATAAAATAGAAGCTAACTACTTCGCAATTCAGGGAGCTTCGTTTGTTGACAGTAATTTCCCATCGCCAAATTCCGACATTACGCTCGACAATGTTAACATCAATGCCAATGCGCTACCAGGTGGATCTTTGCCTGTTTCAATTAATTTCGACGGCAACATTTCCAAAATTTATGTTGGTGTTGAAGGTGTCAACGGACATTATGAAGTTACGCCATCTACCGCAAAAAAGACCGCAAATTCTTATCCATTAATGATTAATGTCAGTCAAAATCTCACAGAATCATTTACCATTCAAATTTCTATTCTAACCGAAGATGGACTTACAACACAAGTATTTGAAAAAACGATTAACTACATCGAAGCAGGCACCGGAGCCTTACAAATAAGCCTAGCTTTCGACAACGAAAAAGATGTCGACCTTTATGTTGTTCGTCCTGATAGTCTTGTGATTTATTATGGAAATAAAGGTCCTGGAGACTACGATGAAGAGGGTAACTATGTTCGTGTTTGGGGATTAGACATTGACTCGAATGCAGGATGTGGTATCGACGGCATTAACAACGAAAATGTTTTCTTCCCTAAAGGTTATGTCATGTCGGGAACTTATCAGGTTTGGGTAAACATGTACAGTAATTGCGCTCCTCAGGAAAGAGAAACGATTTGGACGATTTCTACAACTTATCAAGGCAGTTTCATTGGCGTTTCTTCGGGAGAAAATCCGGCAGCAGGCGTATTTGCTATTGACGAACCGAGCAACTCAATTGGAGGCTATCTTAACGAAAACGCTATTAAAGTAATGGAGTTCGAAATTGTAAACGGCGACGATTCTTTACTAGAAACCTACAAAACGACTTTCCCATTAGATGCAAGTGCCAAACAAAAACTTGAAAATATTTTTTAAAAGTCAATTTTTTAGTTACTTTACACAAAGATTTTTCGAGATGAACTTTAACGGACTTCGGGTTCTGTCTCAAAAAATCAAACACAAAAACTAATTTTAGGAGTCCCATTAAAAATCAAACAAATGAAGAAATCATTATTAAAAAAAATAGCGATCACTGCTATCGCTATTCTGACAATGAGTTTGCCTGCTATTGCTCAACAAAAAGGCGACATGGCAGCCGGTGCTCAACTAGCAATTGGTATGGGCGATGAAATTACCAATTTTGGTATCGGTGCTAAGTTTCAATACAATGTAACCGATCCTATTCGACTCGAAGGTTCCTTTACATTCTTCATGCCGAAAGAACAAGTCGCCGATGTTAAAGTGTCTTTTTGGGATCTCAATGTAAACGCACACTACTTATTTCCTATTGCCAACCAAATTACCGTTTATCCATTAGCCGGATTAGGCATTCAAGGTTGTAAAGTCAAAACATCTTATGGAGGATACAGTGCTAGCGCATCGGACTCAGACATTGCAATCAATCTTGGTGGCGGTATTGATTACGCACTTACCGATCAATTGGTTCTCAATGGCGAATTGAAATACAAAATCAGTGGCGATTGGGACCGATTTATCATCTCAGTAGGCGTTGCATACCGATTTTAATTTAATTAGTTTATTGATTATTAACAAATAAAAATTTATTTATGATGAAAGCATTAAAAAACTTTTTTTGTCTTTTTATACTCACAATCGGTTTAATCTCATTCGTATCTTGCAGTAAAGATAAAGATGATGACAACGGAAATGGCGGTGGCAATAACGGAACAGAATTACCAGTAGGTTGGACAGAAGACGGCAACAGACTAATTTACAAAGCTATTCAAGGTGCAGGCGTTTATGAATTGGTATATGTTTGGACAATGACGTTCGAGAGTGATCTATGCGTTAGTGCACGTTTAGAAATTACCTTTCCGGACGCAGCAATGGCTCAAGCTGTTTATAACGAGTTAGAACCGGAAGTAAAAGAATTATCTAGCATTTCGGGAAAAGTTATTACCATGAATTTTGACGAAGAGTACCGTGGATTGAGCAAACAAGAAATCAAAGATGCTATTACAGCCGGAGGCGGATGGATCTAAGTGTATTTTCGAATTTCGAGAAATATATTTTATGATTCAAATTCTAAAAACAAGCATGTATTCTATACATGCTTGTTTTGTTTTCTTGGTTTACGGCTATTTCAATATTTATTTTTCCTGACTTTAACGCTTTGCAAATGGTAGTATCCAAAAAAGCGTGTAAAGTATTCCATTTGTACAGTGGATTCCGGACTTTCGCCGGAATGAATGGCATCCTTGTCATGCCGTCGAAGGACGGCATCCACTGTAAAGAAAAAGAAAAGGATAAGGTGTTTCTTGTTTGTACAACGGATTCCGGCTTTCGCCAGAGAATGACTTTTCCGTCCTTGTCGTGCCGTTCGTCATCCCTGTGAAAACAGGGAACGGCATCCATTGTAAAGGCAAGGATAAGGCATCTCTAACTCTTCTTTCAAATATCTGGCTGTGTGGCTTTTCGTGTCCTTGATGATTTCTTCAGGCGTTCCTTGACAAATAATTTGTCCGCCTCTTTCGCCACCTTCAGGACCTAAATCAATGATGTAATCGGCTGTTTTGATGACTTCCATATTATGTTCGATGATGAGTACGGTATTGCCTTTGTCGACTAATTTATTCAGAACATTCAGCAAAACGTTCACATCTTCGAAATGCAATCCTGTTGTAGGCTCATCGAGAATATAAAATGTTTTTCCGGTATCGCGTTTCGAAAGTTCGGCAGCTAATTTCACACGTTGCGCTTCGCCGCCCGAAATGGTTGTCGAAGCCTGTCCTAATGTTAGATAACCCAACCCGACATCTTGCAAGGTTTTTATTTTGTGAACAATAGACGGAATAGCTTCGAAAAATTGGACGGCTTGGTGAATCGTTAAATTCAATACATCATTAATCGATTTGCCACGATAACGAACTTCCAGTGTTTCGCGGTTATAACGTTTTCCTTGACATTCTTCGCAAACAACGGCTACATTGGGCAAAAAATTCATTTCGATAATGCGAATGCCTGCGCCATGACATGTTTCACAACGTCCACCTTTGACATTGAAGGAAAAACGTCCGGGTTTGTAACCGCGAATTTTCGATTCGGGAAGCTCGCCAAAAAGTTTCCTGATGTCATCGAAAACTTTGGTATATGTAGCCGGATTTGAACGCGGTGTGCGTCCGATGGGTGCTTGATTGATTTCAATGACTTTGTCGATGTGTTCTAAGCCCGAAATAGATTCGTAAGGAAGCGGTGTTTGCAGCGATCTGTAAAAATGATGATTCAAAATCGGATACAAGGTTTCGTTGATTAAGCTCGATTTGCCGGAACCGGAAACGCCTGTTATACAAATCATTTTTCCGAGTGGCACTTTCAAATCGACATGCTTTAGGTTGTGTCCGCTTGCATTTTTCAGTTCGATGAAATGTTGTTTTTCGTGTTTTCGTCTACTTTTCGGGATTTCGATTTTTTTGCGACCGCTCAAATAATCGCACGTAATACTTCGACACGATTTCATTTCGTCGGGTGTTCCGATGCCAACAATTTCGCCGCCGTGTATTCCGGCTCCGGGTCCAATGTCAACCACATAATCAGATGCTAAAATGGTGTCTTTATCGTGTTCGACAACAATGACCGAATTTCCGACATCGCGCAGATTTTTAATGGCTTCGATGAGTCGGTGATTGTCGCGCTGATGCAGTCCGATACTTGGTTCGTCGAGGATATAAAGCACACCGGTAAGTTGCGATCCGATTTGTGTCGCCAATCGGATACGTTGTGATTCTCCTCCGGAGAGCGAGCTTGCCGGGCGATTCAGATTCAGATAGTCGATGCCGACATCTAATAAAAAATGAATTCGTTTTTCGATTTCGTTGCGTACTTCTTTGCCGATTTCTGCTTGTTTATGATTCAGTTTTTCAGGTAGTTTTTTGACCCACGCATGTAAAGCATTGATGTCCATTTCGGCAACTTCAGCAATATTTTTATTATCAATTTTAAAGTATAAGGCTTCTTTTTTCAATCGCGCACCATTGCAAACCGGACATTTGCTTTGATTCATAAAACTCGAAGCCCAGCGATGTATTGCAGGCGAAGCATTTTCGTTGTCTTGCGCTTTGATGAAACTGATGATGCCGTCGAAGTTTAACGAATAAGAAGTCATCACACCGAGGTATTCTTTTTTTACTTCGAACGACATGTTTGAGCCGTATAGAATGACATCAATTGCTTCTTCCGAAAGTTGTTTCATGGGCGTATCCAAATCAAATCCGAAACGCGATCCTATGGCTGCGAGCTGATTGAATATCCAGCTGGTTTTGTATTCGCCAACAGGAGCCAGACCGCCTTTTCGCAAACTTAAATCAGGATTCGGAATAATCTTTTTAAGATCAACTTCGGCAATGATTCCCAATCCGTTGCATTTCGGACAAGCACCATGTGGCGAATTGAATGAAAATGTGTTGGGTTCTGGTTCGTCGTACGAAATACCTGTTGTAGGACACATCAAGCGTTTACTGAGGTAATGTATGGCGTTTGTATCATGTTCTAAAATTTGAATCAGTCCTTTCCCATGTTTTAAAGCTGTTGTTATCGAGCGTGTTACACGTAAACGACTTTCATCATTCACTTCGATACGGTCGATTACAATTTCGATGTCGTGTGTTTTGTAACGGTCGAGTTGCAGTCCGGGAGCTATATCAGTTAATTCGCCATCGATACGCACTTTCAAAAAACCATGTTGTCGAATCTGATCAAAAAGCTCTCGGTAATGTCCTTTTCGTGCTCTTATGACAGGTGCTAAAATAGTGATGCGTTTTCCGTTATAACGCTCCATGATAAGGTTTGTGATTTGTTCTTCGGAATAACGAACCATTTTTTCGCCCGTGTTGTACGAAAAAGCATCGGCAGTACGTGCGTAAAGTAAGCGGAAAAAATCGTAAATTTCTGTAATTGTGCCAACTGTCGAACGTGGGTTTTTATTGACCGATTTTTGTTCGATCGAAATTACCGGACTTAATCCTGTGATTTTATCCACATCGGGACGTTCCATGTTGCCGATAAAATGGCGTGCATAAGCTGAAAAAGTTTCCATGTAGCGTCGTTGACCTTCGGCATAAATTGTGTCAAAAGCCAAAGACGATTTGCCGCTACCGCTCAAGCCGGTAATGACCACAAAAGCATTGCGAGGGATTTTTAAGTCGATGTTTTTCAGGTTGTGAACGCGAGCGCCGTAAATTTCGAGATGACTGCTTTCAGATATCTTTTCGTTCATTCGTAGTGTCTTCAGTTGAAATAGTTTGTTTTTCAGCCTGTTCGTACAATAAGCGTAGTTTTTCGTGTGTCATATCGAAAGGCGGATTCGGAATTTTTATTTCGAAAGAATGTTTTTTCGGAACGTTCAACTTTTGCGAACGCAGCCAAGGGTTGTAATATTTCAGTAATTTGTAGCTGATTCCGTGTTCTTTAGCAAAATCAGTCAAGTTGGCAATATCTTTGTCGACAACAACAACATGGTAATCCAACACCGCATATTTCGATTCGTCGGAAATGAAAAAACCATAGTGCATTGGATTTTCATAAATCATCTTCAGTGCGATCATTCGAAACAAATAGCGTTCGGTTTCTTGGCTCATCAACAAATCGAAATACGAAATGGCTTTTTGATCTTTCAGGAGATCGCTGATGCGACGTTGTCCGGCGTTGTATGATGCAGCAACGAGTGCCCAGTTTTGAAACCGTTCGTACGCTTTCAGAAAATATTTGCAAGCTGCTTCGGTCTCTAATTCGACGTTGTAACGCATGTCGACATTTTTGTTGACTTCTAAATCGTATTCTTTTGCCGTTTCCGAAAGAAATTGCCAAAAACCAACAGCTCCGGAAGGCGAAACAGCGTTGGTAAGATTGCTTTCGATCATTGCTAAAAATTTGAAATCTTCAGGAATCCCATATTTTTTTAATATTGGTTCGATTACCGGAAACCAACGGTGCGAACGCTTCAACAAAAGTAGTGTGGAACTATGCAGGTATGTGTTTACAATAAGTTCGCGTTCAATACTTTCTCTTGTATAAAACATTTCGACAGGTACTTTTTCGCCTGCAAAAACAAGTTCGTTTGGAATGTCAAAATCGCAAATAAAATAATGCTGTTTGCTTTTCAATTCTTCGTGGTGCACAACAGGCACATCGGGTGTTGCTAAATACAAAAACAGATAACCCGAAGTTCCGGCTAAAAGTACAAATCCGATTGCAAGCAGTATTTTTTTTGTCATTTTCGACTGTTTTCAATTAAAACGGACTAACAAAATTTTTGAAAAGAGGAGCTTGCATGTCTTTTTCCGAAAGAATCGGATTTTCGGTTTGCCAATTGATGTTCAAATCGGGATCATTCCACAAAATGCTGCCTTCCGATTCTTTGTTGTAAACGTTTGTACATTTGTAAAAAAACACGGTGTTGTATTCCAACGTAACAAATCCATGTGCAAATCCGGGCGGAACCCAATACATCATTTTGTTCGATTCAGTAAGCACGATCGATTCCCATTGTCCGTAAGTTGGCGAGTTTTTACGCAAATCGACTGCCACGTCCAACACGGCACCTTTCATGACGCGAACCAATTTTCCTTGTGTAAAGGGTGGTTTCTGAAAATGCAAACCACGTAAAACATTTTTTGTTGATTTCGATTCGTTGTCTTGAACAAAATTTTGGTCGATACCATTTTGCGAAAACTTTTCTTTGTTGTATGATTCGAAAAAATAGCCTCTATAATCTTCAAAAACAGCCGGTTTGATGATTAATAAGTCTTTGATTTTTGTCTTGATGATTTCCATATTCTTTATTTTTACAAATGCACAACTTCGCCATAAGCTGCTGCAGCGGCTTCCATGATGGCTTCTGACATGGTCGGATGCGGAAATATAGCTTGAATAATATCGTGTCCGTCGGCTCCTAACTCGCGTGAAAGAACTGCCGTAGCGATCATTTCGGTTACATGGTCGCCAATCATGTGACAACCAAGCCATTTGTTGGTTTTTGCATCGAAAACAACCTTAACGAAACCTTCTTTATTTCCCGAAGCATTTGCTTTTCCCGAAGCGGTAAAAGGAAATTTTCCGACTTTGATGTCGTAACCTTGTTCGAGTGCTTTTTTCTCGGTCAATCCAACCGACGCTACTTCAGGTGTGGTGTATGTACAACCCGGAATATTATTGTAGTTTAATGGTTTAGGATTTAGTCCGCACATTTTTTCGACACAGATGAGTGCTTCGTGCGATGCTTTATGAGCCAAAGCAGGACCTTGTACAATATCGCCGATTGCATAAACACCTTCGATGTTGGTACGATAAAACGTATCGACGCAAATTTTGCCTTTTTCGGTCTGAACATTTAACGCTTCTAATCCTAAATTTTCGATATTTGTCTGAACGCCAACAGCCGATAAAACCATTTCAGTTTCAATGATTTCGATTCCTTTTTTTGTTTTGACGGACACTTTACAAAGATCGGCTGTTGTGTCAACTTCTTCGACCGATGCACCGGTTGTAACTTTTATTTTTGCTTTTTTGAATGAGCGTTCTAATTGCTTCGAAACTTCCTCGTCTTCATTCGGAAGAATGGTGTCCATATATTCGATTAAATGTACTTTAACACCCATTGAGTGGAAATAAAACGCAAATTCTGAACCGATAGCACCGGAGCCGACAACAACCATTGATTCGGGTTTTTTAGCTAAAACAAGTGCTTGGCGGTAACCGATAATTTTTTTACCATCGATTTTCAGATTCGGTAATTCGCGAATGCGTGCGCCTGTTGCTAAAATAATGTGTTCGGCTTCATATATTGTCGTTGTGTTTTCGTTATCAGTAACTTGAACTGTTTTTTCTTTGGTGAGTTTGCCAACGCCGGCAATGAGGGTTACGTTATTTTTTTTGAAAAGATATTGAACACCTTTGCTCATGCCGTCAGCAACACCGCGACTGCGAGCCACAACGGCTTGCATATCGGCTTCAACAGTGCCTTCGAAACGAATGCCGTAATCATTTGCGTGTTGTATTGTGCTGTAAACAGCCGCGCTTTTCAATAATGCTTTTGTAGGAATACAGCCCCAATTGAGACAAATGCCGCCGATTTCGTTTTTTTCGACAACAGCAACATTTTTTCCTAATTGCGAAGCTCTGATGGCAGCAACATAACCACCAGGTCCACTGCCTATTACGATAACGTCATATTTCATAGTATATAAATTTGTTTTTTAAGGTTGTATGCGATTAAAAGAATATTTTTTCGTGCGATTTTTCAGCTTGCAAAATTACAAATTTCTTATGAGCCTATTGATGTATCGGACAGGCTTTATTTGAAACAGAAATACGTTGCCAATGAATGTTTTTGACGGCTTGTTTTTGTGTCGGATAAGATTTTTGACACTTTTTTATTCGATTAAACAACATTGAAAATCAATTAGTTGAAAAATAGTTGAAAAATTTTAAAACTTTTTTTGCTAAAAATTTGTTTCATCAACACGAAAAATCTTAAAATTGCAACGAAATAGATACAACTTATTCGATATAGACTAAGAAACCACAAATAATATATGTTCGAAACATCTCCGTTTCCAAAGAACAACAACATCAAAATTCTAGCCTTAATTTTATTCATTAAATACTTATCACTAATCAAAAAAATTGAAAATTATTCAGCATGAAAACGCCGAACAAAAAAGTGTACATGAGCAACAAAGACAATTCTCATGATGATTTTATGCACAAACCCATTAAAAAAGACAACAAACGCGGACGTAAAATTTCTATTTACGACGCTACTGATGAAGATGACGACTTTGTCGATGCTATTGACGATGTGTATGATGATTTTGATTTAGACGCTATTGAAGAAGATTATTATTAAAGATAGAGTTAGTTTAATAGGAGAAGAAGAGGTTGGCAATTGCCAGCCTTTTTTAGTTTTTCGGCAAGCGGCTTAACCCTGCTTTTGCTTTTTGGTGTATGCTTGTTCGGTATTCGGTCGGATTCATTTTCAGGCAAAGATTGTAGTAAGTTTTTGCTTCCGAATAGTTGTATGTGGTTTCGTAATATTCGGCAATTTTTAAAGCGGCGTTTGCGGCAAAATAGCTGTTTGCGTTTTTCCCTTTTTCGATAGTTTTCTGATAATAAATGCGTGCTTGTTCGTGGTTTTTCTGTTCATCGAAAATGCGTGCCATACGATATAGTTGTTCCAATGTATGTGCTTCGGAATCGAAAGTTTTGTGCGCAATAACTTGGAGTGCTTCGTCATAATAACCGCCATCGAAAAGCAGTTGCGTTTTAAGCAAATCCAGATGGGGTGTTTTTCGGGAAGTAGCTTCTTTAACAGCTTGTTTGTCGATGTCGATCGTCCTGTTTTCGTCGATTTTTAAAGCGGTCATTAACAGAAGGTATGTTTCCTGATCTCCTTGTAATAAATAAATCCAAGCAATTTTTCGTTTGGCATCGGTTATGTAATTTGTTCCGCCAAACGTGCTGATGTATTTTTGGTAACTTTTCTGCGCATCGAAATCAAGTTTTCGAAGCAAACATTCGCCGCGTAAATAATCTAAAAAACAGAAAGGGTAGGAAGTTGCTGTTGTTTCGAACGAAAGTGTTTCGAGTGCTTTGTTGTTTTTCCCTAATCGCATTTCGAGCGTTGCTTTTGCATAGATCATCAAAGGACTCGACAAATCGTTGTCGGAAAATTGCTGTAACAGGTTTTCGGAAAATTGCTTATTAGCGTTCAAATTCATTTCGATGAAAGAAAGGTAAAACAGTGTTTCTTTGCGAAGATGCGAAAGAGAAGCATCAGCCGTTGTCAGATAAAGCAATTCGTAAAGTTCTGATCGACCTTTTTCGATGCTTCCGTTGAGCGAGGCTAATTTCATGATGATTTGATAGCGAGCCGGAACAGCACCAAATAACGCATGTAAAAAACCGGCAGCCAAAAGATTGGTTTTAAATTCGGGAAACCGGTTTTGGTTTTCGTTGAGGAGTAGGTGTGCTTTCCGTATTTCGAATGTAGCGGTGTATTTTTCGTCGAATTTTAGTCTGACAAAAGCCCATTGCAAGTTGGTGGTGGCTATTGCCCAAAGTTTGTACGGGTTTTCATCGGACAATTTTTCGAAACTTTTGATTCGCGTGTTTTTGTTGCTTTGAAGTTGATCGAAAAGTGTTTTTTCTTCGCTGATAAAAAGTGTTAGAAAATCAATGTAATTTTCGAGTAGTAGCAGTGCGCAGTTGTCGGATTCTTGTATTTTGAGCGTTTCGATTTGTTGTGTAGCTTCGCGGAGTTCGAGGTTTAAAATGGTGTTGTAAATGGCACTATGTTGTTGCTCGAAACGAAACGTTTGTGAAAAAAGCATAGCCGGAAAAAGTAGGAATAATGAGATTAATGCGACGGATTGCTTTTTCATAAAATCGAATCGACAAAAAAGGAGGGATGGGACCCTCCTTAAAAATAAAATCTAATGCTATGTAGTTAAAGCATATTACCTAAGTTAAACAAGGTAGTTTGCATATTGTTCGACAATTTCGTGGTCGACGAGAATACGACCGCAATATTCACAAACGATGATTTTTTTGTGCATACGAATGTCGAGTTGGTGTTGCGGCGGAATTTTGCTGAAACAGCCTCCACAGGCATCGCGTTCGATTTGTACTACGGCAAGACCATTACGTGCATTTTTGCGAATACGTTTATATGCTGTAAGCAAGCGTTCTTCAATCAGTTTTTCGCAATCTTTTGAGCGTGCAATTAATTCTTGTTCTTCTTTGTCGGTTTCTTCGATAATTGACTGAAGTTCGGCTTTTTTTATTGCCAAGTCGTTGGTGCGCTCGTCTAAACGTGCTTTTGTTTTTTCTAATTTTTCTGTTAAATCAGTGATTTTTGAAGCATGTTCGCGAATGCGTTTTTCGGAAAGCTGAATCTCGAGCGATTGAAATTCAATTTCTTTCGATAGCGAGTCGTACTCACGGTTGTTTCTGACGTTGTTTTGTTGCTCTTCGTAACGTTTGATAAGCGTTTCGCTTTCTTTAATGGCATTTTTTCTGTCAGATATGGCTTCGTTTGTTATTTTGATTTCGCCTTCAACGTTTTCGATGCGTGTTTCAAGTCCTTTGACTTCATCTTCCAAATCTTGAACTTCGATCGGGAGTTCGCCGCGAACGATACGAATTTTGTCGATTTGTGAGTCTACTTGTTGTAATGTGTATAACGCAACCAATTTGCGTTCAACACTAATTTCTCCCAATTCATCGGTAGCGAGAGCTTTATCTTTTGTTTTTGCCATAGTATGCTGATTTTACTTGTTAAAATATCGAACGGGGTTTGTGTTCAGATTCGAAATTAGGACTGCAAAGGTAGGAAATTTTTTCTTTATGATGTCAGCAATCAAATCTTTCGCAAATTGTTCGGTTTCAAAATGTCCGCAATCTATTAAAAGGAGTTGGTTGTTCGCTTCAAAATAATCGTGGTATTTCAAATCGGCTGTAAGGTAAGCATCGGCTTTTCGGCGTTTTGCTTCGTCAATCAGGAAAGCACCTGATCCGCCACATAAAGCAACTTTTCGAATTTTTTTTGTTAACGTATTGGTGTGTTTAAGGCACGGCGTTTTTAGTATTTTTTGAATCAAAGCGAGCAATTCGACACTTTCTATTTCGTTTTCGAACCATCCGATAGCTCCCGAACCAACTGTCGGAAGCGTATTTTCGAGCGGATAAACATCGTAAGCAACTTCTTCGTAAGGATGTGCTTTGAGCATCGCTTCAATTACGTTTGGAAGATGGTGTGTCGAAACGATGGTTTCAATCCGCGTTTCATCTTCGAAATGTATTGCGCCTTTTTTGCCGACAAACGGATTGCTGTCTTCGTTTCCTCTAAAACTTCCTTTTCCATCGCTATTGAAACTGCAAAAATCATACTTCCCAATCGAACCGGCACCGGCTTTCATCATCGCTTCGCGAACCATAGCAGCGTGTGCAACAGGACAAAAAACAACAATTTTTCGTAACGCATCTTTTTGCGGATTTAATATTTGAATGTCGGATAATCCTAATTTTTCGGCAAGTGCGTAGCTTACGCCATATTGGTAATTGTCGATATTTGTATGCATGGCAATGATGCCGATACGATGTTGGATTGCTTTGATAGCCATGTTGGCAATTGGATCGGAAGGCGTGAGCGTTTTCAATCCTTTGAAAATAAAAGGATGGTGTGTAATAATCAAATTACAGTTTTTTTCGATGGCTTCGTCAATAACAGCTTCGGTCAGATCGAGTGCGATGAGTGTTTTTGTTACTTCAGCTTGCAAATCGCCGACAAGAAGTCCTGAGTTGTCGTAGCTTTCTTGAAACGAAAGCGGAGCAATTTCGGTTAACGCGGTAAGAATTTCGTGAATTTTCATCTCAAGTTTGTTCGTTATAACAAAGCAAAGGTACGATTTAGAATGTTGGGAGCTTCTAAAATCCAAAATACTACGTTACGCGTCCTCGCCAAAATGCTCATTTACGCCAAGTAACCGACGTTTCGGAGCGAAAGCAGAAGCCGCTTGCGGATTATGCTGAGCCGCGAGGAGGAAAAGACCGCAAAGCGGAATTAAACGCCGCTTTTGTTTCAGTCGCAAGCCTTGTCTTTTGAATTTTTAGAAACTCCCTATTGTTGAATTTTTAGTAATTCCTGATTGATTTTTTTTGCAATCGCAGGTCCTTCGTAGATAAATCCGGTGAAAACTTGTACAAGATCGGCTCCTGCTTCTAATTTTTCGATGGCATCTTCGGCTGTAAAAATACCACCCACGCCGATAATTGGAAACGCTTTGTTCGACTTTTGTGCCAGATAACGGATTATTTCGGTAGACCGTTTTGCGAGTGGTTTTCCGCTGAGCCCTCCATTGCCAATTTGTTCGGCGAAAATTCTATTTTTATTCAACGTATTTCGAGTAGTTGTTGTGTTTGTAGCAACCACGCCATCAATTTTCGAGATGTTGATGATTTCGATAACTTCGTCGAGTTGCTCGTTGTTCAGGTCGGGCGAAATTTTCAATAAAATAGGTTTACGTTTTGGTTTGGCATTGTTCAATGTTTGCAAACGGTTCAACATGTTCAACAAAGAGTCCTGATCTTGCAACTGACGAAGATTTGTTACGTTCGGACAACTGACGTTGACAACAAAGTAATCGACGTAATCAAACAATGCTTCGAAACATTCGATGTAATCATTTAAGGCTTCTTCGTTTGGTGTTGCCGTATTTTTTCCAATGTTTCCGCCAATTACGATAATTGTTTTCCGCTTTTTCAAGTTTTTGACGGCATTTTCAACTCCTTTGTTGTTGAATCCCATTCGGTTAATAATTCCCTCGTCTTGAATCATTCTGAAAAGACGTGGTTTTGGATTTCCGGACTGTCCTTTTGGCGTTACGGTTCCTATTTCGACATGACTGAATCCGAAAGCACTTAAATGATTGAATACACGAGCGTTTTTGTCGAATCCGGCAGCAATTCCGACCGGATTTTTAAATGTTAAACCAAAAACTGTGCGTTCGAGCGTTTTATTTGGGTCTTTAATTTTAAAAAAACTTCCGACAAGGTTTTTTATTCCGGGTATTGCGAATCCGATTCGCAAACATGAAACCGTAAAGTGATGTGCAAATTCGGCGTTGAATTTGAAAAAAACAGGGCGGATCAGGTGCTTGTACATGATGATGTGTTTAAAAAAAAAGTCCCTTTCGGGACTTTAAAGCTACTCATTATTTTGTTTCTTCAACCGTTTCATTCTCGGTTTTTTCTTCCGGCGTTTCTTCCGAAAAATCGAGCATGTTTTTTTCAGCAAGAAGTTTATACCATGCAAATACTTTTCGCATATCGGATACATATACGCCGTCTTTGTTATAATCTGGAACGATGAGTTCAAATTTGACTTTTAGTTCTTTTTCGGCAATCTTTTTTGGTTCGAAATCAATTGTTTCGCCGATTTTTTCATGTATTTTTTTAAAAACCTCTTTTAAAGGTCTGTCTTCTGTTGTTGTAAAAATGCTGATTTCTTCGAGCGAACTCATTTTATCGTTCATAAAAGCAGGGAAACGTTTTCCGTCGAGCAATGATTCTACTACAATACTGTTTTTTCCTTGTCCGCTGACCGAGAACAGTCCGGGTTTTCCTGAGATCGTTACAATTTTCTTTAAATCCATAGTTTAATGTGCAAAAAATTTGCGCAAAAGTAACCTATTCTGTCAAAGTTCAATGTGTTTTTGATAAAAAAATAGTCGATGAAAGCACTATTTTGAGGTTTTAGCTTATAAATGTTTCTCGTTAATTTTCTGTAAATAAACGTGTTTCCTAATTAATTTCACGTTGTTTTTTAATTTGTTCGTAAGCTTCAGCGACTTCTTTAAATTTCTTTTCAGCTGCTTTTTGCACATCTTCGCCAAGATTATTCACTTTGTCGGGATGGTATTTCATTGCCATTTTGCGATATGCTTTCTTGACTTCATCATCAGTGGCTTCGGGCGTTATTTCAAGTATTTTATACGCACTATTGGTATCTTTGACAAACATCGCTTTAATCGACTCATAATCAGGATTTGAAATATCCATATAAGATGCAATTGTCGAAAGTACACGTTGTTCTTTATTGTTAATTTGCCCATCAACACCGGCAATTCCAAACAGATAATGCAGCAATTGCAAGCGCGAAGAATAATTCATATACCTTCCGACTTGTTGACTTACTTCACCTACATGGATTTCCTGCTTCAAGATTTCGCGCAACATCAAAATATATTCCGATGCCGCTTGTTCGCCAAAATTCGTTATGAAAAAACGTTTCACATAATCCAGTTCCGACTTTTTCACGCTTTCATCAGCTTTCATCACCGCCGCCGAAAGCACCAATAAACTTACGTTAAAATCGCCTTGTTGCCTTGTTCCAACAGATTGATATTTACCTGTTTGCACATCTTGAAACATGCTTCCCAAAGCATAACCTAAAAGCGCACCTATCGGACCTCCAAAAGCCCAACCGACACCGCCACCAATCCATTTCGCATAACGATTTGATTGTGGTCTTCGAGTTTTTGTTGTTTCATTTTGTTTTTTCGGTTTCGATAAATTCCAAATAAAAAAAATAATAATCGCCGTAAAAGCTAAAAAAGGAATGAGAGAATTCATTTGTTTTTTTTTTTGCAAATTTAAGCGTATCAGCGAATTTCACACGTTAAAAAAAACAAAATCAAGACATAATTTTTATACGGGTAGGTTACAAGTTATTCGCGATTCGAAAACTTGCGACTTGCAACTATTTCCTTATTGCCCTGATTTCTTCATTCACTTAATTCAAATAAATAGGATAAAATAGTATCTTTGCGCCTCTCATTTTTAAGAGTAAAATTGAAGTAAAACCTTATAATATTTTTACAATGAACAAAGTAAAGTACGTTTATTTTTTCGGTGGAAAAACAGCCGAAGGTAAAGCAGACATGAAGAATTTGTTGGGCGGAAAAGGCGCAAACCTTGCGGAAATGTGTCTGATGGGATTGCCTGTTCCTGCCGGTTTAACAGTAACAACAGAAGCTTGTACAGCTTATTACGAAAATAAAGCACAACTTCCGGATGGTCTTATGGACGAGGTTTGGAAAGGCATGAAAAAAGTAGAAGAAGCTATGGGAATGAAATACGGCGATGCCGAAAATCCGCTTCTTTTATCGTGTCGTTCGGGAGCCAGAGCATCAATGCCCGGCATGATGGATACCGTATTAAATATCGGACTTTGCTCAGCTACTATTCCAGGTATTTTGAAAAAAACAAATAATCCACGTTTCGTATATGATTCGTACCGACGTTTGATTATGATGTATGCCGATGTAGTAATGGAAAAAGCTGAAGGACACGAGTTTGGTATTCGCAAGCAATTAGACGATATGCTTGACCAATACAAACACAACAAAGGATACAAACAAGACACCGACTTAACCGCCGACGATTTGAAATTCTTAGCTGAAGCATTCAAAAAGAAAATAAAAGAAGTTATTGGCGTTGAATTTCCCGATGATGCAAAAGCACAATTAGAAGGCGGTATCAAAGCTGTATTCAAAAGCTGGAACGGAAAAAAAGCCATCTCATACCGTCGCATCGAAGGTATTCCTGATGATTGGGGAACAGCCGTAAACGTGCAAACAATGGTGTTTGGAAACATGGGCGAAAACTCTGCAACAGGCGTTGCCTTCACGCGAAATCCCGCCACCGGCGAAAATCAATTCTACGGCGAATGGCTGATTAATGCACAAGGCGAAGACGTTGTCGCCGGAATCAGAACACCAAATCCGTTGAATGATTCAACGAAAAACGACCAAAATAAGCACCTTCCTTCCATGCAGGAATTGATGCCCGAAACTTATAAAGAATTAGACGAAATCCGTAATCTTCTGGAAAAGAATTTCAAAGATATGTTAGATATCGAATTCACTATCCAAGAAGGAAAATTATACATGTTACAATGCCGCGTTGGAAAACGTACCGGAGTTGCAGCTTTGGAAATGGCATTAGACATGATGAGCGAAAAATTGATTGATTCTAAAGAAGTCGTCATGCGACTTTCTCCTGCACAATTAGATGAATTGTTACATCCGATTTTGGATTCGAATGACGAGAAAAAACATACCGTCATCGCAAAAGGATTGCCGGCTGGACCCGGAGGTGCTGTTGGGGCAATCGCTTTAACCAGCGAAAAAGCAATGGAATACAACAATCAGAAAATCAAAAATATTCTGGTTCGCGAAGAAACAAATCCTGAAGACGTTGAAGGTATGCGTGCTGCCGACGGTATTCTTACTGCTCGCGGCGGAATGACTTCGCACGCAGCATTAGTTGCCCGTGGCTGGGGAAAATGCTGTATCGTAGGTTGCGAAGCAGTTCATATTGACCTTGAAAAAGGCGAAGTTACTATTGCCGGAAAAACATACAAAGAAGGCGACATATTGAGTTTGAACGGAACAAAAGGTTGGGTTTATGACCAAGCAATTCAAATGATTGATGCGACAGAAAATCCACGTTTCCAAGAATTCATGAAAATTGTTGACACACACCGCACAATGGGCGTTCGCACCAATGCCGATACGCCAAAAGATGCTCAAAACGCAATTAATTTCGGAGCAGAAGGAATCGGATTATTCCGTATCGAACACATGTTCTACGGCGAAAACAGCGAAGAGCCTTTAGCAAAATTACGCAACATGATTTTAGCTAACAACACCGAAGAACGCGTTGCTGCTTTAAATGAATTAGAACCATTCATCAAAGCTACCGCAAAAGGAACTTTGGCTGTAATGGACGCTAAACCTCTGACATTCCGTTTGATGGATCCTCCATTGCATGAATTTGTTCCGCAAACAGAAGACAAACAACGCGAATTGGCAAAAGAAAAAGGAATGTCTTTCGAAGAAATAAAAAAACGTATTGATGCACTTCACGAAGTAAACCCGATGATGGGATTACGCGGCGTTCGTTTGGGAATTGTTTATCCGGAAGTTACACGTACACAATTCCGTGCTTTGTTCGAAGCAACAGCCGAATTGATGAAAGAAGGCAAAAATCCACAATTGGAAATCATGGTGCCTCTGACAATCAATGTGAACGAATTGAGGCACCAAAAAGCAATTGCTGACGAGGTACAAAAAGAAATAGAAGCAAAATTCAAGTTGAAAATCGACTATTTATACGGAACAATGATTGAAATTCCTCGTGCTACTTTGGTGGCAGATCAAATAGCAGAAGTTGCTCAATTCTTCTCGTTCGGAACAAATGACTTGACTCAAATGACATTCGGCTTCTCGCGCGACGACGTAAACGCAATCGTTAATAAATATACGGAAGAAAAAATTATTCCTGCCGATCCATTTAACACATTAGACCAAGAAGGTGTGGGTCAATTAGTGAAATTAGGTATCGAACGCGGAAGAAAAACCAGAAACAATCTCAAAGTAGGTGTTTGTGGCGAGCATGGTGGCGATCCTGCTTCCATCGAATTCTTCTTCCACGCCGGAATGAACTACGTTTCTTGTTCGCCGTTCCGTGTGCCTGTAGCTCGTTTGGCTGCAGCTCAAGCCGCAATTCGCAAATCAGGGAAATAAAAGATTCACATTAAATTCTTATAAAAAAACAGCTACTTTCGAGTAGCTGTTTTTGTTTGCTTTGTCAATGTTTTAAGTTCATTCGATACAACAATGCAACACTAATGTTTTCAGTCTATTACCGTTCACTTTCTCATTATCAAATTTTTAAATTACCACACTATCTCATTCAAAATTGATTTACTAACAAACAAAACAACACTTTCAGTTGTTTACGATAAAACAATAAACAAATTGTAACAACAAAATTAAATTGAAAACAATGAGAAGAAAAGTAATTGAAAAAGTAGTCGGACACCGTACTATCGACGGTGCCGGTGTGCATTTATTAACCAGACGTTAATTAATCGATAATATCAAGAAACATAATTCGCTTAATATAAACGTATTATATGTAAATAAAATACGTTTTAATGAACGTCGGGTTAATAGTAAGAGTTTTAGGCAACGAAACCGCCTATCGATTCGACCCGTTTTTGATGCTCGACGCTTTCGATTCGCACAATCCCGACAATTATATTAAAGGTTTTCCGATGCATCCGCATCGCGGCATCGAAACACTGACTTATTTAATAAAAGGACGTATCGACCACGAAGACAGCCTCGGTAATAAAGGAACAATTTCGAATGGCGAAAGTCAGTGGATGACAGGTGGCAGCGGCATTTTGCATCAGGAAATGCCTCAACCAACCGAACATCTGTTAGGCTTGCAACTTTGGATAAACCTGCCAAAAAACGAAAAAATGACCGAACCAAAGTATTTCGACATCACAAAAGAAATGATTCCGGAAGTGCATGAAGAACAGCTTACCATTCGCGTTATTGCAGGCAAATATAAAGAATACGAAGGCGTTACCGGGCACCATATTGCTACCCGTATGCTCGACATCGAAATGAAACCTGATAGCGAATTTTTGCTCAAAACCGACCCAAAAGCAACCGTTTTTGTGTATACCGTCGAAGGCGAAGGATATTTCGACGACGATAAAAAAGCCGCAATCATACCGAATAAAGTAGCTGTATTGTTCGACAAAAACGAAGAGTTTTATGCCAAAGCCGGCAACGACGGCATGCGTTTCATTTTTTTTGAGGCGCGTCCACTTGGCGATCCTATCGCATGGGGTGGTCCTATCGTGATGAATACCCGCGAAGAAGTACTTGAAGCTTTTGATGAACTTTCGCACGACACGTTTATCAAAAATAATGATTAAAAGCCTGAGTTCGATTCGCATCATGTTTTTAATCTTTTGGGAACTTCTAAAAATCCCAATCGCTACGTTACGCTTCTTCAACAAAATGCTCATTTACACAAGTAAACTCCGCTTTTGTTTCAGTCACAAGCCTTGATATTGAAATTTTTAGAAGCCCCCTTTTGATTAATAACTACTCATCAATCTTCTTTCTATCCTGATTGCTTCGGGTTTACCTCTGGATTGCTTCGGCACTCCGTGCCTCGCAATGACGGCAACAACTTTTCCGCTCGTTTTGCCTTTTGCTGCGCTCGTCCCTCGCTTGCTTTTTGGCAAAACTCGCCTTAGCTTACATACTTTTTGCAGGTAACTCCGGAAGGACGAGGCGGAAGCCTAAATTGAGGTTGCGATAACTCGGCGCGCTGCCGGAGCGATTGGCAACGCGGCAGCCCGACGCATTGTAGGCCCAGCTGCCGCCGCGATACACGCGGTAAGAGCCTTGTGACGAACCTTGCGGATTCGTTTGCGGTACGGCAGGATAAGCTCCATACCGGTCGCTGCACCATTCCCATACATTGCCGTTCATGTCGTAAATGCCCAGCTCGTTAGCTTTCTTTTCTCCAACGGGATGGGTGGTATTGTTGCTATTTTCACTGTACCAAGCTACCTCGTCAATGGTGTTGCTTCCACTATACATAGTCTGCGAACTCGCATTGTTTCCTCCGCGAGCGGCATACTCCCACTCGGCTTCGGTAGGCA
>JAISHW010000032.1 GCA_031262365.1 Lentimicrobiaceae bacterium
AACGCTAATTTTTTTGTACTTTTAAGGTGCATATATCAAATGTTTAATTTTGTTTTTAACACCCTAAAAATAAGCATTATAATTGATATATGCAATTTTTATTTTAGAAGTTTAGGTATTAAACAGCTTTTTGTAATATTGCGCTCGGAAAACTACAAAAGTTACATACGTGGAAACTGTTTACCTTATTCTTATTATTGTTCTTTTTTTGTTGGCAATCATACATCTCTCTGTTGGTGTGAGCAACGATGCTGTGAATTTTTTAAACTCGGCTTTAGGAGCTCGTGCTGCCTCGTACAAAGTTATTATGCTTATCGCTGCGCTTGGCGTGTTGATTGGTGCTACGTTTTCGAGTGGCATGATGGAAATAGCTAGAAGCGGGATTTTTCATCCGCAAATGTTTTATTTCAATGAAATCATACTGATTTTTGCGGCTGTAATTGCTACAGACATTATTTTATTAGACACCTTTAATACGTTAGGATTGCCAACTTCGACAACTGTCTCTATTGTTTTCGAATTGTTTGGTGCTTCGGTAGCGATTGCGCTTGTCAAAGGCGGCGCAATAGGACAATACATCAACTCGTCGAAAGCGTTGGCTATTATTTCCGGAATCTTGCTTTCGGTCGTATTGGCTTTCGGATTTGGTTTGCTCGTTCAATACATCGCTCGCTTGCTGTTTTCGTTTAATTACAAAAAACGTTTGAATTATTTGGGTGCTCCATTTGGCGGATTTTCGATTACAGTAATCGTTTATTTTATGCTCATCAAAGGCATTAAAGGAGCTTCGTTTGTTACAACTGAATTTCATAATTGGATACAAGAAAATACGTTGCTCATATTAGGTGGAAGTTTTGTTGTATTTACGATTTTATTTCAATTGTTGCGATGGCTTTTCAACTTCAACGTATTGAGAATCATTGTACTTTCGGGAACTTTTGCTTTAGCAATGGCTTTTGCCGGAAACGATTTAGTAAATTTTATCGGCGTACCGCTTGCCGCTTTTGATTCGTACAAAGCCTATATTGAATCCGGATCAAATGAATTTCTTGAAATGGTCTCGTTGACAAAAGCTGTACAAACACCTACTTATTTCTTACTTGCCGCCGGAGTTATCATGGTAACATCGCTTTACACATCGAAAAAAGCAAAAGCCGTTATCGAAACAACAATTAATTTAAGCCGGCAAGAACAAGGACAAGAACGTTTCGGCACAACACAACTTTCGCGAACTTTGGTACGAACTGCCGTTAACTTGTCGAATAATGTGGAAAAAATAATGCCGAAAAAAGCAAAAAAATTCATCGAACGGCAATTTAAACCGCTTCCGAAAGAGGAAACAAAAGACGCACCTGCATTTGATTTGGTACGTGCTTCGGTAAGTCTTGTTGTTGCCAGTATTCTGATCGCTATGGGAACTTCGCTGAAATTGCCACTTTCGACAACTTATGTTACGTTTATGGTTGCCATGGGAACTTCGCTTGCCGATCGCGCTTGGGATCGCGAAAGTGCCGTCTATCGTGTAACCGGCGTATTTTCAGTCGTTGGCGGCTGGTTTGTAACCGCTTTTTGCGCATTTACACTTTCGTTTATCATTGCCTCATTTTTCAATTTAGGTGGTTTTTATGCCATTGCAATCGTAATCGCAATCGATTTGTTCCTGATTGCGCGTTCGAGCAAAAAACAAAAAAAGAAAGAAACTCAAAAAGAAGAAGAAGGTTACGAAATAGAACTCATTAACGAAAAAACAATTGTGTCGTACAGCACACAAATTATTAGCGATACCATACAACGGACACAAACAAATTATAAAAGAGCCATCGAAGCCCTGATTTTTTACGATCAAAAAATGATAAAAAAAGCATCGAAAGCAGTCGACAAAATGGCGAAACGAACAAAAGCGCAAAAAGACAACATCACGGTCGTCATTTCGAAACTGAGTGAAGAATCGGCTGATTCGGGACAATATTATGTGCAAATGCTTGACTATCTGCGCGAAATTATTCACAGTTTAAATTTCATTGTACATCCTATTCAGTATCATATTGATAATAATCACAAAGAATTAAGTGCTCCGCAACTTACCGAATTGAAGACACTGAGCGGTGAATTAGCTCGTTTTTTGACGAAAATTACGACCGAAATCAATGGGCACAATTTTACGCATCAGGATAAAATTGTCGACGAGCAACAAAAATTGTTGCAAATAATTGATCTGTTCCGCAAAAACGAAATCAAACGCATCAAAAAAGAAGCAGGAAGCACACGAAATAGTTTGTTATACATCGGCATTTTGCAAGAAACAAAGAATTTATGCCTGTTTAGTATCAATTTATACAAAGCCGAGCGCGATTTTATCACATCGCAACCGATTGCAAACGAATTTGTCTAAAAAACCGCAAGCAAACCCATTCCATCAAGTGTTTTTTTATAAAATTGCCGTCGGTTTCAAAATAAAAAACTGATGGAAACAATCTACCTCGCTTTTGTTGTAATACTCTTTGTATTAGCAATTTCCGATCTTGTTGTTGGCGTAAGCAACGATGCCGTAAATTTTCTGAACGCTGCCGTAGGAGCAAAAGCAGCTTCGTTTAAAGTCGTTATCGCCATTGCAGCTTTAGGTGTTTTGTTGGGTTCTATTTTTTCGAGCGGCATGATGGAAATTGCCCGAAGCGGGATTTTTCATCCCGAAAAATTTTACTTCAACGAGGTCATGCTGATTTTTTTAGCAGTAATGATAACCGATGTCATTCTTTTAGACACGTTTAATTCTTTTGGTTTACCGACTTCCACAACGGTTTCTATTGTATTCGAATTGCTTGGTGCTTCGGTTGCTATTGCGATGATGAAGGTTTTGAACAGCCCTGACCCGAATTTATCTATCAGTCAATATATCAACACTTCTAAAGCACTTGCAATCATATCAGGAATCTTGCTTTCTGTAGTTGTTGCATTTGGTTTTGGTGCTTTGATTCAGTTTATTACCCGTGTGTTATTTTCGTTTAATTACAAAAAACGCTTAAAATATTTAGGATCTGTTTTTGGCGGACTATCGCTTACGGGAATCGTATATTTTATGCTGATTAAAGGAATGAAAGGCACATCGTTTATTACGCCCGATATGACGGCATGGATTACCGAAAACACAGCGCAAACAATGCTAATGTGTTTTGTTGTATTAACGGTACTTTTTCAACTTTTAATCTGGTTTTTCAATGTAAACGTACTCAAAATAGTTGTGTTGTCGGGAACCTTTGCACTTGCGATGGCATTTGCCGGAAACGATTTAGTGAATTTTATTGGCGTTCCATTAGCCGGTTTCGAGTCATACACAACATGGATCAAAGCCGGTACGCCAGATGATTTGTTGATGAATTCGCTTCAGGGCGAAGTGAAAACACCGATTTATTTTTTACTTGTGGCAGGTCTTGTTATGGTCGTTACGCTTTTTACCTCACGAAAAGCACGTACAGTAATTGAAACGACGGTAAATCTGAGTCGACAAGACCAACGTCAAGAGCGTTTTGGCTCGACACAATTATCAAGAAACATTGTTAAAATTGCCGTTGCAACATCGGAAAGCATCAACCGAATCGTTCCTAAACCGATAAAAAAATACGTCGAAAAACAATTTACGCCATTACCAAAAGAAAAAGCAAAAGATGCTCCTGCTTTCGATATGCTCCGTGCGGCTGTAAGCCTTGTCGTTGCCAGTATTTTAATTGCGTTAGGAACTTCGTTAAAATTACCTTTATCAACAACTTATGTTACGTTTATGGTTGCCATGGGAACTTCGTTATCCGACAGGGCTTGGGGTCGCGATAGTGCCGTGTTTCGCATCACAGGTGTTTTTTCGGTAGTCGGCGGATGGTTTTTTACAGCAATCTCGGCATCTACATTAACTTTCTTAGTTGCTTTACTTTTCCATTTTGGCGGTATTTATGCAATAACAGCGATGATTCTTTTAGCCGTATTTCTGATGATCAAAACACATCGAACACACAAAAAGAAAGAGAAACAACAAGAGGATTTGGCAAATGAAATAGCGACCATTAATGCAGATAATATTGTTTTTCAAAACATTCAGACCATCGTAGAAACACTTCAACAAACGCAACGAAGCTATAAAAAAGCCATTAAAATCCTCGCCGAATTTGATGAAAAAGAAATGAGAAAAACCTTAAAAGAGGTTGAAGCGATGGAGCAAAAAATCAAATTTCAAAAGGATAATATCACATACGTTATCGAACAGTTGAAAATCGAAGCGATAGACTCGGCACATTTTTATGTACAGGTTTTAGATTATTTGCGCGAAATCACACATTGTTTGCATTTTGTTATTTATCCTGCACTTCGTCATATCATGAACAATCACAAGGAGTTAAGCAGCACGCAAAAAAAAGAATTAAAAAATTTGAGTGGCGAATTGAGCAATTACCTTGTAAAAATAGCAACCGAAATACAAAACTTTAATTTTACAGAACGCGACGGAATTGTCAACGAACAACAAAATGTGCTTGGTATCATTGAATTATTCCAGAAAAATGAAATTAAACGTGTAAAAAAAGAAGCACGAAGCACACGTAATAGCATGTTGTTTATCAACATTTTACAAGAAACAAAAAGCCTTGTCTTGCATAGCACGAACTTGTATAAATCGGAACGCGATTTTGTAACAACGCAACAACTGTTTGATAAAACAACAAATGAATAGTTAGTTTGTATGTGAAAATCTGTTTGTAATGCTAAGGCATCACCTCCCCTTTTTCTTGCCTTTCTCGAAATAACGATTTTCACCTGAATTGTAAATCAAAAACACAGCAGGCTTCTTGTTCAAATCGATTTTCATTCCTTTCCAGTCGGCAATCGGAAGGCTCAGAATTTGTTCGTCGGGCATGGTAATGTTCGAAGCAATGCAAAGTCGTGTTGCCGCGCTGCAATGCTGCGAAAGCGTTTCGAGCAAAGCATTGTTTCGAAAAGGTGTTTCGATAAAAATTTCCGTTTCGTTATAGATCATCGAACGTTTTTCGAGATTTTTAATTGCATTGATGCGTTCGCGTTCGTTGATCGGAAGATAACCATGAAAAGCAAAAACTTGCCCGTTGAATCCGGAACCCATCAAAGCCATAATCAGGGCGTTGGGACCCGAAAGCGGTACCACTTGTATACCAGCCTGATGCGCCATTTCGACAACAACCGATCCCGGATCGGCAACACAAGGCGTGCCGGCTTCCGACATCAAACCAATATTATTTCCTTCGAAAGCAACTCCTAAATAATCCATCATATTGGCGTTTTTGTGCTTATTCAATTCGATAAATTCGATCGAATCGATTAAATTTCCCATTCCGATTTTGCTTAAAGTACGACGTGTCGTGCGGATGTTTTCGACAATAAAAAATCGAATTTCACGAACAATTTTTAACGTGCCTTCTGGAAGTACCGATTCGGGTGTGGTATTGCCTAAAAGTGTCGGAATGAGGAAAAGTTTTCCAATAGTTGATGTCGTTTTATTCATGAGATTGTCTTTTAATTATTGAAAAACAGTGCTAATTGATTCAAATCGACATTGCCTCCTGAAAGAATGACAGCAGCTTTTTTGTTTTTCAGATTTATTTTGCCGGAAATTGCTACGGCAACAGCAACTGCCGAACTGGGTTCAATAATGATTTTTGTACGCTCCCAAACAAGTTTCAAAGCGTCAACGATTTCGCTTTCGTCGACCGTGATAATATCCGAAACAAAATTGCAAATAATTGGAAATGTGAGCGATCCAAGCGATGTCAGCAATCCGTCGGCAATCGTTTTCGGGTTTTCGCTCGGAACGAATGTTTTTGTGTCAAACGAGCGTTTGGCATCATTTGCCCGAAGCGGTTCGCAACCGATGAGTTTTGTTTCGGGCGAAAAATACGCCAACGCAAGTGCTGTGCCACTCAATAAACCGCCTCCACCAACAGGACAAAAAACGTAATCAAGTTTTTCGTCGGTTTGCGAAAGCAATTCGAGACAAGCTGTTGCTTGTCCTTCGATAATTCGAAAATCGTTGTAAGGATGAATAACCGTTGCACCGGTTTGTTCTACAATTTCTTGCAATGTTTGTTCGCGTGCAGCAAGCGTTGGTTTGCAAAATCGAATGATTCCGCCGTATTGTCGTGTTGCTTCGACTTTAATTTTTGCTGCCGTTTCGGGCATTACAATATATGATTTCATGTCTAAAATTCCGGCAGCTCGCGCCAATGCTTGTGCATGGTTGCCACTCGAATGGGTTGTAACTCCCGATTTTCTTTCTTTGGAAGTTAACAGCAAACAAGCGTTTGTTGCACCACGCGATTTAAAAGCACCCACTTTTTGAAAGTTTTCGCATTTAAAAAACAAAGAACTATTTGTTTTTTTATCGAAAAACGCTGAACGAAGAATCGGTGTGCGATGCACAAAAGGCGCAATGCGTTTCGAAGCTTCGATAATGCTTTCTTTTGTCGGAAGTGTTGTTTGTTTCATAACGACAAAGGTATTTTTTTTGTTCGAGCTTTGAAAGCAAGAAAATTAGCTTCGAAAGCAAACTGAAATTTCCTTGCATCTGCTACATTGCTTTATGCGAATCAAAATGGTATTTTTGCTAAAATTTTTTTGTATAAAACTCGGATGACAAAAATATTAAACATATTCAGTTTAAATCCAAATTATTCTCGTCGTATATTTGGCATTGATTTAATACGAGCAATAGCTATTCTAAATGTTTTAATTGGACACGGTAGTTTTATTTTAGACAAAGCGAATACCAATTTTCCTTGGATTCGGCTTATATCTGGAGTAGAACTTTTTTTTGTTTTGAGCGGTTTTATGATAGGTGGCATTATCATAAAAAATTTTGAAAAAAAACAGAATATGGCATTAAAGATATCTCTAATTTTTTGAAACGTAGATGGTTTCGTACTTTACCTAATTATTACTTAATTTTAATTATCAACATCTTTTTTGTTTATTTCGGAATAATTAAAGAAGATTTTTCGCAATTTAATTGGAAGTTTTTCTTTTTTTTACAGAATTTTGCTTGGCCTTTTTATGGTTTTTTTTGGGAGTCATGGAGCTTATGTATTCAAGAATGGTTTTATTTTCTATTTCCTTTTGTTTTTCTCTTTTTATGTTTCTCATTGAATAGGTTTAAAATCAGCAAAAAGATCGTTTTTTTAATCACATCTTTAGTTTTTATTATCACCCCCTTTTTACTTCGTCTTTTTGTAGCTTCAAAATTCGAAGTAGATCATTTTTGGCTGATAACTAAAATATACAAAGTTGTCATATATCGAATGGACAGTGTAGCTTTTGGACTTTTAGGTGCTTTTGTAAAATATTATTATTCCAAAAGTTGGTTCAAAAGTCGCAATTTTGCTTTTATAATAGGACTTATCCTCTGGTCTATTATTTTGTATTCTACGTGGTTGCCGAATGACTTTATAACCAAAATTTTTAAGACATCTATGCAAAGTTTTGGGTGTCTTTTGTTACTCCCAAAATTTGATAGTATAAAAACAGCTCCGCGTTTACTCACACGTATAGTTACACATATCAGTTTGATTTCATATTCGATGTATCTGATTAATTTGGCGTTAGTTGCAGAAGTAATACGTGATCATTTTTTACCTTATAACGTTCAAACAGCATGGATTATGTATGGTGTTTATTGGATTGTAATTCTTATAGTTTCGACTTTACTCTATAAGTATTTCGAAAACCCAATTCTGAACTTAAGAGATAGGGTAACCAGTTCGTAACCAGCAACTTTAATTCGATTCAAAATCCCAAGTAATTATTCAGCAATATTTGCATCGCATCTGCTACATTGCTTTATGCGAATCAAAATGGTATTTTTGCTAAAATTTGTTATTATGCACAACACAAACAAAGAAACAAATCGCTTGCGGATTGGAATAACGCAAGGAGACATCAATGGAATAGGTTACGAAGTGATTATCAAAACGTTGTCCGATAAAAGGCTTTTAGAAGATTTCGTTCCGATTATTTACGGTCAGACACGCATAGCAAATTATTACAAAAAAAATCTAAACATCGAAGAATTTAATTATACACAAATCAAAACGGCGCAACAAGCAGCTGCAAAACGTGTCAACATTGTTAATTATACCGAAGAAGAAGTTAAAATCGAACAAGGATTTTCGACTTCAATCGGTGGCAACGCTTCTTTTAAAGCACTTGAAATGGCTGTAGACGATCTGAAAAACAAGCTCATCGATGCTGTTGTTACGGCTCCAATCAACAAACAAAATATTCAATCGACCAAGTTTAATTTCCCGGGACACACCGAATACCTTGCTGCAAATTTTGAAAATCAAGAGCCACTGATGCTTTTGGTTACTGATAAATTACGAATAGGAACTGTTACCGGTCATATTCCTTTGAGTGATGTGCCTAAAACAATAACAAAAGAATTGATTCTCAAAAAAATAGAAATATTCAACAAAAGTTTGAAAGTTGATTTTCGCATTTCGAAACCTAAAATTGCTGTTTTGTCACTCAATCCACATGCCGGCGATGGCGGTATTATCGGAGACAAAGAAATAAACACCATCATTCCCGCTATTGAGCAAGCAAATAAAAACGGCATTCTTACATTTGGTCCTTTCCCTTCAGATGGCTTTTTTGGCATGGGAGACTGGATAAAATTCGATGGAATTTTGGCAATGTACCACGATCAGGGATTAACGCCATTTAAAATTTTGGCTTACGATGGCGGCGTGAACTACACTGCCGGCTTGCCGATTGTGCGCACATCGCCTGCACACGGAACGGCTTATAGCATTGTTGGCAAAAACATGGCTTCGCCTGATTCGTTTCGTCAGGCACTGTTTTTGGCTATCGACATTGTCAGAAACAGGCTTGCACACGAAATAGAAAACGATTAATCGCAATTCGAAAAAATCATGCAACAACAATATACCATTTCGCATATAGCAAACATTATAGGAGGTGAATTGCTTGGAAATACACAGCATCATGTTGCAATTCAAGATATTATTACTGATAGCCGTCAACAATTGGTTTCGCAAAAAAACATTTTTTTCGCTCTTGTAAGTAAGCGAAACGACGGTCATAACTATGTAGAAGCGTTGTACGAAAAAGGCGTTCGGTATTTTGTTGTGAGTGCCTACCGCCCAAATTGGGACAAATTTTCGGAAGCTCGTTTTATTCGAGTCAATGACACGCTCGAAGCCCTTCAAACACTGTCGGTTTGGCATCGAAACCAATTCGAAATTCCTGTCGTTGGCATCACAGGAAGCAATGGAAAAACGGTTGTCAAAGAATGGTTGTTTCAGATTTTAGAGCCCGATTTTCAGATTGTTAGAAGTCCGAAAAGTTACAACTCGCAATTGGGAGTTCCGCTTTCGGTTTGGCAGATGAAAACAAGCAACCGGTTAGCAATTTTCGAAGCAGGAATTTCGATGCCCGGCGAAATGCAGAAATTGCAAAAAATCATTCGACCGACAATCGGTCTGATAACAAATATCGGCACCGCACACGGCGAAAATTTTTCGAAAGTCGAGCAAAAAATCGATGAAAAATTAAAATTGTTTAAAGAGTCCGAAAAACTCGTTTATTGTTTCGACGACAAACGGATTCATTCAGGAATTCAACGTGCTGATTTTTTGAAAAATACACAGTTGTTCACTTGGAGCAAGCAATCGAAAGCGGCAAATCTGTATATCAGATCGCAACAAGTTTCGTCGCAACAAACTACAATAGAAGCCATTTACAAACAAAAAACGATTCAGATAACGATTCCTTTCACAGACGAAGCTTCGATTGAAAATGCCATTCATTGCTGGTCAATTGCTTTGTTATTAGGTGTTTCTGAACAAGCGATTGCCGAACGCATGAAAAACTTGACCGGCATTGCCATGCGTTTGGAGTTGAAAGCCGGAATCAACAATTGCACAATCATTGATGATAGTTACAATTCGGACATCAACTCACTTGCCATTGCTTTGGATTTTATGAATCAGCAGCAGCAACATAAATACAAAACATTGATTTTGTCTGATATGCTGCAAAACGAAAATAACGAAAGCGCGTTATACAATCACATCGCTCGTTTGGTATCTGCAAAAGGTGTTGATTTTATTATTGGAATAGGAGAATCGATTGGAAAATACAGCGATTATTTCGCAGTAAAAAAATTGTTTTATCAGAATACAGAATCTTTTTTATCGGAATTTCAAATTGAATCATTGCACGATCAAACGATTTTACTGAAAGGTTCGCGTGTGTTTGAATTTGAACGCATTAGTAGTTTATTACAGGAAAAAGCACACGAAACGGTTCTCGAAATCAACCTAAACAGTCTCGTTCACAATTTGAATTATTACCGTTCGAAAATCAATACGGAAACGAAACTCATGGTTTTAGTCAAAGCTTTTGGTTATGGAAGCGGCGGTTTCGAAATAGCAAATGTATTGCAATTTCACCATGCTGATTATCTGACTGTTGCTTATGCTGACGAAGGCATCGAATTGCGTCAAGCGGGCATCAAATTACCGATTATGGTCATGAACCCCGAAGAGAGTGCTCTAGAGGCAATGATTTACAATCAGTTGGAACCCGAAATATTTAGTTTCAGAATTTTAGAGAAGCTTGAGCAAACACTTTCGCAAATCGCTTCAATCGAGCAACCCATAAAAATTCACTTGAAACTCGACACAGGAATGCATCGTTTGGGCTTCGACGAAAACCAAATCGACCTGCTTATCAATCGTGTAAAAGCAAATCCGATGCTTCATGTACAAAGTGTTTTTTCGCATTTAGCAGCAAGCGACAATCCTGAACACGACACGTTTACAAAAACACAAATTGCTCTTTTTGAGCGATTAAGCAAAAAAATCGTTCAATCATTTTCATATCCTGTGATGCGTCATATTCTCAACACAGGCGGTATCAGTCGTTTTGCGGAAGCGCAATACGAAATGGTGCGCTTAGGAATCGGACTTTACGGCGTAGCACCCATTCCTTCCGACAAGAATTATTTAGAAACAGTCGTTTCGCTCAAATCAACTTTGTCGCAAATCAAAAAAATCGATACCAACGAAAGTGTGGGTTATAACCGTCAAAGTTACACGAAACGTGCTTCTGTAATTGGCGTTGTTCCAATCGGTTATGCTGATGGTTTGCCGCGTTCGCTAGGAAACGGAAAAGGCACACTTTGGGTCAACAACATGCCGGCACCAATCATCGGAAATATTTGCATGGATATGTGCATGATCGACCTGACGGGAATCGAAGCAAAGGAAGGCGATTTGGTTATTGTTTTCAACAAAACTCATCCTATCGAAGCCATTGCCGAAGCTAGCGAAACCATTCCTTATGAAATACTTACACGCATTTCGCGTCGTGTGAAAAGAGTTTATTTTCAGGAGTGAAAGCTATCTTTTCTTTGCGAAACGCGCCAAACCACCTTCTGCCGTTTCTTTGTAAAGGCTCGGCAAATCGATTCCTGTTTCTTTCATGACTTTGGCTCTTTTCAAATCGTTATTTTGCAAATAATTAATAATGTGATATTTATAAAATTTACATCGCCCAATTTTAGGTAACGAAAGCAAAGAAATAGTTCAATTTATCGTTTTTACAAATTTCCTAATGTTGCCTTGTTCTTTATTCCCATCAAATTTTCTTGTTTACCTAAAATATTGTAATTTTGAGCATGGAATTTGGCATCTCTCTTATTTTTAATAATTGTTTTTATCTCATTAATAATTCGTTCTTGTTCTTTAATGTCAATAGGAATAGGCACTTTTACTTCTAATAATCGATTTCCTAAGGTTGAAATTGTTCCTTGTCTGAATGATTTTGCTTCAATTTGTTTCTGAACAATTTCTAACCCCAACATGGCTAATAATAAATAAGGTGAAAGTTTTTTCTTATTCAAAATTTTAATGTGTCTAAAATGACTTTGTATAACTATCTTTAAATCAATGTCTGTTACCATTGCTGTTCGCCCCATTAGATAAGTACCATCATTAACGACTAAAATATCTTCTTCTTCTATCTTTTGTTTATCTTTATAGTCTTCATAAATATCTTCTGATACACAATGAGTAGAATCTGAAACAATTTCCCAATTTGATATTTCTGACGTTCTAACAAAAGGTATATCGCCTGTGCCATAATTTTCGCTACCGATTTCATTACCTCTTGTCACTGCTATTAATTTTTCATTGACAAGTTCTTGTATTGATTTTACTGTATATTTCTTACTTTCAATAAATTTGCTCAATTCGTAATTCAAATCAGGATTATAGTACTTCGGCAATAAAATATTATTGATAAGCTCGCTATATTTCATTTTAAACCCTAAGTGCGATGGATTTCCTCCATTATCTAAAGACCTGAGATATTCTGGAATTAATGCGATTTCGTCTTCATTTACTTCCCTTCCTCGTTTATCATGTCCACATGTTTTTGCATAACTCATAAAGAATGTGTAATCTTTTCTTGGATTTGCCGTTTTCTTTAATAGGAGTAAATGCGTTTTTGTCGGAGTGTACGGCAAAAACGTACTCATTGGCAAGTCAATAAGACCTATAATTTCGGCTCTTTCAAGTAATGATTGTATAATGTACTCATCAGTTGGATTACTCAATACTCCATCAGGAAGAACAATTGCCATCTTTCCGCCATCTCTCAATAAATCAAGAAAACGGTCAATGAATAGTATTTGAGGGGCTTCACTCGTTTTTACTTTTCCTTTTACCCATCGTCCATCTTTCCCTTTTGTCCATTTATGCCCCAATGGAAATTGGCTTAACTTAGATTCTCCTACGACAGGGATATTTGCGCCAAAAGGCGGATTTGCTAACAAAATATCAAAACTTCCAAAATGAATACTGGATTGCGTCTTAGTATCCCAATTTGCGGGTGGCTCTAAGGAATCTTCGCAAAAAATACCGCTTTTCCCATCGCCCATAATAACCATATAGGCTTTGACAACTTTGCTTAAAAAACTGTCCCGCTCAATTCCTCGAATGTTTAAGCTCGCTTTCGAATTTTTTTCACTCTCAATTTCATGGTGTGGCCAATTGTATTCCTTGCCTCTATCTTCAATTTTTCTAAATTGATACTTTAGAGCTTCGATTAAAAAACCACCTGAACCACAAGCTGGGTCAATGACTTTTTCTGTTACATCAACGTCTAAAATATTTATTGCAGCTTTTACGACATTTTTCGGTGTAAAAAACTGTCCTTGTCCGCCTTTTAATGCTCTATGGATAAATACTTCAAATGCATCACCAACAACATCTCTTTCAGCTTCCATTAAAGAATAGTTTTGTAATTCGCCAACAACGTAAGCAAGCGATTTATCATCCAATTCAATTTGGTCATTAGGACTAAGAACATCAGGATAGACATTTTTAGTTTCCTCAAATCGAGCTTTTATTCTATTAGCAACGTCTTTAGCATTTTCTTCAATACCGGATCTAAATTGAACTTTGTCTTCTGGTTTTGTGAATTTCTCATCATATAGTTTACAAAGTATCAAATTGATGATTTGTCTTGCTAACTCTTCATCTCTTGTTATGCCAACAGCATTACCGGCAAGATAATTACGAATAGAAATAAATCTTGATTTTAGATTGTGTGTTGGTTTCAAATCTTTTCGCTTAAACAATCCAATATCTTGTAATCTTTGAGTATAATTTGGAATATTAGGAATGTCTTCACTGAAAACAACTTTGCCTTCTTCCTCAATTTTTCTAAGAAACAATGTTTCGCTTCCATTGAACCAAACGCCTATATAAGCATTAGAAAATTTCAAGTAGTCCTTAAGTTGGTCTAATCCGTCTTTACGGGTTTTCTTCTTACATTCGATAATAATGTAGGCATCTTTATCATTTTTTTCTACATTGCTGAAAACAACAATGTCAACAGGGTAACCTTTTGTATCGGAAGGGCTCGCCTTAACTCTAAATTGAGGTCTTGTTTGGATATTTTCTTTCGGATAACCATAATCTTCGACTAATATTTTTGAAAAAACCTGAACCGCTTCTACTTCTTCAGGTGTTGCTTTGACTTGTTGCCCTGAAATATAATCTCTTATGTAACCCTCTTTTAGTTCTGTCATATCTCTGATAATTTTATTTTGCAAATTTAGTATTTATATTTGTTATTTACACATCCACATATCCATCTACCCAAATGAATCCCAACGTATGTTTGTACGTAAAAAAAGTGTGTAAAGTGTATAAAGTGTTTCATTTGCACAATGGATTCAGGTCCTTTTCATGCCGATGAATACCAGACTCCTGTCATGCTGTCGGAGGACGGTATCCATTGCAAAGAAAAGGATAAGGTATTGCTTATTTGTACAATGGATCCAGCCTTCGCCGGAATGAATCCTGACTTTGTTACTTGGGTGACACATTGTCAAAGTCAGGAGTGAAAGCTATCTTTTCTTTGCAAAACGCGCCAAACCACCTTCTGCCGTTTCTTTGTAAAGGCTCGGCAAATCAATTCCTGTTTCTTTCATGGTTTTCACCACTTTATCGAACGATACATAATGTTTTCCGTCCGAAAGCAAAGCAAACATATTGCAATCTAACGCACGTGCTGCCGCATGTGCATTTCGCTCGATGCAAGGCACTTGTACAAGCCCCTTTATAGGGTCGCACGTCAATCCTAAATGATGTTCAAGCCCCATTTCGGAAGCGTATTCGATTTGTTGCGGACTTCCGCCAAAAAGTTGATTTATAGCACCCGAAGCCATTGCACAGGCAGTTCCTATTTCGCCTTGACAACCAACAACAGCACCTGAAATCGAAGCGTTCTTTTTGACCAAATTTCCGATCAAACCGGCTGTTGCAAGTGCTTTGTAGATTTTTTCGTCGGAAAAATCATGTGCTTTTTGCGAATGATACAGCACAGCCGGAAGCACACCGCTCGATCCACAAGTGGGTGCTGTTGAGACCAATCCACCAGAAGCGTTTTCTTCCGAAACGGCTAAAGCGTACGAAAAAACTAAACTACGGCTTTTCAACGAAGGTTTCAGGCTTTGCGCACGAATGTAATATGCCGATGCTTTGCGTGGGTAATTTAAACCGCCTTCTAAAACGCCTTCGTTTTCGAGACCTTTTTCTACCGCATTTTTCATCACTTCCCAAACGGTTTTCAAATGGTCGAAAGTAGATTGCGGCTCGTATTCTACAACGTATTCCCAAAGCATTTTCCCGTTTTGTTCACACCATTTCAGAATATCGCTCATGGTCGAAAGCGGATAAATTTTTTCGTCTTCCATTTTGAAAGCATCAGTTCCATCGGTAATCGTTCCGCCTCCGATGCTGTAAACAGTCCATTCATCAAGTAGCGTTTCCTTTTCATCAAAAGCTTCGAATTTCATCGCGTTCGTGTGAAACGGCAAAACTGTTTTAGGTAGCCACTCGAACGTTACCGGTTTGGGATTCAACATCTTTTCGATAGCAACATCTGTTAAGTGACCTTTTCCGGTAGCGGCTAAACTTCCGTAAAGTGTAACGCGATAATGATCGGCATTGTAGCTGCGTTCGCGAAACATTTGTGCGGCTAAGCTCGGTCCCATTGTGTGGCTCGAAGAAGGTCCGTAGCCGATTTTATAAATATGACGAATCGATTCCATTGTTCAATTTTTTCACAAAATTACACACAAAAAGAGCGCGACGCTTTCTATCGCAAATAATTTTCTTTTTAAGAAGTTAAAACACCGCTTGATTCAATGTGTTTTGTTAAGTTTGTGAAAAATAAATTTCATGGCAATAACGATCGAAGTGTGTGCAAATAGTTTGACTTCCGTTTTGAATGCACAAGCCGGAAATGCCGATTGCGCTGAATTATGCGAAGCACTCGAAGTAGGCGGATTGACACCTTCATACGGAATGTTAAAATCGGTTTTCGAATGGAAAACGATTCCAATACGTGTGCTGATACGTCCACGCTCGGGAAATTACACCTACACCAATTTCGAAACACTAACAATGATTCGCGATATTCAGCTTTGCAAAGAAATGGGTTTCGAAGGCGTTGTATTGGGTGCATTGACCAAAACCAAAACAATTGATTTCGATGTATTGAAAAAACTTGTCGAAGCGGCTTCGGGTATGCAATTGACCTTTCATCGGGCTATTGATGCGTGTCGAAACCCTTTCGAAGCACTTCCGGAATTGATCAAAATGGGATTCGACAAAATTTTGACATCGGGAGGTAAACCAACAGCCGAAATGGGAATCGGACAAATCACACAAATGCAACAACAATTTGGAAATCAAATTCATATTATGGCAGGTGGCGGAATCAATCCACAAAATGTGCTGAAAATTATCGAGTCGACACAAATTACCCATTGTCATTTCTCGGCTTCTAAAATCCAATACCAAGGCGCAACACCCGAAAATCCAAAAGACGCGACAGGCGCATTGATGACATGGACAGAATCAAATGTTAAGACGATAAAAACAATCCGAAAAATAGTCGATAATTTATAAAAACCAATTGTAATAAAAGAACAACGCGATGAAAAACATTCGAAATACCAATCGGAAATTGATTGAAAAAACAGGATTATTTCTCATTTTACTTGCATTTTTAACATCCTGTTCAACAAATAAAAAACCTGTTTTTCAGCAACTTGATGCGAATTGGAAGTTAAAATCCGACACTTTGTTTCAAGAAATTACAACAACAGTTCCGTGCAGCATACATACCGACCTATTCGAAAACAATTTTATTCCCGATCCTTTTTCAGGAACCGTTGAAGAATCGCTTTTGTGGATTGCCGAACGAAAATGGAATTATGAATTAGTATTTTCGCCTTCGTCCGAGATTTTGAAACAAAACACGATTGAATTGATTTTCGAAGGAATCGACACGTATGCAAATATTTATCTGAACGACAGTTTGTTGTTCTTCGCCGACAATATGTTTCGCACGTGGAAAATCGACGTAAGCAATGCTTTGAAACAAAACGAAAACCGACTTCGTATCGAATTTTTTCCTATTGATTCGATTCAGAATGAACGCGTCGAAGCACTCGGCATGAAACTTCCCGAACCTTACGCCTTTACACGAAAAGCGGCTTTTCAATTTGGCTGGGATTGGTCGCCGAAATACAAAACAATGGGCTTGTGGAAACCGGTTTATTTGTCCGCTTGGTCGAAAGCACGACTCGATTCGCCTTTTATTTATCCCGAACAAATTTCGGAAACAAAAGCCGCAATGATTTTTGAAGTTGACGTTGAAACAGAAACGGCTTGCACAGCTACGTTACAATTAGTCAGCGAAACAAAAAAACTACTCCATCACAATTTAACTTTACAAAAAGGAATAAATCATATTAAACTGCCTTTCGAAATCGAAAATCCGATTCTTTGGTGTCCCAAAGAACTTGGCGAACCACATTTATATCAATTTGATGTTGTATTGTGCGACGAATCGAAACACATTTACGACACAAAAAACATTACAACCGGCATTCGCGAAATACAACTTGTTTGCGAGCGCGACAGTATTGGCGAATCGTTTTTTTTCAAGGTAAACGGACTGCCGCTTTATGCCAAAGGAGCCAATTACGTTCCCGAAGATAATTTTCCGAACCGAATGAATGCCAATCGGACACGCAAGCTGCTTTCAGATGTAATTTCAGTGAATATGAACATGTTACGTGTTTGGGGAGGCGGCATTTATCCCGATGATTATTTTTTCGAAATCTGCGATAGTTTAGGGCTTTTAGTGTGGCAAGATTTCATGTTTGCCAACACAATGTATCCCGATAATATTGAGTTTTTCGAAAATGTAAAAATCGAAGCCGCGCAACAAATAAAACGCTTACGCAATCATCCTTCGTTGGCACTTTGGTGTGGTAACAACGAAATCGACGAAGGTTATCACAACTGGGGATGGCAGCTATTGTGCAATTGGGATAGTTTACAAAACAAACGTGCGAAAGGGCACTTCTAATAATTAACTACTTGCATATTAGCGATATAAGTTGTATATTTGCCTACAATAAAACGGTATCTTATGTCAAGAACAACGAACTATAAACCCAGCGGTCGGATAGGG
>JAISHW010000041.1 GCA_031262365.1 Lentimicrobiaceae bacterium
TCTCTCGTAAATTACCATCAAGAAGTTATTTTCATCGACGTTTTTGTGGCACAGTAGCAAAAAAAAGCATCAAATTATGCAATAGGATACGCGTCATCCCGAAAGATGAACGTGGTAAACATTCATTTTAGAAATTTAGGTGATATTTTGTTCTAAATCCTTTAATATCATATTTAAAAGTTCCGTTGTTTCTGTGTACGGTTTGTATATTATTTTTGTTGATATTGACGTTTTAAATTCTTTAAGCTTTTCCCATTCGTCCTTAATGGTTTCAAAATCTGGTGTGTCCAATGATATTACAGGTGCTGTCGAGTAAAAATAAGACATCCCGATTGGGTGTGTTAATTTTGAGTTGTCAAGTGCTTTCAAAAGTTCTTCAACAGTTCCCGACTCTGCTCTTTGTACTCCAGTTTGTTGGTCAAAAGTTGGTGTACCTAACTTGTGTTTAAAAATTGACACAACAAAATCGGATTCTTCTATAAGTTTTTCGTTAATAACATCTTGGGTATAACCATTTTGAGAAGCCAAATCCTCCCACCCATTCACTAATATTCTAAATCCGCAATGCTCCTCGTGTCCATCTGTTCTGAATTTCCGCTCCAATGTATCCAATAAATATTTTCTCTCTTGTTGCGTGTCGCCGGGCGAAGCAATTACAACATTTATTCCCAAGTCTGATTTTGGTCTTCTTTTTTTCAGAGTTGTTTGGCTAATCTCAACATTCTCAAATACATCTTTATTCCACTTGGAACTTGAAGATAGCAAATTCATTAGAATTTTTAGGTCGTCAAAAATTCCTTGTGTATTTTCATCTACAATAAAATCTGTAATTCTTGCCAAACAATTAGGACAAAGTCTCGCCTGTCTCATTCCTGCGTCAATTCCTCTTTTATCCTCCAAGAAATCATAAATACAACCTGTTATTTGGTCGTGTCGAAAATCTGTTGTGTCAATTCCCAATACTAAACAATCTACTACAAAATAAATTAAACCATTACTTTTGGGTAAATCTGTCAACAAACTCCAATATGCAAATGAGAATATTAGCAAATCCTTGTGTTCATGAAAAAAATAATTGTCATAGTATTGTGAATCTGTAAAGAAGAATACGCTGTCAAATCCATCCAACTCAGAACCATAAAAGTTGTGAATTTCCTCAAATGATTCCGGATCGCTAATAAATTCTGTGCTAAACGAGAATGTTTTATTAGAAATTTTAAAATTGATGTGTCTACAATTTAAAGAGAAAAATATCTCTAATTTCTTTTTGTCAATTTCAAATTTCGTGTCTAAAAGTACTAAAATGTTCATTGTTTCTTCTTTTTATTGTTTGTTCTTTCAAGTTTTACCTTCTCTGTCCGCAACGCACGGATTTCTTTCGCTTCCCAATCGCACTGCGCTGTCCCACTTGCGCACAACAAATTTCTCGCGCAAAACATCAATAGCCGCCGTTGCATTTTCGTAGGTGGCGCGGAAAGGTGTTTTTGTCGTAGTTTTGTCTATTGCAAGCCTTTGATAATCATATCTATCCAACGTATCAAGCGCATACGTGTAGTCGGCAATTACTTTGAGCAAACCGGTTGCTTCATCGGCAGTAAGTTCTTTGTTTTTAACTACATTCGACCGTAATTTTACGGTTCGTTTCAGTTCCTCGTACTGCTCAATTTTCAGTTTGTCGTTTTACCGAATAGCCTTTGAGAATATAGCCTTGCAGAACTCCCAATTGCTGTAAAAACAAAGGGTCGTTTACATCATAAGGTTGCATATTGCTATAAACTTCTCTTGACAAAAAGTCAGAGTATTGCTCTATCGCACTTTGACTCGAATTTGGAATAATTGAAAAATCTCTCATATCGTTTTTCTATTTTTTCTTTGTAAAACTGTCGATTCAATAAAGCACTGTCACTCCCGCATTACATACAACTAGTTCGTTTTAAACTTATATCGAATATCTTTCAGCTCTTCATTCGCTTTTTGGATTTTTATTTTCAAGTTTTCTTTGTAATCAGCTACTTTTTGGGCTAAAACAGCATCGCCAACCGCAATAATTTGGGCGGCTAAAATTCCGGCGTTGAGAGCTCCGTTTATAGCAACCGTTGCCACAGGGACTCCGGGAGGCATTTGTACGATGGCTAAAAGTGCATCTAATCCTTCCATTCCTGATTTTACAGGTACGCCGATAACCGGTATGGGTGTCATTGCAGCAATTACGCCGGGAAGATGCGCCGCCATTCCGGCTCCGGCAATAATTACTTTTATACCGCTGTCTTTTGCTTCTCTCGCAAACTTTTCGACGGCTTCGAGTGTCCGATGCGCACTTAAAGCATTCATTTCAAATGGAATCTCCATTTCGTTAAAAAAAACAGCCGCTTTCTCCAAAACAGGCAGATCGGACGTGCTTCCCATGATGATACTTACAATCGGTTTCATAATCACTATGTTTTATTTTTCGCAAATTTAGAGAATAAACCATCTATTTGTATCTTTGTTGGTTCACAAATACGATTATTCATTCTAATTTTCACGAGACATGAGCATTATCAAGGTTCACGACAAAGAATTTAGTCTTTACATTCCTCAAGATCAGATTGAACGCGCAATAAAACGGGTTGCCGACGAAATTAGTCATGATTTGATTGGTCAAAACCCATTGTTTCTTGTTGTTTTAAACGGTGCTTTTATGTTTGCTGCCGAATTGTTTAAAAACCTTGAAATAGATTGTGAAGTTTCGTTTGTCAAACTTTCATCTTATTCCGGAACACAAACAACCACCGTTGTTCGCGAACTGATTGGCTTAGACCGCTCGCTCGAAGGACGCAACGTTATTTTAGTCGAAGACATTGTCGATACAGGGCACACCATGCGTTATACGATCGATAAATTAAAAAAATTAAATGCGAAAAGTGTACGCATAGCAAGCATGTTGTTCAAACCCAATGCCTTTCAATATGATTTCGAAATTGATTACGTTGGAATCGAAATTCCGAACGATTTTATCATCGGCTATGGTTTGGATTACGACGGACATGCGCGTAATCTTCCCGACATTTATAAAATTGTAGAACAATAAAAATTAGGAGAATGCTTAACATTGCTCTTTTTGGTCCTCCGGGCGCAGGAAAAGGAACTCAATCGAAACTTTTAATTGAAAAATACAATCTGACATACATCTCGACAGGCGACATTTTGCGCGAAGAAATCGCCAATCAAACGGCTGTTGGCATCAAAGCAAAAAGTATTATCGAACGTGGCGGACTCGTTACCGACGAAATGATTGTTCAAATCATCGAAAAAAGAGTTACGATGAGTCCTGTTTCGAACGGATTTTTATTCGATGGATTTCCACGAACTATTGTTCAGGCATACATTCTCGAAGGACTTTTGCTAAAACTTAATAGCAACCTAACGTGTATGTTAAGTCTCGAAGTTCCCTATGATATCTTAAGAAAACGCATGATTGAACGCGGCAAGATAAGCGGTCGATCGGACGATAAAATAGAAGTTATCGAAAATCGTTTGCTCGAATACGAAAACAAAACCAAACCATTGATCGATTTTTACAAAGAAAAAACCATCTTTTATCCCATCAAAGGCACCGGAACGGTAGAAGAAATATTCGATCGGCTTAAAAATACGATTGACTCGTTAATCAAACAAAAATATTTTAACGTCGTATTGCTCGGAAAACCCGGTGCCGGAAAAGGCACACAAGGACATTTGATTGCGCGAAACAACAACTTGGTGTATATCAGCACCGGAAAATTGTTGCGAAAAGAAGTGGCTGAAAATACCGAAATCGGAATTGTTGCGAAAAAATACCTCGATCGAGGCGAACTGGTTCCCGACGAAATACCAATCAAACTTATTGAGCGCGAAATTAATAACAATTCAAAAGCATCAGGATTTGTCTTTAAAGGATTTCCACGAACGGTGGTACAGGCTTACATTTTAGATGGAATTTTGCGTCGAACTAACTCACGTATAACCTTGATGCTCGATATGAAATTGGCTACTTCGGAAGCCGTAAAACGCTTAAGCGATAGGTCGAAAACCGAAAATAGACGTCCTTACGACATATCACTCGACCTCATTTTAAACCGACTCGACGAATACGAAGAAAACGCCATACAAATCGTCGAATTTTATAAAAAACAAAGTCTGTATTTCGAAATAGAAGCCTCCGGATCGGAAGAATTGGTTCACAAACGACTCGAAGACGCTATTCGACAAGCAAAAAAACAATCGCAAAACTTTTAGTAAAAAACGATTTGGTAATTTTAATGCTTACCGGACTTCTGGACAAATTTCATTGCTTGTTTATTCTTTACACTACCCGAAAACTCGGACTTGCACGCTGTTTCGTTTCTTCTCATCAAAATATCAAAATCTATCATTTTTTTAGTGCGAGAATGTTGTTTTTGATAATCTTTCTTATCTTTGGTGTGGCATAAACAAAAAAAATTGTTTTTTTATGCCGCATTAAAGCCGCCCGTCATGGATTTTTGCACGAAACGAAGTCTTATTTTTAGTTTGTTTATCGAAAAGATAAAACGGCTTTTGACGTGCAAAATGCGTGAGCTATTAACAATTACCCATTTCCATAAATTCGTATTTCAATTTTTGTTATCCGAAAATTTTCATCGGATTCGTTTGCGCTTCGATAGCAGAAAATCCGGTGCCGAAATTATATATGCGAAGTTCGTCCGGTGGCGAACTCAAATGGATTGAGGGAAGGCTGGCTGTTTATGAGCAACCGCTGAGGTTGCATAAAGAAAATAAATAACAACAACATTTATAAAAAGAGCGAGTAAGCTCGCTCACAAACGCAGACACTAAAAAAAGGGAGTACTGATTTTGCCCAACACGACGCAAACACTCCAAAAAAACAAGAACAGTCTGCAAAAAAAGACTAAACTACGCTGCATTGCAAATGCAGGAAGGTTACAAAGCGAATGAAATTCGCTGGACCAAAATTATAGATATGTAAAGCGGTGAGAGATAGCTAGATAGATAGATTGATCGATAGATAAATTTTCAGAAAAAGTGTTGTTTTTTGAAAAATAAGCACTTACTTTGAAGTGATTTTTTACAGAGTTTTAATGCACTTCGGCTTTGTAAAAAATCAAAAAGAGAAAAAATTAATTTTTAGAGGTGCTCTTAACAAATAATCTTTTTATCATGAAACAAATTCTTATTCTATTAACAATTGCTTGTATTATTGTAACAAGCATTGTAGCATGTAAAAAAACAGGTGAAGATGAAGCGCAAAATTCTGCGCCTAACGA
>JAISHW010000064.1 GCA_031262365.1 Lentimicrobiaceae bacterium
CAAGCGGTTAATTTTCGCCGATGGGCAACTTCGGTACTGAAGGAATTTGCCCAAAAGGGTTACATTCTTGACCGTAAGCGAATGGAAAACGGACGATTTTTTGACGAAGATTATTTTGAGCATTTGCTTGCCGAAATTCGCGAAATCCGCTTGAGCGAAAGGCGGCTTTATCAAAAAGTAACTGATATTTATGCAACTGCCTCCGATTACGACGCTCTTTCGCCACTTACAAAACGATTTTTTGTCACGACAATGAATAAACTGCATTGGGCTGTTCACCACAATACCGCCGCCGAAGTGATTTATAATCGTTCCGACGCTGGAAAAACCAACATGGGCTTAACTTCATGGGAAAACGCTCCGAATGGGAAAATAGTGAAAACCGATGTTTCCATCGCAAAAAACTACCTGACAAAAGACGAATTGGAAAGTTTAGGCAGAATAGTGAACGCACATCTTGATTTGGCGGAAGACCATGCCAAAATTGGATTTGGTGTATGTAGATAGTAATGAGTTTTAAATATAAAAATGATATATGAATTTTTCATTAGAAGAACACATTAACGATTGGGTAAAGAAAAAGTTTGAGAAAATGGGTCTCAAAAATCAGGCGGATTATTTCACTGAGTCTGCTATTCCAGATTTTCTCAAAGAAGCCCTGAAAGGACGGGCAAAAACCGAGAGTAAAACCAATTTCGGCAAGCCCGATTTTAGTTTGACTAAGTATAAAATACCGATAGTTATAGAAAATAAACTCTACGGGAAAAAACTTATTTCCGAAACAAAAGACGGAATAAAATACGATAATAAATCTGTTTCCGAATATGCGGTAAACGGCGCATTGTATTATGCCACAGGTATTATTGCAAGTCCGCAGAATATTGGCGAAGTTATTGCTATCGGAATTGCCGGAGACGATACCGACAGCATTAAAATCAATGTCTATTATGTGTATGGAAGCGGCGAGCGGTCGTATAAATATCTGGAAAATGTTCATACGCTTGATTTTTTGGAAAATGAAACAACTTTTTCTGAGTTTTACAAAAATGCCGTTCTTACCGAAGAAGAAAAACACCGGATTTTAATCAATTCCAAAGAATTGCTCAGTGCATATTCAAAAAAATTGAACAAACTGATGCACAACCACAACATTACCGCCCCGCAGCGAGTGCTCTATGTGTCGGGTATGCTGCTTTCCATGCAAAATATTTTGGATAAAACGGCAAGAAACTGCAAGACGGATTAACGCCCGATGATTTGCAGGGAATACAAACCGAAAACAATCGCGACGGCAAAAAAATTGTCGGTCAGATAGAAGAATTCTTGCGAGTGCGCGATATTCCCGACGACAAACAAAAATTGATGCTTGCCTCTTTCGGCGAAATTTCCAAAGATGCCCAGCGAGACGAGAAAACCGCATTGGACAAAGAAATCGGCAAATTTATCAACGGCGATGCCTCTGCCAACAAGCAAATATTTACCTTTATCTACGAAAATATTTTCCTTTCCATTGACGCTATGGCTGGACATCTCGACATTATGGGCGAAATGTATAGCGAATTTCTGAAATATGCGCTCGGCGACGGCAAGGAAATAGGAATTGTGCTTACGCCGCCATACATTACCGAAATGATGGCAAAATTGCTCAATGTCGATCAAAATTCCAAAGTTATGGATTTGGCGACAGGTTCGGCAGGATTCCTCATTTCTGCAATGGAACTAATGATTTCCGATACCGAAACTAAGTTTGGGAAAAAGACAACGCAGGCAAATCAAAAAATTGAGCAAATCAAAAAAAAGCAACTTTTGGGTGTGGAACTCAATGCCGAAATGTATACACTTGCCGCTACCAATATGATTTTGCGGGGCGATGGCTCGGCAAACATTCAAAAAGGCAATACTTTCAATACGCCGGCAAAACTTTATACCGATTTTCAGGCAAACAAACTTTTGCTCAATCCGCCGTTCAGTTTTGAGGAAAACGGAATGCCTTTTATTGCTTTCGGTCTTGACAAAATGGAACGGGGCGGACTTGGGGCAATTATTATACAAGACAGCGCAGGGAGCGGCAAAGCGGTGAAAACCAATCAGAGTATGCTAAAAAAACACTCGTTGCTTGCCTCTATTAAAATGCCTGTCGATTTGTTTCAGCCAATGGCGGGCGTGCAAACCAGCATTTACATTTTTGAAGCGCATAAACCGCACGACTACGACAAATGTGTGAAATTTATAGATTTCCGCAACGACGGCTACAAACGCACTTCACGCAGTTTGCAGGAAATTGATGAACCCGAAAAACGCTACAACGACATTGTAAAAATATACAAAGGCGGCACGAACGCCAAAGTGGAGGCACAATGGAATTTGTCCGAAATTTATGTGGAGGACTTTATAACCGATAGCGGCGTAGATTGGAATTTTGACCAACACAAAAAGATTGACACAAAACCCTCGTTTGACGATTTCCGAAAAACGGTAGCCGACTATCTCGCATGGGAGGTTGACCAATTACTAAAAAAGGAGGAGAACTGCCTGGGAAAATAGACCGCCAGTCGATGCAGAATGAGTTATTGGCACTCGAAAAAAAACACTGTATCGGCTGGCGTGAATATAGAATTGGGGATTTGTTTGAAAAATTAGATTTGAAACGATTAAAAGAAGGAATCTTCGACAAACAAAATGAAATTTCTAAAATTCGTAACGAAGAGTTTGATTTACCTTTGGTAAATGCAAAAAACGGAGATAATGGGATTATGTATTACGCTCGTTCTTCTGATTATGAAAGTGCAGAAATGACACTTGATATTGTCGGAGATGGTGCAGTTTCAACAGGAAATGTTTATCCACAGCCAGAACGAACAGGTGTATTGTATAATGCTTATTTAGTAAAACCTAAATGGGAAATAGTTACAAAAAACCAATTGTTATTTATGGCTCCTACAGTTGAAAAATCAATTAAATTGAAATTTGGTTATGAGAATAAAGCAGGTTGGGAAAAAGTGAAATTTGAAAAAATCACCCTCCCCACCGCCAACAACGAAATCGCCTTCGACTACATAGAAGAGTTTATCGCTACGCTCGACGCGGAGCGTCTCGCTACGCTCGACGCGTATTTAACAACTACTAATCTTAAAGATTATACACTTACAAGCGAAGAGGCGCAGGCGTTGGCGGATATTGACAAGGTGGAGTGGGGTGAGTTTAAGATTGGGGAATTGTTTGAGATAAAACCAACTAAAAATTACGGTTTAACTAATCAAAAGTTATTTGAAACAAAAGGGGAAACGCCTGTCGTTTCAAATACAAGTATTAATAATGGCATAACAGGTTACATTGGGCTTGAACCAACAGAAAAAGGGAATATGATTATTTTTTCTGACACAACAACAGACGAAGGAATTTTCTATCAGCCAAATGATTTTGTGGGTTATTCGCATGTACAAGGAATGCACCCTAAAGTTGAACACTCATTTGAAAAGTTTGACTATTTGTATATTGCTACAGCATTTAAGAAAGCAGTTCGAGGCAAATACAATTATGGAACAAAAATGAATAGAGAAAGCATTGCAAAAGAGAAAATTCAACTTCCGATAAAATCCGCCCACACCCCCGACTACGCCTTTATGACAACCTACATAAAAGCCATGCAAAAAGTAGTTATCAAAAATGTGGTGGAATGGGCAGACAAACGGATAGCGAAGACAAAGGAAGCGGTGGAGAAAAGTACCCGTCATTGCGAGCCGTTTCCACTTCGTCATTGCGAGCCGTAGGCGAAGCAATCCAGAAAACACAA
>JAISHW010000092.1 GCA_031262365.1 Lentimicrobiaceae bacterium
TTACAACGAATACGGCGACCTTATAGAATGGCGGTCGACAAGTTTTACATTTCCCGATGCAAATGGAAATCAAACAGAAACAGTCTCAAATTATTTGTATCCACATGTATACGATGAAATCTACGGATTGATAGAGAAAAAAACGTATATAGGTAACACGTTTTATGACGGAAGAAAATATACTGATTTTGCGTATTATGTATCCGTACCGGAAATTGAAAGTTTGTCGAAACAAGCATTAAACATCTCGCCCAATCCGGCAACGGGCAACGTAAGCATTTCGGCATCGGAAACGATAAAAGAATTGCAAATTTTCAATTCAAACGGAAAATTGGTAAACAAGCAAGCTGTTGCAAACGAAAAGATTACATTTGATGTCACAATTTTAACACAAGGCATCTATCTCGTTCGGGCAATCTTAGAAAACAACGACACACAAACAGGAAAATTGATTGTGGAATAATGGAAAATCCGTTTGCAAAATTACTCAAACAGAAATCGAATACAAGGAGCTTCTAAAAATTCAAAAGACAAGGCTTACGACCGAGACAAAAGCGGAGTTTACTTGGCGTAAATGAGCATTTTGTCGAAGAAGCGTAACGCAGATTGGGATTTTTAGAAGTTCCCATAAGTAAATCGTTTTACAAACCGATTCTGTTTGAGTAATTTTGCCACAACAAAAGCGTATGAAGTCTCTTTTTCCAACCTCTTACTTTCCTCCTATCAGCTATATGACGGCGTTGTTGCGTGAAGAAAACCCGCTGATTGAAATCTACGAAACATATCCGAAACAGACTTACCGAAATCGCTGTATCGTGATGACGGCCAACGGTGTACAATCGTTGAGCGTGCCGGTTTCGAAACCATTTGGCAATCGTACAAAAACAGCTGAAATTCAAATCAGTTATCAAACTCCTTGGCAGCAAATTCACAAACGCACCTTGCTTTCGGCTTATAAATCAACACCTTATTTCGACCATTATTTTCCGCGTTTCGAACACTTTTTCGATAAAGAAATAACAAATCTCATCGATTTGAATCACAAAATTCTTTCGGAATTATTCAAAATTCTAAAAATAGAAAAATCAATTGATTTTACAACTGATTATATAAAGAGTTCGTGCGAAATAACAGATTACAGAATGGTTTTTAATCCTAAAAAAAGGACTGTTACAAACGACTTTCCGGCTTATTATCAAGCATTTTGCGAAAAATATCCTTTTGCTCCCAATTTAAGTATTCTCGATCTGATTTTTAACGAAGGTCCATGCGCTTCTATTTATCTTAAACAACTAAATAGCAATTCCTTTCAAGAATAAAAACCTTAATTTGGATACGCTATTCGCACATGAAAGCTATTCATCAGTTTCTTTTTCAGTACTTTCTTGATAATTGTGATGTCGCTAAACGTAATATCTGTATTGGCAAATTGTTTTGTTTCGATTTGTTTATTGATGATATTCTCTACTAAATCATTGATTTTCTGTTCATTTGGTTCTTTTATACTCCGTGAAGCCGCCTCGACCGAATCGACTATCATCAAAGCTGCCGTTTCTTTTGAAAACGGAATAGGTCCGTGATAACTAAAGTTACGCTCGTCGATAGAAACGTCCGGATTTTGCTTTTTTTCCATGTAATAAAAATATTCGGTCCGACGATTTCCGTGATGTGTTCTGATAAAGTCGATCACTTGCTCCGGAATACGCGCTTTATGAGCCAATTCGATTCCCTTAATCACGTGTGCAATAATAATTTGTGCACTTTCGACATTTGACAGACTTTCGTGCAGATTGAATCCTTCCGATTGATTTTCGGTAAAGAAAAGCGGATTCTCGATTTTTCCAATATCATGGTAAAGTGCTCCGGTACGCGCCAAAAGTGTGTTGCCACCGATGGCATAAATGACTTCTTCTAACAAATTGGCTACTTGCATTGCATGTTGAAATGTTCCGGGAGCGACCGACGACATGCGGCGCAACAACGGACTATTGGTATTACTCAACTCAAGCAAAGTCAAATCGGTAACAAAACCAAAAATGCGTTCGAAAAAATAAATCAACGGAATCGCCAACATTGTAAACAAAGCATTCATGCCATATAAGCCAATAGTAAGCGGTTCTACCGATGATAAATTCCCTTCCTGAATCAAATTAAATCCCACATAAACAATCGTATATGCAAGAAAAATCAATAATGATGTTTTAAAATAAGACGTTCGGCGTTGTCGGTTCGTCAGGCTGAAAACGACAATGAAACTGATTACCAATTGCATGAATAAAAACTGAAACGGATTCGGCATCACAAGCCCGATAATAAGCACTGCCGGAAGGTTTATCAATACCGCGCTGCGCTCATCAAAAAACGTAAGCATAATCATCGGAAACAAACATAACGGCATGAGAATTATCAAGTTAGAATTAAATTTAAGAATCCAAAACGACGGAATGATCATTAATAACATCAATGCCAGCACCATGCAAACTTTTCGTAAATCATTAAATATTTTTTTATCGATCAACTTCAGGTACAGAAACAAGATACTAAAAATCAATATAATAAGCAAAACCTGCCCGAAAAACAAGGTATCTTGCCGTGCCAGCGTTCCGATATGCTGCTCGTATTCTTTTCGTAATGAGTTTAATACAATGTATTTAGCATCATCGACAATTTCGCCACTATTGATAATCAGTTCGTCTTTTTGCACCATTCCATGTGTTTGCGATATTTCTTTTACAGCTTGTTCTTCGGCTTGTTTGGTCATGCTCGCATTAAAAACAAGATTTTGTGAAAACGCATCGAAAAGCAATTTTTTTATTAATTCTTTATCGTAAACTACCGAATCTACTTGATTTACAAATGAAACAGAAAAATCAGAAGCCGTTTTAATTGTAAACACATTTTGTAGGGTCATATCATGCGGTATACGCTCTCTAACAACCGTTATTCGGGTATCGGGAGCTTTATTTTCCAAGACTTTATCGTAAGTCAAAATTCCTTGATTTTGAATGGTATCGAAAAGAAATGTCAGAAAACTTAAATTCATTTCTTTCGAATAATTCGTATCATCGCCTTTTTCTTGCCATGCCAATTCAAAATTTTGAAGCAATTCCTGTCGTCTGCTATTGCCTACCGATTCGTTGAATACAAAGATCGGATAGACATTTTGCAACGCATTAACGTATTCGTTACGAAGCTGTGTTTCATCTTTATATATAGGAAAATCGAAAGGTGCAAAAAGCGTTTCTTGCTGCCATGGTTTCATTTTCTGAAATTCGTATTTGAATTTTCCCGAACGTGGCATTTGCCAAACAATAAATACGATAGCAGCCAGAAAAACAAGTACTTTCATCACGTTGTAATACTGGTGTTGGATGTATGCGAGACCGTCTTTTAATCGTTTCATAAAGCTCTATCAAAGCAACAAAAATACATTAGAAATGCAAGAAAACGATTAAAAAACAATTTGAAACGAATTTCTTTCTAAAAATAAAGCCGTTTAACCGCTTATTTTCGTGTTATTAGCGTAATTTAGCCGTTCGATTCATGTGTTATGGAAAAAGGAATTTGTAATTATACCGTATTGGCTTTACGCGCTACGCCATCCGATAAAAGCGAAATGGTCTCACAATTGCTTTATGGCGACAGCTATCAAATCATCGAAGAAGAAACAAACTATTTCCGCATCAGAACCGATTTTGATGCTTACGAAGGTTGGCTCGACAAAAAACAGCATGTTGCATTAACAGATTCGAGACAAGTTTCGGAAGTTTTTTTTGTTTCGGAAGCAGTTTGCGTTCATAAAACACCTGAAGGTTTATCCAAAATTTTCAGTTTTGGGAGCATAATTTCCGCACGCGAAAAATTACAAATGTCCGACATAAAAACCATGAAGTTTTCAACTAATTTCGATGGCGACAAAATGGTTGAGCATGCCAAAAAACTGCTTGGTGTTCCGTATCTGTGGGGCGGAAAATCAGCTTTCGGAATCGACTGTTCGGGACTTGTCCAACTGTGTGCTAAAGCTACCGGAAAACGGCTTTTTCGCGATGCTTCGATGCAAGCTACACAAGGCGAAATGATTGATTTCTTACAAGAAGCTCAGGCAGGTGATTTAGCATTTTTCGAAAACAAAGAAGGTGCTATCGTTCACGTCGGAATTGTCATGTCCAATCAAGAAATCATTCACGCATCCGGAATGGTGCGTATCGACCTGCTCGACCAATCAGGAATTTATAATCGCGCTATGAAACGCCACACCCACAAACTTCGTTTTATCAAACGAATTTCGGAAATCGAACGGATTTAATGTTTATTCCGTTTTTTCTACGTGTTGAAAAACTAAGTCGCCGTTTTTAAAGAGTTCAACATTGTCGCCTTTGCCTCTAAGTTCGTAAGTGTCATTCGAATACCAAATTCCCGATGCAGGTTTTTGACTTACTAATCGAATCGTATCGCCTTCGAACATGAGTAATGCCGTGTTGTTTAGATTATCGAATACCATCTCTAACGTTACACCATTTTGATCGGTCATCGAAGTCTTTACGACATCTTCATTTTCGGTTACTTCTTCGATTAAAGATTCTTGTTTTTGTTCTTTTTTCTTTTTGCTGTTCTCGCATGAGAGTAATACAGAGGCTAATAGCAATGCAAAAATGAGTAGAAATACCTTTTTCATCATGTTTGTTTTTAATGGGAACTTCTAAAAATCCCAATCTCTGCGTTACGCTTTTTCAACAAAATGCTCATTTACGTTAGTAAACTCCGCTTTTGTTTCAGTCGCAAGCCTTGATATTGAAATTTTTAGAAGTTCCCTTATGTTACACGCTGCATAAACAACGATAAGCGCATTTTGTTTGCGCAAATTTAGAAAAATATTCATCGCATTTTTCTGTAAAAATTTATCATTGGTGTTATTTTTCTATTTACATTTGCGATGAAATTAACCTTTTATAAACTTAAAAATTTATTCATCAATGAAAAAAATTAAATTTAATGTAACCCGCCTTATTGCTACTGCTTTAGTATTGACAATTACCTG
>JAISHW010000051.1 GCA_031262365.1 Lentimicrobiaceae bacterium
GAAACACTTACGATTACAGTTTGCTGCCTTTCATTCGCGGTTATAATTATTATTCCTGTTTTTCCCTGATATTCGTCAGAAGCAACTGTTACAGACAACTTGTTGCCTTGTTGATCAGCTTGTATCCAGTCGGAGCAAGTATAAAACCATTCAGCTGCATCCGTTGTAATATCCAGTGTTTCGGTTCCGCCGTTTACCGAAAAAAACAAGCTATCTGCCGAAACAGTAAGTACGGTACTTTCAAACGGATACTGGTATTTTACTTTGGCACCAATAATTTCGTCAAAAGCATTCGTAATCATTTCTTCGACATAAAGCCTGACATACGTCGGAACAATGCTTCTCTCGAATTTAATCACGTATCCGTGCCCTATTTGGCAGGCTACACTAGTGATGGTATCTGTCGGAATGGTATAACCCGTTTCTGGTATCTTGACAATATTTCCCAGACCTTTCATCGCACCCTTGTCGCAAATAGATACAAGAGTATTACTATTGGAGCTTAGACTAAAATTGTTAGGATTTATCCAAGCGATTGTGCCATATTCGGGAACGTTGATAAAACTCGTTTCCGAAATGTTTGCCGTAATGGTGCCTTCGGGGTCGGCAACCGGTGTGTCGGGGTTGCTCGGATTGACTGGGTCGTCATTTTTTTTGCAGCCGCAAACTAAAAAAGTTGCAAGCATTCCAAGTAAGAAAATTCTTTTCATGATAAATAGTATGTGTTTTTTTGCCCTGCCCCTGAGCAGTTTATTTTTGTTGAGATTTAGACATAAAAAACGTGGGACAGTACCTTTATTTATCTTCTGAGGTCTTCGACTACCTTGCCAAACAAATTTAGAATAAAGCCCACGTAAGCGGGCGTTTAAACTTTACTCTCGTTTGGCTCTTGAAATTGTCGAAGTTTCAGAAGACAAGAATGAAAGCTAACGCTTTTTATGTTGTTGTGCTTTAAGTTGCACGATCAGTTTTTCTTATTTGGTTATTTTATCATAGGCAAAATAGTTTGGTTATTAATCTTGGCAAATATAGAAAAAATAGAATGATATTATACAACTATTATATTTCGTGATTTTAATGTTACAAAAAATTTGCACAAGCACTTTCGGCTATAAAAAACGGATTGGTTAACAACTTCTTGTTGTAACGCAGCGTTTCGTTTCGGTTTTCGACACAGCGAATTTTTCCTCCCGAAGCGTTTAAAATTGCGTGAGCGGCAGCGGTATCCCACTCGCTTGTGCGGCTGAAACAAGGATAAATGTCGGCTGAACATTCGGCTAAAAGACACATTTTCAACGAACTTCCGAGTTGGCATATTTCGGTATTTGGTTGTCGTTCAACGACACTTTGAATAAATTGTTCGGCTTCGACGGTTTTGTGCGAACGACTTGCTAAAACAACAAAACGATCGCGTTTTTGCGCCAAAGGAAGTTTTTCGGACGATTGCATAATTTCTTCAACTGTTTGATTTTGAATGATATTGCGTGCTTTTTGCAAACGAAAAGCGTGTTTGTCGAAATTGAAATACATGCAGTCGAACATGGGTGCGTACACAACGCCGAGAACAGGTTTGTTTTGCTCTATCAAAGCAATGTTGACTGTAAATTCGTCGTTTCGTTTCACAAATTCTTTGGTGCCGTCGAGCGGATCGACAAGCCAGAAAAATTCAAATTTCGAGCGTTTTTCATACGAATACGTATTGTCTTCTTCGCTTAAAAAAGGCAATTGAAATTTCGATAACTGTTTCTTAATCAAGATACTGGCTTGAATGTCGGCTTTTGTTACAGGACTTGAATCGTTTTTGAAAGCAACCTCAAAATCAGTTTGATAAATGTCGATGATTGTTTTTCCGGCTTCGATAGCAGCTCGCAATGCGTAAAGCAACAGATCGTTCATTTTATTCGATATTTTTTACAAAGATAATACCTCCTTCGGATCTTTTTTCGAAAGTTTCAAACCTATTTTTTAGAATATTAAAGACGGTATTTGCTGTTTTAAAGTTATTGAAAGTGAATGTATTATAAAAATAAAAAAAACTACTTTTATTATTCATTTATAATGTGCTACTTTTGTGCCAATTTTTTTCATTCTTGGTTTGACACTAAAAAAGAAAGGCTGTTCATGTTAAAAAACCTTGTTATTGTAGAGTCTCCGGCAAAAGCAAAAACGATCGAGAAGTTTTTGGGAAAGGACTTTACGGTTAAATCGAGTTACGGACACGTGCGCGATTTAAACAAAACGAAACTTGGTGTTGATACCGACAACGATTTTAAACCCGATTACGAAATTTCCGATGATAAGAAGAAATTGGTTGCCGAGTTGAAAAAATTAGCTAAAGATGCCGAAATGGTTTGGCTTGCTTCTGATGAAGACCGTGAAGGAGAAGCGATTTCGTGGCATCTTTCTGAAGCCTTGAACTTGCAAGCGGAGAAAACGAAACGTATTGTTTTTCATGAAATTACAAAATTAGCGATTACAAACGCCATCGAACATCCGCGTGGAATTGATATTGATTTGGTAAATGCACAACAAGCGCGTCGTGTGCTCGACCGTTTGGTTGGTTACGAACTTTCGCCGTTGTTGTGGAAAAAAGTAAAACCGGCACTTTCGGCAGGTCGTGTGCAATCAGTTGCTGTGCGCCTGATTGTAGAACGCGAAGACGAAATCAAAAATTTTATCCAAACCAACGCTTTTCGTGTAACGGCAGTTTTCACGTTCGAAGACAACGGACACCAATACACGCTTTTAGCCGAATTGCCCGAACGTTTCGAAAAAGAAGAAGACGCAATCAAGTTTCTTGAAAATTGCAAAGACGCAACCTATCATATCGACTCGATCGAAAAAAAACCGGCAAAAAGATCACCGGCTCCACCTTTTACAACATCAACATTACAACAAGAAGCCGGTCGCAAATTAGGATTTTCGGTCGCAAATACGATGCGCGTTGCACAAAAATTATACGAATCGGGAAAAATTACCTATATGCGTACCGACTCGGTCAATCTGTCAAATTTTGCATTAGGAGCCATTAAAGATGAAGTTATTGGCACTTTTGGTTCGGAATACGTAAAAACACGCAACTATACAACCAAATCGAAAGGCGCACAAGAAGCACACGAAGCAATTCGTCCGACCTATATGGATCAACATGAGATCAAAGGAACAGCCGACGAAAAACGTTTGTACGAACTGATTTGGAAACGAACAATCGCCTCACAAATGGCTGATGCCAAGATCGAAAAAACAACGGTCGACATTGCAATTTCAACTGATAAACGCCATTTTATTGCAACAGGCGAAGTCATCTTGTTTGATGGTTTTCTGAAAGTTTATTTCGAAGGAACCGACGACGAAAATCAAGACGAAACCGCTAAAATGCTGCCACCTTTAAAAAAAGGACAACAACTTTTCACTTCCGAGATAGAAGCAAAACAGCGTTTTACACACCATCCGCCACGTTATACCGAAGCAAGTTTGGTAAAGAAAATGGAAGAACTCGGAATTGGTCGCCCTTCGACTTACGCGCCAACTATTTCAACGATTTTGAAACGTGAATACATCGTTAAAAAAGACCTTGAAGGTTACGAACGCGATACAAAAGTATTGAAACTTACAAAAGGAAAAATCAGCAATAAAATTGTCGGCGAAAAAACAGGCTACGAAAAAGCAAAATTGGTTCCAACAGATATTGGTATTTTGGTCAACAAATTCTTGTTGCAATATTTCGAATACATTATCGATTACAATTTCACAGCTGATGTCGAAAAAGAATTTGACCAAATAGCCGAAGGTCAGAAAAAATGGAACGAAATGATTCGTGATTTTTACGCGAAGTTTCACACCACAATAGCCGAAACAACAGCTAATGCCGGCAAATTCAGTGGCGAACGTTTGCTGGGAATTGATCCCGAAAGCGGCAAAAATGTGTTTGCCAAAATTGGTCGTTTTGGTCCTTTGGTACAGATTGGCGATACCGAGTCGGAAGAAAAACCGCGCTTCGCCGGCTTACAAAAAAATCAAACACTCGAAGGTATCACGTTGGAAGAAGCACTTGCTTTATTCCGTTTTCCGCGAAATTTGGGACAATTCGAAGAAAAAGATGTGCAAATTGGCATTGGACGTTTTGGACCTTACGTAAAACACAACAATGTTTTTGTTTCCATTCCGAAAACCGAAGACCCAGCGTCGATTGACATTGAGCGTGCTATCGTTTTGATCGAAGAAAAACGTCAGAAAATTCAAAACAACATCATTGTCGAATATGCTAACGATCCTGATTTAAAAGTTCTTGCAGGTCGTTTCGGTCCCTATATTTCGTATAAAAAGAAAAATTACAAAATTCCGAAAGATGTCGAACCGGCTACGCTGACTTATGAAGACAGCCTTAAAATAGTCGAAGACCCGAAAAACGCACCTAAGAAACGCTTCGTAAAGAAGAAGTGAGATGATAAATTGTTGTAACAAAAATAGTTACACTATTTCACAAATACCATTCTTTCTTTTAGCCATTCACTTTTGGGAGCTTCATTCGTGGCTTATAATGTGTCGCAGATGGTAATCAAGATATTGTTCGGGCTCGGGGGCAGGTGCCATGCCGACTTTATTGTTGGGTTTTAAGATGATGTAATCAGGAAAAATACTCGTTTGATAAGCCTCTAACAGCATAACATCTTTTCCGAGATTAAGTAGTGGCCACGAAATATTCTTTTGTTCGAAAAGTTTGCGCGTTTCGGCATAAGCATCTTCGGTTGCAAGCGTGATAAATTTGACTTTAGCACCAAATTCATCTTGTAAAAGTTTTAGTTCGTCAAGTTGTTTACTGCAAACTATACAATGTTTGTCGATGAATTGCAACAACACAAAATAGTTTTTATAATCAGCCAATTGATGTGTTTTTCCGTGTTGATCAACCAGTTTGAAATCGGGTGCCGGCGAATCGATTGCCATTCGCGATAGTTTTTTGTACAGATTTTGCGCAATTGTTTTATGTTCGTTGTACGGCGTTTTTTTGCCGATTTCGTTGATATAATACAACACAGTTTCCTGATATTCAGCTTGTTGGTGGTAAAGTTGGTTTAAATTTTCGATAATAATGAGTTCGGCTAAACGATTGTTTTTTGCTAACAAGGTATCGTTTTTCAGGTAATTTCGGAAAGCATCATAGCCTGCTAAAAATGTTTTGTTGAACTCTTGTGCTGTGAAAGAAGTGGTGGAATTAAAATAGTTCGAAAACAAACTTTTAAATAGTTCAAAATAAGCAGGTTGATTGTATAAAACCGGTTTTCCGATGAAATAATCATTCATGAGTTTGCGGTTTTCGCCGCGATTGACAGCTTGTTTGACGGTCGCAATTTTGTAATCGGCGTATTGTTTGACATAAACCGATGGATTTAGAATGATTTTAAAGACTCTTTTTTTCAAACTATCGAGCAATTCATAGCGGCGTTTTCGGTATAAATCGTTGAAATGATCTAAAATGAAAGCACTTGTAAAGTTGTCGATTGTTGCAATTTGCTTGTTCAAATTGTTATCATTGACTTTTTCGATGAGGATAGCAGGCGGAAAACGATCGAAATACGAAAACAAGGTGTCTCTTGAACGACATTCGACATCAATCTTGAACGACGTATTAGGCGAAAGTATGATGTCGGAGCGTTCACTATTGAAAGCAATGTGCGCGAAACAAATATCTGAAATAGAAACTTGAAGTGAAAAAAATCCTTCTGAATCGGTTTGTGTTTGTGCAAGCAGTTTTTCTTCCCAACTGACAAAATCGTCAATGACAAACAAACGCACTAACGTGTTGGGTGTGTTCGAACGACCTTCGATCTGAACGTTTTGAGAAAAAATAACGTTGAAACAAAAGAATAAAGCAATAAAAAATATGATTTTCTTCATGCTTTCGATAACGGATCGAAGGGTTTTTATATTGTAAGTTTGATGTTTTCGGGAATAAACGGCCTTGTATTGCCTCCATTTCTAAAAACATCACGAATGATGGACGAACTGATGAAATTGTATTCGGATGTTGTGAGCAAAAAAACGGTTTCAATATCCGGAACTAATACTTTGTTGGCTTGTCCGATTTCGCTTTCGAAAGCGAGGTCGTTTGCATTGCGAATGCCGCGAATGATGTATTGTGCGTCAATTGACTTGCAAAAATCGACCGTGAGTCCCTTGTAGCTCGTTACACGAATTTTCTGTAGGTCAGCAAATGTTTCACGAATCCATTGCAAGCGTTTTTCGAGCGAAAAAAAGCTGTTTTTCGTAGCGTTAATGCCCACTGCAATAACAATTTCGTCGAACAAATTAGCGGCACGACGTACAAGCGACTCGTGTCCGCGTGTGATTGGATCGAACGATCCCGGAAAAACAGCTTTTTTCATCAATCAAAATATTTTAATAGCGGTAGTGATCGGCTTTGTAAGGTCCTTCTATCGGTATACCGATATAGTCGGCTTGTTCGGCTGAAAGTTTCGTGAGTTTTACACCAATTTGTTCCAAATGCAAACGCGCCACTTCTTCATCAAGGTGTTTTGGTAAGCGGTAAACGTCTATTGCATACAAATCGCGGTTTTTCCACAAATCGATTTGAGCCAATGTTTGGTTGGTAAATGAGTTACTCATCACAAAACTCGGATGTCCGGTTGCACAACCCAAATTGACCAAACGACCTTCAGCTAACAAAAAGATAGCTTTTCCATCGGCAAATAGGTATTTGTCGACTTGCGGTTTGATGTTGATTTTTTTGATGTCTTTGGCTTCTTCTAAAGCCGTTACTTGAATTTCGTTATCGAAATGACCGATGTTGCACACAATGCTTTGATCTTTCATTTGGCGCATGTGATTTAACGTAATCACATCGCGGTTTCCGGTCGTAGTAACAAAGATATTTCCTTCTGTTACGGCTTCTTCCATCGTTGTTACTTCGAAACCTTCCATGGCAGCTTGTAAAGCGCAGATAGGATCTATTTCGGTAACAATAACACGTGCTCCGTATGATTTCATCGAACGGGCACAGCCTTTTCCAACATCGCCATAGCCAAGCACAACGCATACTTTTCCGGCAATCATCACATCGGTAGCACGTTTGATACCATCGGCAAGCGATTCGCGACAGCCGTATAAGTTGTCAAATTTCGATTTTGTAACCGAATCGTTTACGTTGATAGCCGGAACGAGCAATTTTCCGGATTCTTTCATTTGATACAACCGGTGTACGCCTGTTGTTGTTTCTTCTGAAACGCCTTTCCATTCGGCAACAACATCGTGCCAGAATGTTGGATTTTCGTCGTATGTTTCTTTCAAAACACTCATTAAAACCGATTCTTCGTGGTTGCTTGTTTTTTTGTTGAGCAATGCCGGATTGTTTTCGATTTCGTATCCTTTGTGAATCATCAATGTGGCATCGCCGCCATCGTCGACAATCAGTTGTGGACCTTTATCGCCCGAAAATGTCAACGCATGTTTGGTACACCACCAATAATCTTCTAACGATTCGCCTTTCCATGCAAATACAGGAACACCTGTTTCGGCTATTGCTGCTGCGGCATGGTCTTGTGTCGAAAAAATATTACAACTTGCCCAACGTACTTCAGCACCTAAAACACCTAAGGTTTCAATAAGCACGGCTGTTTGTATGGTCATGTGCAACGAACCCGAAATGCGTACGCCATTCAACGGTTTCGATTTGCCATATTTTTGGCGTAAAGCCATCAAACCGGGCATTTCTTTTTCGGCAATTTCTATTTCTTTACGTCCCCACGCTGCCAAACTTAAATCAGCAATTTTGTATGGGAGCGATTTTTCTTTTCTGTTTTGATTCATTGTATTAATTATGGAATTGTATTACAGTTTTTCTTTTTCAGATGCAAAAATACACAATATTATAAGACACGGCAGGTTCAACAACTAAAGCAACTTTTCGTGTTTTGCAAAAATTGCCACGCAGGAATAATGTCAATCTGCCGACCGTTGCGCATATAAGCGTCTTTTTGATTGAAGGTTATGATTATGCCTTGATCTGTTTTGAAAAAATCCATAGCCTCGTGCAGTCCGTCCGTTTCCCGAGTTCTGTTTTCGGGTGTTAATTCGTAGCAAACTTGTATCAGTTGTTGCAATTTTCCGCTTTGCATCACCACAAAATCACATTCTCGGTTGTTTTCTTTGAAATAATACAATTCCTTGAAATTTCTGCGCAATTCCCAATAGATGATATTTTCCAAAATATGCCCTAAATCTTTTGAAAACGATACACTTACTGCTTGTATGATAGCCGAATCTACGACATACATTTTGCGCGGATTGACGGATTGTACTTTCAGCGAATAGCTGAATTTAGGCATAAATGCCAGCAAATAGGCATCTTCCAAAAAGGAAAAATATTCCAGCACAGTGGTTACCGTTTTAATGCCGAGCGATTGGTATATTTTATTTGCGGTTATCAAATTACCGACATTAGACAGCGCAAAAACCGTTAGTTGTTTTAGTGCACGAATATCTCGCACCCCGTGTCGCACGGCAATATCCCGATAGAGAATGTCTTGCAACAGCATTGCCGGCATATCGGCATGTAAGGTTTTGATGTATTCGGGGAAACCTCCCGTTTCAAAATAGTGCTTGAAAGACTCTTCTCCTGCACCGAGATTTTTACAGCTAAGAAATTCCGTGTATGAAAACGGGAAAAGCTCTTTGCTAATGTGTCTGCCTGTCAGTTTTGTGCCAAGTTCTCGACTCAGCAACGAAGCATTAGAACCGGTAACAAATACAAGAAATCCTTCGTCCAACTTTTGGCGCACATACAGTTCCCAGCCTTCCACCACTTGAATTTCGTCAAAAAACAAAACCGTAGCCTTTTGCGCAGAGATGATGTTGTCCAGCAATTGAAAATCCTGCATTTCAAACCTAAACAAACGCGGATCATCAAAATTTATGTAAAAGGTTGGCTGTTCCGATTGTTTAAGCACTTGTTGCATCAGCGTGCTTTTTCCGCATCGGCGAATGCCTGACAAGACAACCGCATACGATTCCGTTGCCCGCAACTCTGCAAGCAGATCTCGCCGTACTCCAAAATCGTGTTCTGCTATGTTGTTTTTTTGGCTTTCAACCGTCAATTCTATTATTGCTTGTGATACCATAATTTTTATATGCTAAATTTTCTCCACAAAGATAAATCTTATATATTACAAATGCAAACTTTTATATATTGCTAATATAAACTTTTGCTGTTTATTCTTTTTACCGCAAGGGGCGCAAAGAGCTTCGCAAGGTTCGCTAAATGCCGTAGGCAACGCTGCGCTCGCCTGCGGTTATGAAGATTGGGCTTTTCAAGCCATGCGTTTGCTGTTCTATATTCTATACGAAATCAATTGTACGTGTTTGGCGAACAAGTTGCATTTCTACCGATAGCATTCCCTACGGGAAATGGCTACGAACAACAGATACGTTACGACTTTTTTCAGCATTCCGTTAGAAATGCTTCTATCGGTAAAAATGTACCCACCTTGCACACTGCATTCCGTGGGAATGCAACCTGTGGACACAACGTATAACAAGAGTCTGCCCCCTTGTTAATTTTTTTCTCATTGTAATGATACCGTTTCACAACAATCGTGTATACATTATTCTGTTTTTGAATAAAAAAATATTTCTATCTTTGCATATAATTAATAGCCAAGCAAATTATACCTGCTTATGCCTCGCTACTTAGACCCCAAAAACGATTTAACCTTCAAACGCATATTCGGTGAACACAAACACTTGTGTATGAGCTTACTTAACAGCATGTTGCCGTTGGACGTGCCTATAGAAAGCATTGAATATTTACCAATAGAATTAACACCCGAAATTCCCGAAAATCGAAATTCCATAGTTGATGTACGTTGTGTAGATACGAACAGAAGACATTTTTAGTAGAAATGCAAATGTATTGGACAGACTCGTTTACCTCACGAGTGCTTTTCAATGCATCAAAAGCCTACGTGCGGCAATTAACAAAAGGCAAAGATTATAAATATCTGCAACCGGTGTATGCCTTGGCGTTTGTAAATGAAATTTTTGAACCAACAAAACCAGAAGAATATTATCATCATTACAAAATAGTAAACATTCAAGATACAAACGAGCAAATCAAAGGCTTGGAGTTTGTTTTCATAGAATTACCAAAATTCAAACCGAGCAATAAAGGCGAAAAAAAACTGCATGAATTGTGGCTCGATTTTTTGAATATAGAAGATTCCACAGTACACGTTCCCGAAGAATTGTTCGACGAAGCGGCTACTCGTGAAGCCCTTGGCTATTTGGAAGAAGGCGCATACACCGAAGCACAAATGAATGCATACGATTATTATTGGGATAGCGTAAGCATGGAAAAAACACTTTATGTTGATGGGTATGCAGATGGTAAAGTAGAAGGATTGGAAGAAGGAATGGTCAAAGGAGAAGCCAAAGGGAAAGCAGAAGGCAGTGTCGAAAAATCAATAGAAATAGCACGCAATAGTTTGCGAGCAGGCTTACCGGTAGAAACCATTTCTCAAATAACAAGTTTGTCTGCGGAAGAAATTGAAGCCTTGAAATAGGCGGTGTTTGCCCACAGAGACAAAAGTTTGGTATCGCGCTATATCGTAGTTAAAAACAAACCTACAAGCCGATGGCTTTTTTAGCAATGAGGAAGCAAGGTCTGCCGAATGAAAACATCACGTTTCATTACTAACAGAGGTAAGAACCATAGAAAACACAATGATGATAGTCCCGATAATTAACGAAAACGACATCGTGTCGTATCCAAAACAAATGCCGAAAAGCACCTTAAGTTCAATTAGTAAATGCGACAATCTTCGCTTTTGCTATTTCCAAAGGCAAGGATTTTTCCTGCACTTTTGCTCTTTCTTTGCTGTTGTAGCAATACACGCAACGCAAGTTACAGCGCGTTGTGAGAAAGAACGAAATCATTTGTTTATTGCAATGTGGCATATTTAGTTTTTTTTAGAAGCTCCCTAAAAACGATTCTAACAGAAGTTGATTTCCATCGAATTTGGCGTAGGTAAAATTGGTAATCCAATCGCCCAATAAAATAAGACGTGTTTTGTCGCTTAGTGCCACATCAACAGGCACATGCCGATGTCCGAACACGAAATAATCGATTGTTGGATTTTGCTCAGAAGTTTCTTTACTAAAGGTATAGAGCATTTCTTTTTCTATTTCCAACTTGTAATCCGCTCGCCGTTCACGAGCGATGTTTGCAATCCGACTTCGACGCGAAAAAAACAAACCCATCTGAAATCCGATATCCGGATGCAACCATTTGAATAAAAATTGGTTGAACCGGTTTTCGAAAATCGATTTGATAAATTTATAACCGTTATCGCCAGGTCCTAAGCCGTCGCCATGCGCCAGAAAAAACTTTTTACCCGAAAATTCTAAAATCTCCGGTTTGCGATGCAATTGGATTCCGATTTCTTTTTCGAGGTAGTTGAAAGCCCACAAATCGTGATTTCCTTTGAACAGATGAATTCGAATACCGCTATCTGCCATCGCGGCTAATTTTCCGAGCAGTCGCACATAGCCTTTCGGAACAACTGTTTTGTATTCGAACCAAAAATCGAACACATCACCCATCAAAAACAATTCTGAAACATCATCGGTAATCGAATCGAGCCATGCCACCAAATGATGCTCACGTTCTAAACTATGTGCATAATCAGGAACGCCCAGATGAAAATCGGAAGCAAAATAAATATTTTTATTTTTCGATGAGATCACTATCAGAAAATGTCTTTTTTCGTAAGTAATTGTTTGATGATAGCCGTCATTTTAGGTTGTGTGTTTGCGGCGGCTTCGAGCACTTCTTGATGCGAAACTGTTTCGACTTGGTTGGCAATACCTAAATCGGTAATTACCGACAAGGCAAACACCGGAAGTTTCATGTGACGCGCCACAATCACTTCGGGAACTGTCGACATGCCCACTGCATCGGCTCCAATAATTCTAAAATAACGGTATTCGGAAGGTGTTTCGAATGTTGGACCGGTTACGCCGGCATACACACCTTCATGTACTTTAATATTCAATTCTTTTGCTATCGTTCGTGCTTCGTTCAAAATACGGCGATCGTACGCTTCGCTCATGTCGGGAAAGCGTTCGCCAAGTGATTTTTCGTTTTTGCCAATCAACGGATTCGGCATCAGGTTGATGTGGTCTTTTATCAACATAATATCGCCAATTTTGAAATCAGGATTCATGCCGCCGCTGGCGTTCGAAACGATCAATAATTTGATTCCCAACTGTTTCATCACGCGCACCGGCAAGGTTACATCATCCATCGAATGACCTTCGTAATAATGAAAACGACCTTGCATCGCAATGATGTTTCGACCGCTAAGCGTTCCGAAAATAAGATTTCCTTCATGTCCTTCGACCGTAGAAATGGGAAAGTCTTGTATTTCCTTATACGGAATTGTTTTTTGAATGATTATTTCTTTGACCAAATTTCCCAAGCCGCTTCCGAGAATGATGCCAACTTCAGGCTCGAAATTTATTTTTGATTTTATAAATTCAACACTTCTTTGTATTCTCTTTAACATATTTCAAAATTTGATTGTCAAAAGTAATTAAATCTTTGTTATGAAAACACGCTTCTACCGGCGTGTAAAATAATAATGTATCTTTTAAGATTTCGAATTCCGGCGTATCGACAAGGCGCATCAGGTCTTTTTCGGTAGTAATAATCACTTTCTTGCCTAATGTATCGTCGTATTTTCGGCGAATTGATTCTATTTCTTCTTTCTTGAAGCGATGATGGTCATCATATTCAAAAACAATTAAATCCATGCAAATAGAGCTTAAATATTCTTTAAGTGGAAGCGGATTTGCAATAGCACAAAACAGAATAATCACACGTATCGACTTGTCTTTCAAAGCCATTGCAGCTTTTGTTACCGGCACCATTGCTTGGTAATTCAAGTAGGAGAAAAATAGTTGTTGATAGGATTTTATTTTTAGTTTCTTTTTGACTTCTTCTACAAAAAATGGCGAAAATATTTTGGGCGATTTCGTTATGACAATTAGTTGCGCCCGTTTTGCCGCACTGACAACATCGCGTAGTTTTCCGACTGGGAACAAATAATCGTCGCTATATAGTTTATGATAATCGGTCAGCAAGATATTCAATCCGGCTTCAATTTTTCGATGTTGAAATGCGTCATCTAAAATGATCACTTCGGGTGCATTTTCTTGATTCAACATCTTTTTTACTCCTTCGCAGCGGTTTGCATCTACGGCTACCATTACATCGTATTTTTTAAAAAACTGCATCGGTTCATCGCCTATATCATTGGCTGTTACGCCTTTTTGTGCCAAAACGAAACCTTCTGTTTTTCTTTTATAGCCACGACTCAACACACCTATTCTATATTTTCCCGACAATAAACGAATCAGATATTCGACATGAGGTGTTTTGCCAGTTCCGCCCATCGATAAATTGCCGACACAGATAATTGGTATGTCAAATTTTTTTGATCGAATGATTTTCCAGTCAAAAAGTTGGTGCCGAATTAGCAAAACTATTTTATACAGCATTGCTATCGGGAATAGTAATATTTGTATAAAGATGGAATCGGACATGACGAACTTAAAATCTTAAATTCTTTTTACGCAGAAGTATTCAAAAAGTTACAGTTTTGATTTGTAACAACTATTTAAGCTGAATGATTTACAGCATGACAAGGACGGAAAAGTCATTCCGACGAAGGTCGGAATCCATTGTACAAACAAGCAATGCCCTTTCCTTTTCTTCACAATGGATGCCGTTCTGCAACGGCATGACCGGATGATGGTAACGGCATGACAAGGACGGAAAAGTCATTCCGACGAAGGTCGGAATCCATTGTACAAATAGGCAATACCCTTTCCTTTTCTTCACAATGGATGCTGTTCTGCAACGGCATGACCGGATGATGGTAACGGCATGACAAGGACGGAAAAGTCATTCCGACGAAGGTCGGAATCCATTGTACAAACAAGCAATACCTTATTCTTTTTCTTTACAGTGGATGCCGTTCTGCAACGGCATGACATGATGCCGTTCCCTGTTTTCACAGCGATGACGAACGGCATGACCGGATGATGGTAACGGCACACGGCGGTTGATCATTTGCATAATTTCTACCAATATAGAATCCCTAACTGGATTACTATACTATAAATCAATTTATTACAAATAAAGGGAACTTCTAAAAATCCCAATCTCTGCGTTACGCTTCTTCAACAAAATGCTCATTTACGTTAGTAAACTCCGCTTTTGTTTCAGTCGCAAGCCTTGATATTGAAATTTTTAGAAG
>JAISHW010000053.1 GCA_031262365.1 Lentimicrobiaceae bacterium
CTTCTAAAAATCCCAATCTCTGCGTTACGCTTCTTCAACAAAATGCTCATTTACGCCAAGTAAACTCCGCTTTTGTTTCAGTCGCAAGCCTTGATATTGAAATTTTTAGAAGTCCCCTATAAGAGTCGGGCTTTTTGTCGTAATTTTGTCGCTGTTTTTATATTTCCTTGTTTCTGACTCAAAAAGAACAGTTTGACAACTTAAAAATTACCGAATAGAAATCAAAAAAGAAGAGATATGGCAGACCAAACAAAAAAGCTTTTCGAAGGCTTTCCGGATGTTTCGACCGAACAATGGGAACAGCTGATTCAGAAAGACCTGAAAGGAGCCGATTATGCAAAAAAATTATGCTGGAAAACCGACGAGGGCTTCGTCGTAAAACCGTATTACCGCGCCGAAGATTTAGACACGATACCATGGATTAACGCACTTCCCAACGCATTTCCATTTATACGTGGTAACAAAACTGAAGGAAACGAATGGCTTGTACGTCAAGATTTTAATGTAACCGATTGTCGTATTGCAAACGAACAAGCACGCGAGGCACTCAATAAAGGTGTCAACGCTTTGGGCTTTCGATTTGCCGCCAATGCGAAAGTTTCGTTCGAAACGTTCGAACAATTGCTTCAAGGCATTTCGCCCGAAACAATTGAAATCAATTTGATGCTCTCGAACCAACACCTCGAAGCATTTGATTGGTTCGAAAAATGGATAGCGAAAAACGATTACAACAAAGCAAGTATCAAAGGTTCGCTTAATTTCGATCCGCTTACACGATACGTTCGCCGTGGCGTTTGGTTTACAAGTCAACAAGTTGATATCGAATCTGTTGAAAAACTCATCAAAGCCAGAAAAAAATATCCGCAATTCGATGTCATTGGTGTCAACGCGCACATATTTACCAATGCCGGTGCTACCATCGTTCAAGAAATGGCTTTTGCGTTGGCAATCGCTTGTGAATACGTTAATTTATTGAATGAAAAAGATTTAGAAGTTGAAGAAATTGCTTCGGCAATGCGTTTCAACGTAGCGGTAGGCGCGAACTATTTCATGGAAATGGCAAAAATCAGAGCATACCGTTTGTTGTGGGCAAACATGCTGAAAGCTTATGGAGTCGATCCGCAAAACGCCAAAATGTATATGCATGCCACCAACGCAAGTTTCGACATGAGCATTTACGATCCTTATGTAAACATGCTTCGCACGACAACAGGCAGCATGTCAGCCATTTTAGGCGGCGTTGATTCGTTTTTTGTAAAACCTTTCAACGCGGTTTTCGAACCGACAACAGTTTTTTCGGAACGCATTGCACGCAACCAACAACTTGTTTTGAAAGAAGAATCGGGATTCGACAAAGTAGCCGATCCGAGTGCCGGTTCGTATTATGTCGAAAGTCTCACGGCTTCAATCGTCAACGCTGTTTGGGAGCTTTTCTTGACGATTGATCAAGAAGGCGGTTATTTAGCGGCTTTGCGTAACGGAAACATTCAGAAACAGATTAAAGAAAGTGCCCAAATGCGCGAAAAAAATATTGCAACACGTCGCGAAATCCTTTTAGGAACAAACCAATTTCCGAATTTCAGCGAAGCAATAAAAACGGAATTAGCAGCAAACGTACTTTCGGCAGATGACCGTCGCGACGCAAAAGCCGAAATCGACACCATTGTAACATTCCGCGGTGCGCAACAATTCGAGACAATGCGTTATCAGACAGATGTTTACAGTAAAACAAACAAACGTCCGACAGCTTGGATGTTTACGTTTGGTAATTTGAACATGCGTAAAGCACGTGCCAATTTTGCGAGCAATTTCTTTGCATGCGCCGGATTCGAAGTGATCGATAATACCGGTTTCAAAACCATTCAAGAAGGCATCGAAGCGGCTCAAACCGTCAAACCCGAAATCGTTGTCATTTGCAGTTCCGATGAAGAATATGCCGACAACGCCTTGCAGATTTTCGAAGCCTTGAAAAACAACGCCATCGTCGTACTTGCAGGTTATCCGAACGAATTAATCGACACATTGAAAGCTGCCGGAATGGAACATTTCATTCACGTAAAAAGCAATGTGCTCGAAACATTACGTCAGTTTCAGAAACAATTAGGCGTTACGAAGTAATTTTGAAAGGAGAAAACATGAAACCTGATTTTAAAAAAATAAATATCAATGCACCTTTGGCAACAGAGAATGCCAAAGCGTGGGAACAGCAAAACAGCATCAAAGCCACCATCGAAACACCTGAGCATATCAACGTAAAACCTGTTTACACGGCAAACGAACTCGAATTGATGGAGCATTTGAACTATGCTGCCGGAATTGCGCCTTTTTTGCGCGGACCTTACTCGACTATGTACGTGATGCGTCCTTGGACAATTCGCCAATATGCCGGATTTTCGACCGCCGAAGAATCGAACGCTTTTTACCGTCGCAACTTGGCTGCCGGACAAAAAGGATTGTCGGTAGCATTCGACTTAGCAACGCATAGGGGTTACGATTCAGATCATGAGCGCGTTGTTGGCGATGTAGGGAAAGCCGGCGTAGCAATCGACTCGGTTTTAGATATGAAAATCCTTTTCGATCAAATTCCGTTGAACAAAATGTCGGTTTCGATGACCATGAACGGTGCCGTATTGCCGATTTTGGCATTTTATATCGTAACAGCACTCGAACAAGGTGCCAGTTTAGAAGAACTTTCGGGAACGATTCAAAACGACATTTTGAAAGAATTTATGGTGCGCAACACCTATATTTATCCGCCCGACCCGTCGATGCGTATCATTGCCGATATTTTCGCATACACGTCGAAAAACATGCCGAAATTCAATTCGATTTCCATTTCGGGATATCACATGCAGGAAGCCGGTGCTACAGCCGATATCGAATTGGCTTACACACTCGCCGATGGTCTTGATTACCTGCGCACAGGTATCAAATCGGGGCTCGACATCGACGCTTTTGCACCGCGTTTGTCGTTCTTTTGGGCTGCCGGAATGAATCATTTCATGGAAATAGCCAAAATGCGCGCTGCCAGAATGCTTTGGGCGAAAATTGTGAAACAATTCAACCCGAAAAACGAAAAATCGATGGCATTGCGCACTCACACACAAACTTCTGGATGGAGTTTGACCGAGCAAGACCCGTTCAACAACGTTGCGCGTACTTGTGTCGAAGCCATGAGTGCCGCTTTAGGACACACGCAATCGTTGCACACAAACGCGCTTGACGAAGCCATTGCTTTGCCAACCGATTTCTCGGCGCGTATCGCACGTAACACGCAAATTTATATTCAGGAAGAAACAAATGTTTGTCGTGTTGTTGACCCATGGGCAGGATCGTATTATGTCGAAAAACTGACACAAGAACTTGCCAATAAAGCATGGGCGCATATCGAAGAAATAGAATCAATGGGCGGTATGGCAAAAGCGATCGAAACAGGATTGCCTAAAATGCGTATCGAAGAAGCTGCAGCACGCAAACAGGCACGTATCGACTCGCATAAAGATACCATCGTGGGCGTAAATAAATACCGCCTCGAAAAAGAAGATCCGATCGAAATTTTAGACATTGACAATACGGCTGTGCGCGAAGCGCAACTTCGCCGTTTGAAAGAACTTCGCGCGAACCGTAACGAAGCACAGGTTCGGCAAAGTTTGGAAGCCATCACAAAAGCCTGTGAAACAGGCGAAGGAAATCTTTTGGAACTGGCTGTCGAAGCCGCAAAAAACCGTGCTTCGTTAGGAGAAATATCTATGGCTTGCGAAGAAATATTCGGACGTTACAAAGCCGTTATCCGTTCGATTTCGGGCGTGTATTCGGCTGAAACACAAAACGACGAAACTTTTGCTAAAGCAGTGGAAAAAGCGGACGAATTTGCCAAGATGGAAGGTCGCCGACCACGCATTATGGTAGCAAAAATGGGACAAGACGGGCACGACCGTGGTGCCAAAGTAGTGGCAACAGGCTATGCCGACATCGGATTCGACGTTGATATCGGACCCTTGTTCCAAACACCGGCTGAGGCTGCGCGCCAAGCCGTTGAAAACGACGTGCATATTCTCGGCGTGTCGAGTTTGGCAGCCGGACACAAGACTTTGGTGCCGCAAGTGATTGAAGAATTGAAAAAATTAGGTCGTGAAGATATTATGGTTATTGTGGGCGGCGTTATCCCGCATCAAGATTATCAATATCTATACGATGCCGGAGCAGCGGCGGTGTTTGGACCTGGAACAGTAATTTCGGATGCCGCCATCAAAATGCTCGATATTCTGATTGAAATGCGGAAATAAAAACAAGATATTCTTATGAAAAAGAGACTGTTTCAAAAGCGAAACAGTCTCTTTGTTTTTTTTGTGTAATCTGATTATGAGTTGGGATAAACTTTACTTTTTAGTGATTTCGTCAATGATCTTCATTACCTGATCTTTCGCATCGTCAAGTACTGTAAATGACTTGCTTACATCAAGAATAACTAAAATATAAGCATCTGTTAATTCGCTTGATGACGCTTTGTACTCTACATTAGGATACCAGTTGTTCTTATTTATCGAAATAAATTGATATTCTTTCTCTACATAGAAAACTTTATCCATGTATTTTAAAGAACGTATATCAAAAAGTACATCATCGGCATATGGGTCATTGTAAATAGACATTACAATTTTTCTATGCAATAATTGATCATAAGAAACTCCATTAGAGGTTTTTACGTCTGATAAATAAAATTTTCTACCTTCTTGTTCGAATAGACCTTCTATTTCAATTGAATCGTTTTCTGCATTTTTCAACTGCATTTTGATCCGTTCGCCAAGATAACCCTTTGAAATTTTAAATTCAAACGATTGCTGTTTAAATTCTTCGTTAAATCTTTCAGCAAGGGTGTCAATTTTTCCGTGTTGAATGTAAATAACTTTGGGGGTAGTAGCATTTTTGCCATAAGAAAATACTTTAAGTTTATCTTTAATTTCCTCTTCGCTATAATATTCTTTTTCACCTTTTTCGTTCAAAACATAAGAATCTTTTGCATCGTAATACATCACAAACGATTGAAACTGGTTACGGGAATTACCCATAACGGTACTTAATTTTTTTTGCAATTTTTGTTCGTATATCAAATCTCTTTCGGCTTTGTTTGCGCCTTTAATTTTTCCTAATACACTAGAATTGTTGTCTAACCCGTCGGTAAGCGTGATGATGTAATATTTTGCTTTCTTCGATCTTCCCATGTACTTTCTTCTTACGTTTTTTAGCCTATCTAACCCTTTATCCAAAGCGTAATAGGCAGATGTTTTTTCGCCTGACTCGAGGTTTTTTAACCCATTTTTAAAGTCAACTTTTCCTTTTTGGGTTTCCAAATCGAACGGCTCGTTTGTTTCTCTGTAATTAGGTAGTTTGTTATTTGGAGAATAAGTGTTTTTTTCGGCAAATGCGGCGCGAAAAAGATTGTAACTCGGATACACATTATCAGAAAAACCAATGTAATCAGCTTTTAATTGTGTACAATCTTTGCATGTTACGCAAGAATTAAGTGTAAATACGATTGCAATATTTATAGCAATCAATAAAATCGGATTTTTTTTCATTTTGTTGTTTATTTAATTATTAATTTAAAATAAGTTGTTTACTATCAGCATAGACAAAATAAGCCTTGAGCAAAGAATAATACTTCTTTACGAAAAACCTGTATAAAACAATAAAACTATTGTGTAATATACTGTGTATTAACGTGTTATAGAGAAATGGGGGG
>JAISHW010000093.1 GCA_031262365.1 Lentimicrobiaceae bacterium
GGGAGCCTCTAAAAATCCAAAATACTGCGTTACGCTCCCTCGCCAAAATGCTCATTTACGCCAAGTAAACTCCGCTTTTGTCTCGGTCGCAAGCCTTGTCTTTTGAATTTTTAGAAGCTCCCTTCTTTTATTTTTAAGAATACCTATTAAAAAAAGCTGATTACAGACATAATCAGCTTTTTATTGTGTCGGAGTGGCCCGACTTGAACGGGCGACCGCTTGCACCCCATGCAAGAATGCTAGCCAACTACACCACACCCCGATTAAATGAGGTTGCAAAGATAAAAACGTTTCTGTTGTGGTGCAAGTTGCTCAAAAAGAAAAAGAACAAAATAGAAACACCCTTAATATATGTGCTTGAAATTCAAAATTGTATGAAAAAATCCTATTATTGCTTACCTATCATAAAAAAAATTTATAATTTTATGCACCAATACGAACGTTGCTCTTGTCTATGTAGGTAAAAAAGGCGAAAACAGAATAAGAAACGATGGGTAATAACGTAGAACAAATTGATTGTTTGATTCTTGGATCGGGACCGGCAGGGTATACTGCCGCTATTTACGCATCGAGAGCTTGTCTGAAAACAGTTGTTTATGAAGGTTATCGACCTGGAGGACAGCTAACAATAACAACAGAAATTGACAATTTTCCGGGCTATCCCAAAGGCATTACAGGTACGGTGATGATGGAAGATCTGAAAACGCAAGCAATGCGATTTGGGACCGAAGTACGCATGGGAAGTATTCTCGAAGTCGATACGCAATCATATCCATTCAAAGTAAAATCTGAATATGGTGGCGATTTGTTCGCAAAAACAATTATTGTAGCAACAGGAGCATCGGCAAAATACCTCGGATTAGAATCGGAAGAACGTTTTCGCGGAGGCGGAATATCTGCTTGTGCAACGTGCGACGGTTTTTTCTATCGTGGAAAAGATGTTGCCGTTGTCGGTGGTGGCGATACGGCAATCGAAGAAGCAACGTACCTCGCAAAAATATGCCGTAAAGTTTATTTAATTGTTCGACGCAATGAGTTTCGTGCTTCAAAGTCGATGCAACAACGCATTACGACAATTGAAAACATCGAAATACTTTGGAACACCCAAGTAAAAGAGTTTTTTGGCGAAGAATCCCAATTTTGCAATATTCTAAAAGGAGCTGTTTTGAAAAATTCTGTAACCGGCGAAGAAACAGCGCTTCATGTCGACGGATTCTTTTTAGCAATCGGACACACGCCAAACAGTGCCATTTTTAGAGGCAAACTCGATATGGACGAAATAGGTTACATCAAAACAAATGGCTTTTCGATGAAAACCAACGTGTCGGGAATTTTTGCCGCCGGCGATGTGCGCGATAATGTATTTCGACAAGCGATTGTAGCTGCCGGATCAGGTGCTATGGCAGGAATGGAAGTTGAACGCTTTTTAGCAGGATTGGAATAGAAAAAGAAAAAGGGACACAGGTAGGGTAATAGTTTTTAGTGTGTTTGACAAGGCTTCCTTATTTTAAGGGAGTCTTGTTTTTTTAAAGAATTTTATGGTTTACAAAAACCTGAACAAAAGACAACAAACGAATGTTAAAAAATAGAAATTTAAAAAATGAAAATCTTCAAACTCTTTTTCTCAACGAAACTCAATAATTCCGTTTTGCAAGTTTGGCTTTTGGCTTTGCGTTTACTTATCGGTGCTTTTATGCTCACACACGGCATTCCGAAGTTTCAAATATTGATTTCGGGAAGTGAAATTCAATTTCTCGACCCAATCGGATTGGGTGTAACGTTTTCATTTGTATTGATTGTGTTTGCCGAATTTTTCTGCTCAATCCTTTTAATGCTAGGATTTTTCACACGCTTAGCAAGTATTCCACTCTTGTTTTCGATGCTTGTAGCAACTTTCGTGGCACACGGGAGCGATCCTTTTGCTACAAAAGAATTAAGTTTGCTGTACGCACTTGTTTATGCAACAATTTTGTTCGCCGGAAGTGGCAAATATGCGTTTGATTACTTGATTTATAAAAAATTAAAATAGAGAACTGTCTTGTCCTGAAATAAGTTTACTCTTTTGGTCATTTTTTCTCTTTTTTGTGTAAACCTATTTTAGGACAAGACAAATTTCGTTCTATACCATTTGCGAAGCACTTTCTACGGCAATATTTCGGTCAATTTTTTTGAAAAGTCCTTGCAGCACGTTTCCGGGTCCTACTTCAACAATATCGCGCACGCCGTTGGCAATCATATTGGTCATGATTTGTGTCCAACGCACGGGCGAAGTCAGTTGCGAAATCAGGTTCTTTTTGATGATTTCCGGATCGTTAACCGATTGTCCTGTAACGTTTTGGTAAATCGGACAAATTCCAATGTTGAATTTCGTTGCGTTGATGGCTTCTGCTAATTCGATACGTGCGGGTTCCATCAGCGGGCTGTGGAAAGCACCTCCGACATTCAACGGAAGTGCACGTTTTGCACCGGCTTCCAAAAGTTTCGCGCACGCTTTTTCAATGCCTTGTATCGACCCCGAAATAACCAATTGTCCTGGACTGTTATAATTTGCCGGAACAACAATTTCGTCGGCAATCGAATTGCAAATATTTTCGACAACTTGGTCGTCTAATCCAAGTATTGCAGCCATAGTACCCGGATGCAATTCGCAGGCTTTTTGCATTGCTGCGGCGCGTTTCGATACCAACTTCAAGCCGTCTTCAAAGCTCAGTGTTTTGTTGGCGACCAAAGCCGAAAATTCGCCGAGCGAATGACCGGCAACAAAATTCGGTTTGAATTGGTCGCCCAACATGAATGCTAAAATAACTGAATGTAAGAATATAGCAGGTTGGGTAACTTTTGTCTGGCGCAAATCGTCGTCTGTTCCTTCGAACATCAAATCGGTAATCTTGAATTTCAAGATGTTGTTTGCTTTTTGAAATAGGTCTTTCGCCTTCGGATATTTATCATAAAGGTCTTTTCCCATTCCGACAAATTGAGCTCCTTGACCGGGGAATACGTAAGCTTTCATAAAATCAATGGTTCAAGATAATTAAAAACAAGTTTTTACTTTTTTGATTGGTGCTGATTTCTTTGACTTGTAGTGATTTTTATTATAATCCTATTTTTCAGCTTGTTAAAAATAATTTTTAATCACGGCTTCTGCCAAAAAATCGTAGCAAAAATAAGAATAAATTGATAAAATCAAGGTATAGTGTCAGTGCGCCGAAGATCGTCATTTTTCCCATTGTTTCACCGTCGTTAAGTCCCAAAGCACCCATGTTTTTAAGTTTTTGAACGTCGTAAGCCGTTAATCCGGTAAAGATCAATACGCCGATGAAGCTGATGATGTAATCAAGTCTTTCGCTTTGCATGAAAAAATTTACCAGCATGGCGATGATTATTCCGATGAGTCCCATTAATAAGATGCTTCCGAAACGTGTAAGGTCGGTTTTGGTTGTGTAACCAACAAGTGCCATCACGCCGAACATACCGGCTGTAATGATGAATGTTTTAAAAACCGAAGCTGCCGTGTAAACTAAGAGTATGAAACTCAAACTCATTCCCATCAGTGCCGAATAAACCAAGAAAAGTGCAATCATTGTCGTTTGTCTCATGCTATTAAATCCGAACGACATGAAAAGCACTAATGCAAAAGGGGCAAATGTTACAATCCAGCCAAAAGCGGTTACACTTCCTGTTTCGAAATTAACCATCATGCGGAGCATTGTTTCGTTTTCGGAAGTAAAATAAGCTAAGCCGGCTGTTATGGCTAATGCTAAAAACATCCACGAAAAAACGTTTGATATAAACGAACGTGCAACTGTTTGCGATTGAAAAGCCGCATTTTCTGTAAAAGGTTTCTGTATTTGATTCATTTTGTTGTTATTTGAGTTGTTTTTAATGTAAATCGGATTTGATTAGACTAATAAATTCGTTGCGTGTTTCTTGTCGTTCGAAAGCACCGATAAAATCGCTTGTTGTCGTGATGGCGTTTTGTTTCTGCACGCCACGCATCGACATACAAAGGTGTTGTGCTTCGATGACGACCGCAACGCCAAGCGGTTTTAACACATCGTAAATAGTATCTTTTATCTGTCGCGTCAAGCGTTCTTGTACTTGTAAACGTCGCGAATATGCTTCGACTACACGTGCAATTTTACTCAATCCGGTAATGTAGCCGTTTGGAATATAAGCCACATGTGCTTTTCCGACGAACGGAATCATGTGGTGTTCGCAAAGCGAAAATATTTCGATGTCTTTTACGATAACCATTTGCCGGAAATCTTCTTTAAAGCGCGCTGATAGCAGAATTTCTTTCGGGTCATGATTATAGCCTTGTGTGAGAAATTGCATCGCTTTTCCGACACGAAGTGGGGTTTTTTGAAGTCCTTCGCGCTCCGAATCTTCGCCAAGCAGTTCGAGAATTGCTTTGTAATGTTTTTGTAGTTCTACCAGCTTCTCGGGGGCAAATTTTTCAATGCGTTCGTAGCCAATAATTTCGTTTGTTGTATCTTCCATTTATAGTGTAACGACTTTGTAAACGTTAAAAGTCTGTTTATCGTGCTTTGTTTGTATCAAAATATATACCACTCAATCTCAGGACTGTCAAAATTGCTTGTTAAATCAAAATTGAAATAATATATTCGTTTATTTTCTTAATAGAGAAAAACTTAATTAGATGCAAAGATAAACAAGTTGTGTTTCGTAAAATAGTTTGTTTTAAAAATTAAAACAGCGGAAATTTATCAATGAAATTTCCGCTGTTTTCAATTGTGTAATTACTATTATTTGGCTACTTTATCGCCGTCATAAGCCCATTTCAGATACATTGCTCCCCAGGTAAAGCCTCCTCCAAATGCTGTCAGAACGATGTTGTCGCCTTTTTTGAGTTTGTCTTCCCATTCCCAAAGGCACAACGGAAGTGTGCCGTTTGTTGTATTGCCGTAACGTTGAATGTTAATCATTACTTTGTCGGTGTTGAGTCCCATCCGGCGCGCCGTAGCATCGATAATTCTGAGGTTTGCCTGATGCGGAACCAGCCAAGCCACGTCGTCCGATTTGAGATTGTTCTTTTCCATGATTGCTGCGGCAACATCAGCCATATTTGTTACAGCGAATTTAAATACAGACTGCCCTTCTTGATGCACGTAATGCAATTTATTATCAATCGTTTCGTGCGACGGTGGCATAGCCGAACCGCCTGCAACTTGATGTAAATATTGCATTCCCGAACCATCGACATGAAGCAATGCGTTGACAATGCCGTAACCTTCAGTGTTAGGCTCGAGCATGACGGCGGCACCGCCATCGCCAAAAATAACACATGTAGCACGATCCGTATAATCGACGATCGATGACATTTTGTCGGCACCGACAACAATGACTTTTTTATAACCACCTGATTCGACGTATTTTGCAGCTGTATTCAAAGCAAAAAGAAATCCCGAACAGGCAGCGTTCATATCGAAGCTAAGTGCGTTTTTAATGCCACAGTTTTCGCTAATGATGTTTGCCGTTGCCGGATATTGCATATCGGGAGTAACAGTGGCACAAATCAGTAAATCAATTTCTTCTGGTTTTGTTTTTGTTTTTTCTAAAAGACCTTTTACGGCATGTGTTCCGATGACCGAGGTGCCCATTTTTTCACCTTTCAGAATGCGACGTTCTTTAATTCCTGTACGTGTGGTGATCCATTCGTCAGATGTGTCAATCATGGTCTCCAATTCCGCATTTGTAAGTCGGTATGGAGGTACCCATCCATTGACACCGGTGATAGCAGCTTGTATTTTTGTCATATTATGTGTGTTAAGCTGTTAATGGTCATAATTATTCATGACAAATTTAATTTTTTCGTTCAAGTTTGAAGAAACATAAGAACGCAACAGTCGCATCATGTTTTTGATTGCCAACGGACTGCTTATGCCGTGTCCGATAACAACCGGTTTGTTAATGCCTACTAATGGACTTCCGCCGTGTACTTCGTAGCTGAAGCGTTCGAAATACGAGTCGAGCAATCCTCTTTTTTGCATGAGTCGGTACATTGCTTCGATTTGTTTCAAAACAATATTTCCGGTAAAACCATCTGTAACGATGACATCTGCTTTGTTGCCAAACAAATCGCGTCCTTCGACATTGCCGATAAAATTATAGTCGGACGATTCTTTCATCAACGGAAACGTTGATTGCACCAGAAGGTTTCCTTTTTTTTCTTCTTCGCCTATGCTTAGCAAACCAACGGTAGGATTTTCGACACCTAAAACGTTTTGTGCATAAAAAGCACCTAACATACCGTATTGACACAACACATCGGGCTTGGCATCTGGATTTGTTCCAACGTCGAGCAATACACTATGTCCGCCTGAGACTTTGGGTACAAGCACAATAGATGCCGGACGAATAATTCCGGAAATTGTATTGATGGTATAAACGGATCCAACCATCATAGCACCACTATTTCCGGCACTTGCAAAACCATCGATTTTTCCTGCTCGCAGGTAATTGAATCCTGTTACTATTGATGAGTTTTGCTTTTGTTGATACGCTTTCATGGGCGAATCTTCCATTGTGATGATTTCGGGTGCATGAACCAATTCAACTTTGCCGGATGCGATCCAACTTTGTTCTACCGATTTGTGCATAAATTGCTCATCACCAAAAAGCACAATACATTCGTCTTCTTGAAGTTCCGGAACTAAAAGTCGGACTCCTTCGAGTGTTGCTTGGGGTGCAAAATCGCCACCGAAAACATCAAGACCTATTCGCATGATGTTTGATTTTGTTTATCGTTATTTTAGTAATGTAATGATCTATTAAGCTTTCGCTTCCATCACTAATTTTCCTTTGTAATAAAGGGCACCATCAACGTAGTAAGCACGGTGATATACGTGCAAAGTTCCTGTTGTTGGACATTTAGCTAAAGTAGGCAACACTGCTTTGTCGTGCGTTCTTCTTTTGTCTCTTCTTGTGGTCGACGTTTTTCTCTTCGGATGTGCCATTTTATTTGTATTTAAAATTCAACTTTATGGTTATTATTCTGTATCCAATTGACGGAGTTTATCCCATCTATAATCTGTACTTTCTTGAACTTCAAATTCTTGAAGTTTTTTAATCATTTCTTTATTGCATGTCGAACGTTTCTTTTCATCGTTCGGATGCAGTCTTTTTAGTGGGAGCAAAAGTACAATATATTCGTAAATTAATTGCATGAAGTCGAATTGTTGTTGTTTGAAAGGTATAACAATCACGTCTTCAGACTCTTCGAAGTATTCTTCGCCGAACTTAATGTATAAGGAGTAAGTGCCTTCAATCGGTTGCTTGTAGTATTCGCAACAGCGGTCGCAACAGAGGTTGGCTGTGCCTTTGATCGAAAAATCGAATGTGATCATGGTTTCTTGTTTCTCAAGTTCAACAACAACGATTGCATTCAAATCTTCTGCTTCGGTACAATCAAATTCTTCGAAAAGTTGTTGATTTACAGAAAATTGAAATTGATGTTTGCCAAGAGGAAGACCTCCAAATGAAATCAAAAAAGCTTGCTCCTTTTTCACCTTATATTACTTAATAAAACGAGGGCGCAAAAATAGTTAATTATCTAATTTGAACAAATAGCTGATTTCGTCAATTCGTGTGTTGTTTTACAAAAACAATGTCTGATTCTGTTGTTGTTTCGTATTCTTACTTATTCGATAGGCATCATGATTTTTAACTTTCTTAATTTCAATCAGTTACTTATTATTTGTTCAATATCGATTTTTTTTTTATTATCTTTGCAGTCGTTAAAACAAGTAACGATTTTTACTAAACTCGTAAACATGGAAAAAACAAGGGTTCTTTTTGTTGAGCAGGAAATTACACCTTATCTAAAGGAAACTCACATGAGCCGGATCGGTCGTTATCTGCCTCAGGGTATTCAAGAAAGAGGGAAAGAAATCAGGGCATTTATGCCGCGTTTTGGTAGCATCAACGAAAGACGAAATCAGCTGCATGAGGTTATTAGGCTGTCGGGAATGAATTTGATTATTGACGATACTGATCATCCGTTGATTATCAAAGTAGCTTCGATTCAGCAAGCGCGAATGCAAATCTATTTTATTGACAATGACGATTTTTTTGCTCGAAAACACATTACACACGATAAATCGGGCGTGTTTTATCCCGATAATGCCGAACGAACGATCTTTTTTTCGCGCGGCGTGCTTGAGACCGTAAAAAAATTAGCTTGGGCTCCCGATGTGATTCACTGCCACGGATGGATATCGGCTTTAGTGCCATTATACGTCAAAAGGCATCACAAAGACAATCCGTTGTTTAACGAATCGAAAGTTGTATATTCGATTTATGACGACGATTTTAAAGAATCTTTCAAAAAAGATTTCGATAAGTTGATAAAAATTCCCGGAATCATGCCAAAAGATCAAAAAATGTATAAAGATGCAAACTACGTAACCCTTATAAAGGCGGCAATTGAATATGCCGATGCCATTGTTATCGGTAGCGAAAAAATTAATCCGGAAATTGCTGATTATGTTGCAACAATCAATAAACCGATCCTTCCATATCAAAAAGAAGATGCGTATATTGACGCTTATAACAACTTCTATGATAAAATTTTACAAAAAATTTAAACATTTATCAAATTGAAAACAAACGCATTGTTGGGCATTAAAATGCTTACTATAAGCATCATACTATCCTGTATTTTTATTTCGTGCAACAAAAAACCGGAACAGATTGGAGATAATTTACAACCGGGAGACAGTTATATCGATGTATATTATACAGATACTTCTTTTGTTTATGGATACAGTATCATCGAAGATTCTATTCGTACAGACAATCCGGCATCGGCTTTGTTAGGAAGCGTTCAAGATCCGGTTTTTGGTCGTACAACAGCCGGTTTTTATACTCAAGTTCGTTTGTCGACAAACGGTCATGATTTTGGCGATCGTCCACAACTTGATTCGTTGGTTTTGCAATTGGTCTATTCGGGATATTACGGTGATACAATGATGTCGCAACGTGTTCACGTATATGAAGTTGAAGAAAAACTTTATAACGATACAGCTTATTATTCGACAAATCGTGTTGCTGTAGGCACAACAGATTATGCCAATTATGTGTTCGATCCGCTTCCGAAAACGTCCTTTATTTCGCCGAGTGGTGATACCGTTTCGGCGCGTGTACGCATTCCGTTGAACGTTTCGCCCGAATTAGGAAATAAATTTTTACGCGCATCGGCTACCGATTTAGAATCGAGCGAGAGTTTTAAAGAATATTTCAAAGGCATTTATGTTGTTGCCGAAAACGCGCTAACGAGCGGTTCGATACTGTCGTTCAATCATACGACGGTCGAATCACAACTGAGCATTTACTATCATAATGCTTTGAGCGACTCGTTGCGTTACGACTTTTATATTGCTTCGACAGAAGTCGGTTTCAACACTTTTGAACATGATTATACAACGGCTTCCGAACCGTTTAAAAATCAAGTATTGCAAGGCGATACAACTTTAGGAAATCAAACGCTTTACTTACAAGCTATGGGTGGTGTAAAAACAATTTTGCGTTTCCCGAACTTTACACATCTCGGCAACAAATACGGTGCAAATAAACATGTTGTGATTAACGAAGCAAAACTCATTCTGACACAATCGGATCAACAAGAAGATTTTGCTCCCGCAGAACGATTTGCACTTGTGGGATTAAACAGCGACGGAACAAACTACATTCTTCCAGACCAATACGAAGGAACGAATTTCTTTGGCGGCCATTACGATAAAAACACGAAAACAGCTCAATTTCGTATCACGGAATACATTCAAAGTTTGGTTTCGGGCGGTCCCGAATCGGAAAACCCGGGTGTTTTGCTGACTGTTTACAGTGCTTCTTCCACCGCACAGCGATGGATAATGAGTGGAAATGCGGCAACAACAGACTCCATTTCGCCGCTTCATTTGAAGTTGACATATTCTGTTGTCGGAGAATAATTAAAGGGCACCTCTAAAAATTGATTTTTTTCTTTTTTGATTTTTATACAAAGCCGAAGTGCATTAAAACGCTGCAAAAAATCGATTCAAAGTAAGTCTATATTTTTCAGAAAAGCAATAC
>JAISHW010000100.1 GCA_031262365.1 Lentimicrobiaceae bacterium
TTTGTATGATAGGTCTGTTTGTCGTCGTTACCCACATGTGCAAAAAATGCACATGTGCTATTTTCGTCCAACTCGCCGTCAGCAAAAATGTTTTTGATGTGTCTTGCAATTCCGCTACGGTCAATGCCGTAAAGCATTGCCATCACTTTTTCGCTTGCCCACAAATCACCGTTTTCAAAGGCAATATCGACCGTATCGCCGCCCTGCTCGCTCACAAAAGCAAGAAACTGAATAGTGCTGTTTTTTATGCTTAACTGTTTCATTTCATTTTTCAATTTCCGCCAGATTATTCTCTCTATTTGAGGTTTTTACATTTTCTTGTGCAATGGCAATAGAACGGTTGAGTTTGTCGATAAACCATTGCTTGTCGGGCAAAACGGTGAGATATTGTGCCACTTTAATATTTTTCTCATCAAGCATCAGGTATTCAATATGTTCGGTATTGCCTTCGCTGCACAGCAATAACCCAATCGGATTTTCTTCGTGTGGCTGTTTGTCGTGTTTCTGCAAATACTTCAGGTACAGCTCCATTTGTCCTTTATATTGGGGTTGGAATTTACCGAGTTTCAGATCGATAGCAACAAGACGATTGAGTTTACGGTGGAAAAACAGTAAATCAAGCGAATAATCAACGCTATCAATAGGAATACGTTTTTGGCGTTCCACAAAGGCAAAATCTTGTCCGAGTTCCATAATAAACTGTTCGAGATTATGCAAAATTGCATCTTCAAGGTCTTTCTCGGAATAGTAACCCGTTAAACCGAAAAAGTCAAGGATGTATGAATTTTTGAAAACCAAATCGGGGCTAATGTTTGTCTTTGTTGTGGTTTGCAGCGTTTTTATGATTTCGTCTTCGGGTTTTGCGGCAATTAGCGTGCGCTCAAAAAGCATACTATCTTGTTTTTGCCTCAATGTACGAATACTCCAGTTTTCGACAACGCTCATTTGCTGGTAAAACAAGCGTTTAGTGCTGTCCTCAATAGATACAAGTTCTATAAAATGACTCCAACTCAAAGTTCGCGACAGTGTCGCGAACTTTTCGCCGTCGCGATACGCATTAGCAACTTTAATCATTCTATTTATACCGGAATAGGTGTATCCTTTACCAAATTTTTTAGTCAATGTTTGCGACAGTGTCGCAAGAATTTGCTGTCCTTGTCGAGAATACATTTCGTATTGTAATTCGATAAGAATATAATTGCCAATAGACCAATACAAACAACTTATTGTTGAGTTGAGATATACGGCAACTTGCCTGCCCGTATGTTCAATCAGGGTTTCAATGCCTTGCAAAAGGCGATTACTGCTTTCGGTGATATTTGTTGAGCTTTTCATACTATTACCTTTTATGCGATGTGATTTTTATTCAAAATTATTAATTTTTACGAGATTACGGATTTTTATCGAACTCCATAAAAATTATTCCTTGCAAACATAGCAATAATTATCGAACTATGTATCAGATTTTCACGGCTAAAGGTTGTTTATTGGCGTATAAACTCGCAGTATCAATGTTCGTTGTCTTCGGTGTTTTTAAGGAAGATATTCGTTTTATATTGTAGCTTCCGGCAACCACTTCCAGACAAGTATGACTTCTATTTGCAAATGATCAGGGGTTGTTATTGTACGTTCTTCGCCATGTGTCATGATATAGCTTTTGTTGAGCGGAAATGCTGAATCGATTTTTACAAAACCGAAACTTCGCGTTCGTATACAGCAAACAATTTTTCCACATCGCCGATAATTCGTTGTACCCGACGCAGGTGCAATTGACGTAATTTTGAAAACAAAAGAAAAGTAATAGGTTAAAATTCCATTACCAATTTCACGTTTATTTGTCGCGATGTCAAATGATTTGGAACAGCGTATTGACTATTTGAAACATCTTTGACCCATGTATACGAAATCGTATTATTCACATCTAACAAATTAAAAATTTCGAGCGTTATCCACATGTTTTTCACATAACGAAGCGGATTATTTTTCTGAAATCGAGAGTCTTCGCTAATAAGTTGTTTGCTGAACCCTATATCAACGCGTCTATAAGAAGGCATGCGAAGTGTTTGCTGATAACGTTCCGAATTGGGAGTTCCAAAGGGCAATTTCGTTCCAAAAACGCCGCGCAAATGCACTTTAAAAGTTGGGCTCCAAGGAAGATAATCTTGAAAAAAAATGGAAAAATTCAATCGTTGGTCTGACGGGCGCGGTATCATTCCCGGAAAAACAGTTACCGAATCGGCAACCACATTATTTACTGTTGATGCCGTAATACGATCGCCATCCGAGTTTACATAGTACATATAGCTATCGCCTTTGACATCTTCTTCGGTTTGCATCAATGACAAACTTGCCCAACTATCAATTCCTTTTACAAACTCGCCATTGATGCGCAAATCAAGTCCTGCAGCATAACCTTTTGCCTGTTGATCAGCATAATAACGAATACGCACATTGTCTACTTCGTACGGAATGACATTTTCTAAATATTTGTAATATACTTCCGAAGTGAAAATAAAAGGACGATTCCAAGCTGTAAATTTATAATCGTTGCCCAACACCACCTGATAGGAGCGTTGCGATTTGGCATCTTCATATAAATTTCCATCGAAAAGACGCATTTCGCGATAAAAAGGTGCTTGCGAGTACACGCCTCCCGACAAACGCCAAACGACATCTTGTTTCCAATTGGGTTTATAGGCGATCCCGCCACGCGGACTTACATTAATTTCGCTGTTATAATCCCAATAATTGGCACGCACGCCAAGCGAAAGGACATATTCACCTTCTTTTTTATCGCTGAAAGTCCACGAGTTTTGCACAAAAGCGTCAAAATTATTCAAACGCAATTGGTTCGCAGATCGCGCTACATTGTTTAGCACCAAATCGGCTTGCGACGTTTGTGTCGAACCGATAAAATCAGCCGGATGTGGCAACAGATAACCTGCCGAATCGACCAGTTCCCATTCGCTTAACTTATCGTCGACAAATTGATGTTGATAGCGTGCGCCCCATTTCAGCACATGGTCATTATAAACATAGGTTCCGTTGTGTCCGATGTTGAAAACCTGTGCTTCGAAATAATTTCGTGCGTGGTCAATAAATGTTCCTACTCCCTGAACTTGAACTACATCGCCGTATTGTTCGCTTCCCGATGATGTTTCGCGTTTTCCAAGCCAATATTGACTCTGAATATCGTATGTTTCCGATTCAATTGCCGAATAAGCAGAAGTTATCAGACGAAGTTTCAGGTGATTATTCGGATTAAAATCTAACGTGAGTGCTCCCATCGTTGTTTCGTAATCGTCGATCTCTTGTCCGTCGAAATAAATATTCAACCGATAAGATTCCTGAAACGTTCCAAAATCAGTTTGCCGACTTTCGGGAACTATTTTATAGCGGTTTCGCGAATAATAGAGCAAACTCGAAAGCTCCCATTTTGGGTTAAACGTATAAGTCAAAAGTGCCTGCACATCGCCAAAACTTGGATTGTATTCTCCTTTTGTTTCTAGGGCTTTAAGCAGATGTTGACTCGTTTTGTAACGTGCGCCAACTAAATACGTAAATTTATCTTTAAACGTGCGTCCTTCGAAACTTACATCGGCACCTAAAAGACTTAAAGCAACCGAAGCTGCCGTTTCTTGAGGGCGGCGATACGTGATATCAAGTACCGAAGAGAGTTTATCACCGTATTCGGCAGCAAATCCTCCGGACGAAAATTCGATATTCGAAACCATTTGCGAATTGATGAAACTCAATCCTTCTTGTTGTCCCGAACTAATCAGAAAAGGACGGTAAATTTCGATGCCATTTACATAAATCAGATTTTCGTCAAAATTCCCTCCGCGAACCGTATACTGCGAACTTAGTTCGTTGTTAGACGAAACGCCTGGCAATGTTTTTAATAAATCTTCGATGCCGTTACTCATCGACGGAACGTGTGTTGCCTGTTTCGGATCGAGTCGTGTTAAGCGTGTTGCGTCAACACGTTGTTCGATTATTTGAGCTGTAGGAAGTGTGGCTATAGTCGAAAGAAGCATAACATTCACGTTTTTCGATTCGCCTGTCCGAAGTTTTATGCTTATTTCTTCCGGTGCGTAACCAATAAACGAAAAAGTAACACGTAACGTTGTGTCGGAGGGCAATACGATGCGGTAATTTCCTTTCGAATCGGTAACAACACCTCCCGATGTTCCTCTAACGGCTACATTGACCAGCTCAAGAGCTTTTCTTCGATCGTCAGATACTTTGCCATAAACAACTCCTTTATTGTCTTTTTGCGAGAAAAGCACAAACGGCATACAAAGTAAAAACGAAAAAAGAGCAGAGCGAAAAAAGGGCATCTATTATTGATATTTTACAACGTTATTTAAACTTCAAAACTACGGTTTTATTTTAAGGTGTCGCTCAAAACAAAAGTGTCTTTATACGATTTATTTTCATAACAACTTCTTATTCAGGTTCAAATAGGAATATGATAAGCAATATTTAGCGTTTAAAAAAGCGTGTTTTAGTTTTCGTGATACGTTGAGTAAAAGTTTCTTTGTGTTTCGGTTCGATCTTGTACTGAAGAGAAAATGTAAGAGAAGATATGTATGAAGATTTGGAAGCGGAATTGTTCAAAAAACAAAAAAAAGAATTTCGAAGTCGAAATCCTTTTTTTTGTTGTGTTAACTCGTTTTAGTAGCAACATCCTCCATGATGGTGATGACCGCCACCGTCGCAACACGAGTCTTTTTCGTCGCAGCAGTCGCCACATGAATGGGCGTTTGATGTCATTTCTTCTTCGGTGGCTTCGCGGATACTGATTACTTCACCCGAAACGAGTAGCGATTTTCCGGCTAACGAATGGTTAAAATCCATTTCGACCATCGTTTCGGAAACGGATTTTACTTTTCCTTCGAAATGGTGTCCGTTTTCGTCTGTCATCGGAATAATAGTGCCGACTTTTAGTAAATCTTCGCGGAGCGTACCATCGACCATGAAATTTTCTTTCGAAAGTTCGATAATTTGGTCGTCGCGATACAAACCGAAAGCGTTTTCGGGAGCGATCGTAAAAACGAATTTTTCGCCGGCTTTCAAGCCTTTTAATCCTGACTCGAAAGAGGGAAGAATCGTTCCTTTTCCGAAAATAATTGTGCGAGGCGTTTCGATATTGACTTGTTCCAAAACCTCGCCGGAAGTGTTGTCAAGTTGAATTTTGTATGCTAAAACAGCGGCTTTGTTATCTCCTATGGTCATATTTAATACTTGATTGTAATAAGAATTTGCAAAGATAGGCATAAAAAACATGCTTTTGGGGCGTATTTTGCTTTGCGACAAGAATATTTTTTACTTTTGTTACGCTCATGAATAAAAGTATAATTTGTGTTGAAAAACAGTTTGTTACATAAATGATTGGTTGGTCAATCGACAAGTAGAATATTTTTTTGAAAAACAGTTTGTACAATCGAAAAAAAATTATTTACTTTGCACTCCTTTTTTAGGGGTTCAACTTTAATATTGAAAGTCATAAAGTCATGTCGAAGATTTGTCAGATAACAGGAAAGAAAGTGATTACAGGAAATAAAGTATCACACTCGAACAAGAAAACAAAAAGAACTTTTGAACCTAACTTGCACATAAAGAAGTTTTTCGTTCCTGAATTGGACGAATGGGTTACATTAAAAGTTTCTGCAGCAGGTTTGCGTACGATCAACAAAAAAGGTATCTACGCTGCTTTGGTTGATGCAAGTGCTGACGGATTTTTATTCCGCAGATAAGATAATTTTTTTTTAGAGAGAACATTAAAAGTCGCCTTGAATTTTCATGGCGGCTTTTTTTTAGTGAAAAATTGATTCAAAGACTCAATAAATGAAGGGATATTCTAAACGAAAGTTCTCTTTTCCTGACTTCATTAATGCGCCACCTAAATTGACAAAGTCAGGAGCCATTCCGGCGAAAGTACGGAATCCATTGTACAAATAAGGCAACGACCTTTTCTTTACAGTGGATGCCGTTCTACAACGGCATAACAAGGACGGAAAAGTCATTCCGACGAAGGTCGGAATCCATTGTACAAATGGGACATTGGAAGAAAGTGTTTTTAGTGCAAAAAGAGAGCCCCAAAAAAGTTATCGATTGCCAACTTTTTTGGGACCCTTTTTTAGTGTCTGAAATAAAATTTGTTGTTTGTAAACTTATGTGTTTAGCAGTTGTTTGACGATTTCCGAAATTGTTTTGTTATCGGCTTGTCCGGCAATTTTTTTGGAAGCTAATCCCATTACTTTTCCCATGTCTTTTATGGAATTTGCACCTGTTTCGGCAATGATTTCCGTTACGATAGCGCGCACGTCGTCATCCGAAAGCTGTTTTGGTAAGTATGCTTCGATTATCGAAGCCTGATACAATTCTTCCTCAGCCAATTCATGACGGTTATTAGCCGTGTATATGACTGCCGATTCTTTGCGTTGTTTGACTAATTTCTGCAAAAGTTTCAGCTCGACCGTTTCAGGAATTTCGCTCGATACGATGTCTTTTCCTGTTTTTTCAAGCAATAACGCCGCTTTGATAGCGCGTAACGCATTGAGTTTTTTGGTGTCTTTGGCAAGCATTGCTTGTTTCAGATCATTATTGATTACTATTTCAAGATTCATTGTTAATCGTTTTAGTCGACATTATCGTGAAGATACGCGTTATTTTCTCTTAATGACGGCTTGTCTTCATTGTCGGAAAAGCCAATCGTATAGCGCGAAACATTACTTCTATTTTCGTTTTGAGATAAATTAATATTTTGTTTCAAGTACGCAGGTTCTTGTTCAAGATACGTAATAAATTCAGACTTGTTTAAATTTGAACTTAACGACTTCAAAACTTCTGATCGACGTGTATCGAGGGAACTTTGTACAGGATTAGGACGTTCTTCTTGTTCGATTTCTTCTTTAATTGGTTCAAAAATCAACTGAGTTTCTGCTTTTTTTTGAAAAATAAATTGATCTTCAGTGTTGTTATTTGCCTCGAAATTCAGTTCGTTTCTATTTATTTTCTTGACTTCAAATATTATTTCTTGTTGTTCTGATTCGTTTTTAGGCTCTTGCTCTTTTTTAGTTTCTCCGCTTAACGGATGAATAGTAACTTTTTTTGCAGGAAATTCAGCATTATTGGATTCTTGCAAATCGGAACCAATTGTCAAAGGTTTTTGTTGAACAAAATCTTCGCTTGACATTGGTTTTTTAACTTCTGTTGCAGGAGTTGGAAGTACAGATGAAGGTTTTTCTGTATTTACTCCGATAGACGGCTTGGGAAGATTTTCATTTAGAGAAATCACTGTTCTATTTGGAGGGAGACCAATATCAGAATCATCGTTAAACCCTGTTGCGATAAATGTAATGGCAACTTTTTCGCCCATTTCTTTCGAGTTTCCAACACCCCAAATGATATTTGCCGTATTGCCGCACGAAGTTTGCGCACATTCCATTATTTCGTCTAAATCTTTTACGGAGATTTCATCTTCTTGACCTAACGTTATGAAAATCAAGATATTTTTTGCGCCTTTAATATCCGACTCATTCAGCAAAGGCGATTCCATTGCAGCTATAATGGCATCCATCGATTTGTTTTCGCCCGATGCAACAGCATAACCCATGATTGCTTTTCCGCTCTTTTGGATGACTGTTTTTACGTCTTCGAAATCGACATTTACCTTTCCCGGAACGGTGATGATTTCGGCAATTGCTTTAGCGGCTGTCGTCAACACGTTATCTACTTTTGCGAATGCATTTGAAAGACCTAAGTCGGGGTGTACTTCGCGTAATTTATCGTTGCAAATAACCAAAACCGTATCGACATGTTTTTGCAATTCACGCAATCCTTCTTCGGCAGCGAGTTTCCGTTTGCGACCTTCAAACGAGAACGGTAGCGTTACGATTCCAACAGTAAGAATGCCTAATTCGCGCGAAATTTCGGCGATTACCGAAGCCGCAAATGTTCCGGTGCCACCGCCCAAACCGGCTGTGATGAAGAGCATTTTTGTGCCATCGTTGAGTACGCTTCTTATTTTGTCGCGACTTTTTATCGCTGCTTCGCGTCCAACTTCAGGGTTATTACCGGCTCCAAGTTGGCGATCGGCAAGCGATATTTTTGTTGGAATAGGGCTTTCTTCTAATGCTTGGGCATCGGTATTGCACAAAATAAAGTCAACGCCGGTTATTCCTTGTTTGTACATATATGTAACGGCATTGCTGCCGCCACCTCCAACACCAATGACTTTGATGATGTTAGAGGTTGAATTTTTGGGATGATCAAATTTTATTTCAGACATAACTTTAAGTATTTTATATAATTTGTTTTTATTTCTTGTGTTTTATTTATTCCGGTAATTCTTCGTTTCTCTGTCCGAAAAATATTTCCATTAAGTTAAAATATGAACGTTTTTTCTTTTTCGGTTCTTTTTCTGTCTTTCCTGTATTTATTTCTTTTCCCCCACCAGACTGAGAGGTGTGTCTTATTTTTTCTTCGTAACGTTTCAATCCTTCTATTACTAAGCCTATCGAGGTAGCGTATATCGGGCTTTTGAGTTCGTCGGGTGTTTCCGGAGCAAGATGCTCGTTCGAATAGCCGATTTTTGCATCTAATCCTGTTTTAAACGAAGCAAATTGGTCGATGTGTTTCATCAAAGCTCCTCCGCCTGTAATAACCATTCCACCTCCCAAACGATTTTCGTAGCCTGATTTTTTGATTTCGAATTTTACCAAATCGAATATTTCTGTGAGGCGTGCATGAATGATAGCCGCTAAATCGTAGAATGATATTTCGCGTGGTTCCCGACCTCTGATTCCGGGAATGGAAACAACATCGTTTTTGCTATTTTCGCTAACTAAAGCCGAACCAAATTTAACTTTTACTTCTTCGGCATGTTTTTTCATAATGTTACAGCCTTGACGAATGTCTTCGGTAATGATGTTTCCGCCAAAAGGAATCACGGCAGTATGACGAATTATCGAGTCGTGAAAAACAGCGATGTCGGTTGTGCCGCCGCCAATGTCAACTAAAACAACGCCGGCTTCTTTTTCTTCGTCGGAAAGAACGGCTTCGGACGATGCAACAGGCTCTAAAATAAGATCATCGACATGAAGCCCCGCTTTTTCAACACATTTGAAAACGTTTTTTATCGCAGGCGCAAACCCGGTAATGATATGAAAGTATGCTCCGAGTTTGCTCCCTATCATTCCTTCAGGTTTTAAATCATGCTCGTTATCAACCACATACTCTTGTGGCATGACATCGATGATTTCTTCGCCGGGCGACAATCCTAACTTTTTCATGTCTTCTTTGAGTTTTTGAATTTCGCTATGCGTTATTTCTGTTTCATTGTTTTCACGAATAACCTCACCATAATATTGAAAACTCTTAATATGCTGACCGGCAATGCCCACATAAACCGATTTAATATCGACATTTGATTGTTCCGATGCCTCTAAAACGGCTTCTTTAATGGAGTTTACGGTGTCTTCGATATTGGCTATCATACCGCGTTTGACACCTATAGATGGCACGGTGCCGCATCCAAAAATTTCTATCTTCCCGTTTTCGCTGCGTCTGCCGACAACGCAAGCAATTTTGGTCGTTCCAATATCTAACCCGACGATAATAGCATTATTTTCCATTGTTTTATTTTTTAGTACAAACGATTTGATTCTGATATTTTAGACTAATTTTCCGATATTTATTCAATTCTTCCGTTCCTAATTTATTGGCATAAAAAACTTTGAATTTGGTAAATTTTTCATCTAATTGTTTGTTATTGCCAAGTATAACGGGAAAATTCAGCAATCTTATAGCGAGTTCAAATTCTCCTTCGTCGTTCAGATAAATTTGTTCGACTAAAGCATCTAAAATGCTGTCGGCTACAATAAATTGAACAATTTCGAGTGCTTCTCTAAGTTGCGTATTTTGATATGCCGAATCGCTTATATGTTGATGAGCGCATGTTACGTGATGAAAATTCAAAAATCCGCTTACAATAGGAACGTATGGCGTATAACAATCCGAAACCGGAATTAAAAATCCTTTTTTATCGATATAAGCCGTCTGGTTTTGTGTTCCGAAAATTCGCGCTATAGGCTCATATTCTTTAATTTTTATTTTTACTTCGCCTGATAACGATAAATTTACGGTCGCATTTTCAATCCATGGGTTTTTGATCAACATCGAATCTGCTTTTTTCGGATCGAAATCTTTTACCAAAGTTTTGCAAAGTGTATCGTAAAGTATGTCAACAGTTTGCATGATTTCTTCTTTGTTTATGAAACGGCGTTCGCCGGTAGGAAATACTTCAATGTTCAGTTTTTTGATTGTCGAATTACGGTATGTCGTGCGCATATACACAAACAGCGCAATGATTGCGGCAGCTGTTACAAGCCAAAGTAATATGACAAGGATACGTTTTACCATTCAGCAATCATTTTTTCGAGTGGTTCGACAAAGCAATCGATATCGCCGGCACCCATTGTAATGAGCAATTCGGGTTTCAATTTTTCAATGCAATTCAAAAGTTCCTGTTTCGAACAAAGTTGTTTTTCAGAAAGTTCGACTTTTTCCATAAGTATTTTCGACGAAACACCTTCGATTGGTTTTTCGCGTGCCGGATAAATATCTAACAGTATCAAGCGATCAGCCAACGACAAACTTTCGGCAAATGCATCCATAAAATCACGCGTGCGTGTAAACAAGTGAGGTTGAAAAACAACCGTAATTTTTTTGTCGGGATAAAAATCGCGGACAGCTGTCAAAAAAGCTTTTATTTCTTCGGGATGATGTGCGTAATCATCTATATAACAATAATTTGAAGAATTAACGCGAATGTCGAAACGGCGACGCACGCCTTTAAACGTTTCTAAAGCCTGCGCAATTTCGTTTGGCTTGATGTTAAACTCATTCGAAACAGCTGCAGCTGCCAATGCATTCAGCACATTGTAAGTTCCAATCATCGGAAGTTTTACTATTGTTTTTTCTCTGTTTGGAATGCACAAGGTGAAAACAGTTTTTCCGTTTTCGATATGTATGTTTTCGGCGTAAAAATCTGATCTCGAATCCGTGCCGAAAGTCAACGAATCGTGTTCGGTTTGCAACGGCAAGCCGTTTTTATAAATCAACAAACCTAAGTCGTTGATCCGTTCGACAAACAGTTGAAATCCTTCAGCAACAGATTCTTGTTTTCCGTAAACATCTAAATGGTCGGCATCGACCGACGAAACAACTGCTATGTCGGGTGTGAGTTGCAAAAACGAATGGTCGAATTCATCGGCTTCGACAACCATCACGGTTTCTTCACCATCGCCAAGCACCAAATTATTGTCGAAATTGTTTGCTATACCGCCAATAAATCCGATTACATTGATTCCGGATGTTTGCAATATATACGTTGTCATTGCTGTAATGGTTGTTTTTCCGTGCGTTCCGGCAATAGCGATTGTATAATATGTTTCTGACAACATTCCCAAAATTTCAGCGCGTTTTTTCATTGTAATGCCGCGGGCTTTCAACGTCAAAAATTCGTTGTTATCGGTAGGAATTGCCGGTGTATAAATCACTAAATCGATTGTTTGAGGCAGCGAAGAAGGATCGTCCGCATAATGAATCTGCATTCCTTCGCGTTCGAGCATCGTTGTCAAAGGTGTCGCCACGCGATCGTAACCCGCAATAACAGCACCACGATGCTTGAAATAACGTGCCAAAGCACTCATTCCAATTCCGCCGATTCCAAGGAAATAAATTGTATGTCCTTTTCCAAATTCCATTCGTTACACCAATTTTTCGAGTTGATTTACAATTTGTTCTGCTGCATCGCGGCGTGCAAAAACAGCTATATTTTGAGCCATTTCGGCTTTTTCCAATTCATTTTCTATGAGTCGAAGCATTTCCGGAACCAATTCGTTCGGCGCATCGGAATTTGTTACCAGTCGGGCAGCTTGCGCTTCGACCAGCCTCAAGGCATTTTTCGTTTGATGGTCTTCGGCAGCTGTTGGAAGCGGCACAAAAATTACCGGTTTTGCCACTACGGCAAGTTCTGAAATTGCCATTGCTCCGGCGCGCGAAACAACCAAATTAGCCATCGCGTAAGCAAAATCCATGCGATCGATAAACGCAACAGCTTTTATTTTGTCGGAACAGCCAAGTTTTTCTATTTCGGCTTTCGCCGTTTCGAGATAGTTTGTTCCTGTTTGCCAAAGCATTTGAACGTTTGCCTGTGCTAATTTTTCGAGTTGTGCCGACAACGCTTTGTTGATTCCCAAAGCACCTTGACTTCCGCCTACGATTACTATTGTAGGAATTGACGGGTTGCAACCGAAAAAATCAAAAGCTGCATCGCGCTTTCCTTCGATAGCAACTGCCGAAACACGCAATGGATTTCCCGTCAATACGGTTTTTTCGGCAGGAAACCATTTTTCCATTTGATCGTACGCCACGCAAATGCACGCGGCTTTTTTGCCTAACAAACGGTTTGTTACGCCCGGAAAAGAATTTTGTTCTTGAATCAACACCGGAATTTGAAGTTGAACAGCAGCTCTAAGTGTCGGACCACTCGCATAACCGCCTACGCCAACAACAACATCGGGATTGAATTTTTTCAAGATTTTTCGCGCCTTCAAGAGACTGTTCATTACTTTAAACGGAAATACAAAATTCGATAACGAGAAACGTCGCTGAAAACCACTTATCCACAAACCTTCGATGCGATAGCCGGCTTTCGGAACACGATCCATTTCCATTCTGCCTTTTGCTCCGACAAACAAAATGTCGGCATCGGGATAGCGATTGCGAATCGTATCGGCGATAGCAATAGCAGGGAAAATATGTCCTCCGGTTCCGCCGCCACTAATAACTATTCTCATCGAATTTGGTTTCATTCTTCCAATAATTTTATTTCTTTTAATTGTTTGGTATCTTTATGTTGATCGTCTTTTTCTGAAAGTAAGCGGTTTGCAACACTCAAAATCAGTCCTATAGCAATACTCATCATCAACATTGACGAGCCTCCTTTGCTGACAAACGGCAATGGGATTCCTGTAACAGGCAACAAACCTACATTTACACCTATATGCGCAAAAACCTGAATGACAATATTTAACATTAATCCAATTGCAAGAAAAGCTCCAAAAGTTTGCGGTGCTTTGGTTGCAATAACAATAGCGCGATAAAGCAAAATTACATACATAAACACAACAACAAGACTCATTAAGAAACCATATTCTTCGACAATGATATCGAAAATAAAATCGTTAGATGCATAAGGCAACGAATACAACAGCACACCTCTTCCCGGCATTTTACCAAAAAAACGTCCATTTTTAATTGCATCAATTCCTAACAATTTTTGGTAATTATCGATATCATCTGTGTTTTCCAATTCACTTTGGCTCGCCCCTATACTTTGTATCCACGTTCCTATACGCTTTATCCACGTTCCTATACGTCCTTCATCTATTATATCAGGGAATAATTTTGCCATTGCTATATATAATAAAAACAACAGAATAATAGCCCCTATAACCATAAAGATGTAACTCCATTTTACTTTTCCAAAAAACAGCATAATGCCAACCATCGCACTAATTAAAAGACCTGTCGAAAGGTTTTCTTTTGCTATAAATGCAATTGACAAAAAGACTGGTAACATGACTATTAAAAAACTTTTAAAGCTCTGTTCTACTTTCTCTCGTGATACTGTTAATATTTTTGCCAAATAAATAGCAATTGTAACTTTTGCCAGCTCGCTTGGTTGAAACGAGAGTCCTAAAATTTGAATCGTGCGTCGTGCATCATTAACTTCTTTTCCGAAAAACATCGTTATTCCAAGCAAAATTACTGTAACCCAAATCATGAAATTGGCAAGAAGCAGCAGCTTTCTATAGTCTGTTTTTTGAATAAAAAAGATGGCTGCTAAACCTAATAATAGAATAATAATATGTTTCAATAAAGTTCTTTCGGCACTGCCATTGTTATAGTTTTCTACCAAAGAAGCACTATATACAACTAAAACAGAAAGTACCGACAGGAATATTATAATACTCCAAATAATATAATTTCCCTTTATTTTTGTTTCTTCTAATTTATTTTCGTTGATAATCATTTTATAATCTTTTTACTGTGTTTTTAAATAAAATTCCTCTTTCTTCATAATTTTTAAATAAATCGAAACTGGCACATGCCGGCGAAAGCAATACCGTATCGCCATGCTGAGCGATTTCGGAAGCCAACAAAACGGCTTCTTCCATCGAATTAGCATCGACGATGTGCATAATCAAGTCATCAAATTCTTCGTGAAGTTTTTCGTTGTCGATCCCTAAACAAATTATTGCGCAAACTTTTTTTGCTACTAGCGGTTTCAGTTCCGAATAATCGTTTCCGTTGTCGACACCTCCCGCAATCCATACAACAGGCTTGTTCATGCTTTCAAGCGCGTACCACGTGGCGTTTACACTGGTGGCTTTCGAGTCGTTGATGTAAGAAACGCCATGCACGTTTGCAACATATTCTAATCGGTGCGACAACCCGGTAAAGTCGGACAGACTTTTTTTCAAGTTTTCGTTTCGTATTCCTACGAGTTTCGACGTTACGCCTGCTGCCATTGAATTCGTAATGTTGCGTTTTCCTTGTAGTGCCAATTCTTCTATATTCATACCGTCTGATATTGAATTAATGTGAAAAAAGATGTATGTTGTTTCTGTTCGCGTTCATTTCTTTTATCGTAGTTTTAATGTGATGATTGTCAATACAGCCAAAAAAATCCCAACGATGTAAAATCGTTGTACAATCTTTGGTTCGCTGTATCCGCATTTTTGGTAATGATGGTGTAATGGAGCCATCTTAAAGACGCGCTTTCCGGCTCCGTATTTCTTTTTGGTGTATTTGAAATACCTTTTTTGTATAATTACAGAAACCGTTTCGGCAACGAAAATGCCGCAAAGTATTGGAATCAGAAATTCTTTACGAATCAAAATAGCAAATACTGCAATAATCCCACCGATTGCCAAACTTCCGGTGTCGCCCATAAATACCTGAGCCGGATAGGTATTGTACCACAGAAATCCGATGTTCGCACCAACAAAAGCACTCATAAAAATCGTCAGTTCGCCCACATTAGGCAAATACATGATATTCAAATAATCTGAAAAAATAACATTGCCCGATACCCAAGCCAAAATTCCTAATGTGGCACCAATAATTGCCGAAGTTCCTACCGCCAAACCATCCATTCCGTCAGTCAAGTTTGCACCATTCGAAACAGCCGTAATAATAAAAATCACAATGGGAATAAAAATCAGAAATGCGTATTTTTCGTATCCGTCGCCCAGCCATTTCAGCAATACGGCATAATCGAATTCGTTGTTTTTGACAAAAGGGATCGTGGTTTTTGTCGAATGTGCCACGTCGATTCTTATGGTGTTTTTTTGCGATTGCTCAACGGTTGCTTGTTCGATTTGCGTTGTTGCATCAAGATTTGCTTGACGTGTAACGATGGAACTATCGAAATAAAATACCACACCAACAACAACGCCAAGCAAAACCTGTCCGGCAATTTTTATTTTGGGTGCTAATCCTTCTTTATTCTTCTTAAAAACTTTGATATAATCATCTGCAAAACCTAACGCACCCAACCAAATCGTTGTAAACAACATCAACAATACATAAATATTTTCTAATTTATTGAACAGCAAAACAGGTATCACGATGGAAGCCAAAATGATAAGACCTCCCATTGTTGGCGTTCCTTCTTTCTCTTTTTGTCCTTCAAGACCTAAGTCGCGAACAGTTTCACCTACCTGTTTTCTATTCAAAAACGTAATCCATTTTTTGCCGAAAAACAACGAAATAATCAACGATGTAATAATAGCAATCCCGGCCCTGAAAGAGATGTATTGAAATACACCTGCTCCGGGAAAATCGAATTGCGTATGGAGATATGTAAATAAATAATATAACATAATTTATTCGTCGCTTGCATTAAACATTTCGAGCAACACTTTCATGTCGTCGAAATCATATTTTTTACCTTTAATTTCTTGATACGTTTCGTGACCTTTTCCGGCTACGAGGATGATATCGCCTTGTTGCGCCACAAGTATAGCCGTGCGAATAGCTTCTTTTCTATTTGTTATCGCCACCACGCGATTGTAATGATGCGGTTGAATGCCCACACGCATTTGCGCAATAATTTCGTCAGGATCTTCGTTGCGTGGATTGTCGGAAGTCAGTATCACTTTTGTGCTTAATTCGCCTGCAATACGTGCCATTTCTGGACGTTTCAACTTGTCGCGTTCACCTCCGGCACCAACCACCGTAATAAGTTGTTCGTTGTGCGTGCGAATAGCATTGATGGTTTGAAGCACGTTTTGCAGTGCATCAGGTGTATGTGCATAATCAACAATAGCAATCACTCCGGAATCGGAACGATAGACGTTGAATCGTCCCACCGGCTCTTGAAGACTGCTCAGAGCAAGCATCACTTCTTCTGAATCAGCTTTCAGAAGCAATGCCGTACCGTAAACAGCCAACAAATTATAGGCGTTAAAACGTCCGATCATTGCCGAATGTAGTTCTTTATTATTGATTTCCAGAATCAAACCATCAAAACTGCTTTCTATAATTTTTCCTTTGAAGTCAGCATTTGTTTTTAAGGCGTATGTGTATTTTTTTGCTGCTGTGTTTTGCAGCATGAAATTGCCGTTTTTGTCATCGCTGTTTACCAATGCAAAAGCCGTATCGGGCAATAAATCGAAAAAGCGTTTTTTTGTATCGCGATAAACAGCAAATGTTTTGTGATAATCGAGATGGTCATGTGTCAAGTTAGTGAAAACGCCTCCGACAAAACTCAAACCAGCAATACGCTGCTGGTCAATAGCATGCGAACTTACTTCCATAAAAGCATAACTGCATCCTTTAGCAACCATTTGTGCTAACAAAGCGTTCAGTTGAATAGGGTCGGGTGTTGTATGTGTAGCGTCGATATGTTTTCCATCAATAAGATTTTCGATTGTCGAAATTAGTCCGCAGGCATAACCAAGCGAAGCAAAAAGCTTATAGAGTAGGGTTGCTGTTGTCGTTTTTCCGTTTGTTCCGGTTACACCAATAAGTTTGAGCGATTGCGATGGATTATCGAAGTAGTTGGAAGCTGCAATAGCGAGTGCTTGTGCCGAATCGGTTACTTTTATGTAAGTGATTTCGGTTTGTTTTTCGTCGGGAATTTGTTCGCAAACAATAGTCGTAGCACCTAATTTTATAGCTTTCGAAATGTATTCGTGTCCGTCGTTCGTCGTTCCTTTAATAGCAAAAAAAGCTGCATCTCGAACCACTTTACGCGAATCGAAAGTCAATTCCGAAACAATTCGTTCGGCATTGCCGTAAATTGCTTCGACAGGACATGATTTCAATATATTGATAAGTATACGGCTCATTTCATTGCTATCATTTGTAGTTCGATATGTTGACCTTTTTTTATTTTGCTTCCGGGTGCAACGGATTGCGTTTTCACACAACCTTTTCCTTTTACAGATACTTTAAGACCCATATCTTCTAAAACAAAAACGGCATCTTTGGCTCCCATGCCACACACATTAGGAATTTTATTTTCTTCGATGTTTGCTTGAGTCAGTTCTAATTGGTTATTTGTGCCTTGTGTTGTTACCGTCCACGTCTCATTTTCGAACTGATTCGAGAAAGGAATATCGAGCCATTGGTACAGTTTCGAAACATCATTACTTTTTACCATTCCTTTTAGCAAAAACGATTTCTTTTGAGCGATTTGTTTTTCTTTATCAATTATTTTAGTTTCTGCCACATAGATTTTATCCGCTATTTCTTTAAATATGGGAGCGGCTACGGAACCTCCATAATAAGATCCTTCCGAAGGATTTACCACCACAACAATACAACTGTAAGCAAAATCATCGGTTTTAAAATAACCTGCAAATGAAGCGTTGTATTTTCCTGCCTCATAACCTTTGTCACCTTCTTTTGCACGTTCTTTTGCACGTCGCGAAGTGCCTGTTTTTCCGGCTACTTCATACTTTCCGTCTGCTTTCAGTCGTTTCGCTGTTCCATTTTGTACAACGCCCTTGAGAAGGGTTTGCGCATATTTTATCGTATTTGACGATGCAATTGCTTCATTCAAAACAATGGGATCAAATGTTTTTATCGTTCGCTCGTCTTCGCGAATTTCTTTTACAAACTGCGGTTTTACCATTTTTCCGTTGTTTGCTACGGCGTTGTATAGCGTTAAAATCTGAAATGGTGTCATTTCGAGTTCATATCCAATCGACATCCAAGGAAGCGAGAGTTTTGACCATGTTTCACTTTTCGGTGTTTTGATGTTTGGATTGGCTTCCCCTTTTATATCAAGTCCGAGCGGCTTATTCAAGCGCATACGATGCAATCCTTCGATAAAATTTTCGGGTTGGTTTTGGTAAGCATCGCAAACAAGCATACTGGTTCCGACATTCGAAGATTGTTCGAAAACCTCGCGGACAGAAACGTTACCGTCTCCTATTGCATGCGAATCGCGCATCATTTTTGTGCCATATCTTTTCGAAGCAGCTCTCGAACTGTTATCATCAAACGGCAGTTTCATCATTTTTTCTAAACCTTCTTCTCCTTTTATTTTTCCGTCTTCCATCAAAACCAGCATCGAAGCTAATTTGAAGGTCGACCCCGGCTCGAATTTCATGCTTACAGCATCGTTTACTTTTTCGCGGTATTCTCCGTTGTTGGTTCGTTGCAAATTCACAATTGCTTTTACAAATCCCGTTTCAACATCCATTACTACTACGCAGCCACGTTCGGCATTGTGCGCCGTAAGTCCCGCACGTAAAGCACTTTCGGCAATGTCTTGCATTTTTACATTCAGTGAAGTAACAATATCGTATCCTTTTTTGGATTTTATTTCGGAAGCATCGTATATCGGATGAAAATTTGAGCCTACCATTTTTTGAAGTTGTTCTCCTTCAACTCCTTTTAGATAGTCATCAAAGGTTTCTTCCAAACCCAACCATTTCGATTCTTTTTGGTTGTTTATGTAAGACCAACCAAGAGTACGTCCCGGCGAATCGGTAAAAAGCCGCGACCTACTTCCTCCGGGTTCTCGTTCCTCTATGTATCCTCCGACGTATCTGTGTTCTTTAAAAATAGGAAAATTGCGTATCTTTATCAAATTGTCGTAAGAAACGTCTTTGGCTATTGTATGATATTGGTTCTTATCCTTTCGCGCTTCTTCAAGTTCGGCCAAATATTGTGCTTTCGACTTGTTCTGAAATAAATTAGCCAATGCTTCGGCAAGAGTATCTTTATTATTTTTAAATAATTCCTCTCCGGGTATTGTAGCGTCCCAAGCAATTTTATATTTTGTATTTGAAGTTACCAAAATGGTATAGTCGTCTGCCAAAATATTTCCTCTATCAGCCTGAACAGCAACACGACGCACGACGACTCTGTCTTCTTTACCTTTGTCGTCTTCTATGTATTGTAAATAAGTAATGCGTCCTATTACAATAAAAGCTAAAAGGAAAATCAATCCAAAAAATAAATAAACTCTTCCGAGTATCATGCCTTTTTCTTTCATCATTTAATTCCTTTCTTTATTTTTATAATTTTTACCGGATCGGTAGATTCTTTAATTGTCGAATCTTTTAGTATTGTTTTTAGTACCGATTGTTTTTCAAGTCTTGTCATTTTCGTTTTTATAGGGGCGTATTCCAATTGTAATTCCCGCACTTTTTTTTTCGTATTATAAATTCGACTGTTGTTTTGTTCGGCATACGATGTGTTGGCAATATAAACAAGTGCTATAAAAGCAAGAAAAAGCAAGAAACCATAATGTTTTTTTAATTTTTCGTTGGTAAAAAACTCGCCACTGATAACTTCACGTAGCATGAGCCAAAATTTCCCAAGTTTCTTTTTTGGTTCTTGAACTTGAGATTTCATAAGCGTAGTTTCCGGCGAAGCTACAATAGGCTGTTCCTTAAATTTATTTACTTTATTGTCATCCATCGTTTAAATCCTTTCTGCAATACGTAAACGAGCACTACGGGCGCGACTGTTTTGTTCTATTTCCGTTTCTGTCGGAACAATCGGTTTTCGTGTTACTAATTTGTAGGGCGACATCGAATTGCCAAAAAAATCTTTTTCAAGCCTTCCGAGCGCGTTTCCTGTTTTCATGAAATTTTTCACCAAACGGTCTTCCAGCGAATGATAAGAAATTACAACTAATCTTCCGCCCGGTTTAAGCATGTCGGCACATTGACCAAGAAATTGTTCGAGCACTGCCATCTCTTGATTCACCTCAATACGCAACGCCTGAAAAATCTGCGCCAATACTTTATTTTCCTTTCCTTTTGGTGTATGTCTTTTCACCGCTTCTTTTAAAGCTCTTGTTGTTTCTACGACCTGCGAATTGCGTGCTTGAATAATATCGGCTGCTACCAAATGTGCATTTTGAACTTCACCGTAGACCGAGAATATTTTTGTTAACGCCGCATGCGTATAGGTATTTATCACTATTGTTGCATCAATCGGATTCAGTTGATCCATGCGCATATCGAGTTTGCCATCGAAACGTGTCGAAAAACCACGTTCAGGCGTATCGAACTGATACGACGAAACGCCTAAATCGGCTAAAATCCCGTCGAGTTTTTCCGAGGTATGAAGCTGAATAAAATTTTTAAAGAATCGGAAGTTTTGCGGAATAAATGTAAACCGGTCGTCATCGAAAGCGTTTTTTGCCGCATCGGCATCTTGGTCGAACGCGAAAAGATGTCCCGATTGAATCGAGTCAAGAATTTGGCGTGAATGTCCACCACCTCCGAAGGTAACATCGGCATACAAACCGTCGGGCTTGACACAAAGTCCTTCGACACTCTTTTCCAAAAGTACAGGCGTGTGGTACATTGTTTTTTTTATTTATTCTCTGAATTGTTACCAAGTTTTTCAATCATCTTATTTTCAAATTCTTCCTCGCTTATTGCGTTTATTGTCTCGTTGTAATCGTTGCGATTCCAAAGTTCCATTCTTGCTGTCAGCGATGTTATGACCACATCTTTTCCCAAATCTTTTTGCTGAATCATGTCTTTCGGAATCTGCATCCTGTTGGTAGCATCTAAACGTGTTTTTTTAACGCCTACAAGAAATTTTCGCAAAAATGCGTTGTCTTCGCGCGAAAATCGATTCAATTTCTGACCCAGCTCCTGCAACACATCGCGCCAATCTCCTTCGGTATAAATCTCAATAAACTTCGATCCGCCGGTCGAACGCAACACAAACTCGCCTTCGGCAAGCTCGCCAAGTTGCTCACGGAAATCAGCCGGAAACATCAAACGCCCACCAGAGTCTAGTTTGCAGAAATATTCGCCTATTGGATAGTTGGTCATATTAAAATATTTATTTCAGGCGGTAAAGTTAATGCATTTTTTACCATTACAATGCATTTCATACCATTTTTTTTAACTTTTTTTTCAGAGGGGCTTTAATTAGTTATCAACAGGTTTATTAACAAGCTGTTGGTGAAGAATTTTTTTTGAGAAAAAAATCAATATTTATAGCATCGGCATCTTTTTAATAAAAGAAAAATATATATTGATAATCAATTGTTTATATTGACAACGAAAATCGACATTCAAAATAGTTTCGAAGTATTTCGAGGCTTTTGTTAACTTTGTAAATTAGATTTTGATGATTTACACATCGGTCTATCGAAAAATGATTGAAAACGTGTCGGAAAAGCAACTTATAGAGAAAACTATTGATATTGAACACGTCATCGCGGAAAAAAGTCCGAAAATGGCGCGTATGATTCCCGGTTTTGTGCTTCGTTACCTAAAAAAAGTGCTTCACGAAGACGACATCAACGCGTTTTTATCGTGCACGAAACATCTATACGGACTTTCGTTTGTCGATGCCATCATCGAAAACTTCAATCCAAAAATTTCGGTAGTGGGACTTGAAAATATTCCTGAAAACGAACGTGTTATCGTGGCTTCGAACCATCCATTAGGCGGGCTCGATGGCGTAGCACTGATGCACGTGATTGGTAAAAAACGCGAAGATATTCTGTTTCCGGTAAACGACATTTTGCTTTATCTTGAAAATTTGAAACCTCTTTTCATTCCGATAAACAAACACGGAAGCAACACCGAAAACATTAAAATTTTGAATGATACTTTCGAAGGAAAATCGTTGATTTGTTACTTTCCTTACGGACTTTGTTCGCGGAAAAAACACGGAAAAATAATGGATTTGGAGTGGAAAAAAACATTTGTTACAAAAGCCCGACAATACAAGCGTAACATCATCCCAACTCACATTATTGCTAAAAATTCAAGTTTTTTCTATAATTTATCTAATTTTCGAAAGCGATTAGGAATTCAATTCAACATCGAAATGTTGTATCTTCCCGACGAACTTTTCAATCAGTATAACAGACCTTTAGATATTATTTTCGGAAAACCTATTCTCTGGCAAGAGCTCGACAAACGACACACCGACAGTGAATGGGCAACATTAATCAGAAATTACTCGTATAGACTTGCGACAATGCCCGATTTGGTTTTTGACCCGAACGCAAACTACACTTTTGATTAAAAACAAGATTTGCAATGGAAGCTATCATACCACCCATACCGACAAAAAAGCTGCTCGACGAATTGAATGAGGAGCGTTTTTTCAGAAAGACAAACAATGCACGTAACGAGATTTACATCATTTCGTCGAAAAATTCGCCCAACGTCATGCAAGAAATCGGTCGTTTGCGTGAAATTACATTTCGCGAAGCCGGCGGCGGAACAGGCTTGCCTGTCGACATCGACCATTACGATTTTGGCGACAATCCATTCGAACAGCTCATTGTTTGGAATCCTGAAGATCAGTCTATTGTAGGAGGATATCGTTTTAAATACTGTAAAGGATTGCCGTTAGACGAAAACGGACAAGTCGACACGCCTTCGTCGGAATTATTTCACTATACCGAAAAATTTGTTAACGAATACTTGCCTTACACCATTGAACTTGGACGTTCGTTTGTGCAGCCCGCATACCAACCTACAAAAAACATTCGCAAAGGATTGTTTTCGCTCGACAATTTGTGGGACGGACTTGGAGCACTTTTAAACAAATATCCCGAAACAAAATATTTTTTCGGTAAAGTAACCATGTATCCCAATTTCGATGTAAAAGCACGCGATATGATTCTGTATTTTCTAGAAAAATATTTTCCCGACAACGACAATATGGTCTATCCAAAAATTGCCTTACAACTCGAAACCAAATCCGAAGAACTTGAAAATCTGTTTACAAAAGGATCGTATGAAGAAAATTATAAAATATTGCGCCAGAAAGTACGCGAACACAGCGAAAACATTCCTCCTTTGGTAAACGCCTACATGAATCTCTCACCTACTATGATCTCATTCGGCACTTCGCTCAATCCGTTGTTTGGCAATGTAGAGGAAACAGCTGTCATTGTTACAGTTGGCGATATTTATAACGAAAAAATTCAACGACATTTGATTTACGAAAAAGAAGAAAAACCATCACATTTGCAAATAAAATGATCATCAAAAAAGCTGAATTTCTGCAGAGCAACACCAAAATAGACAAGTTGCCTCCTCCGAAGTTTCCCGAATATGCATTTATTGGGCGATCAAATGTAGGTAAATCGTCGTTAATCAACATGCTTGTCAACAAAAAGGGCTTGGCAAAAACATCGTCGACACCAGGAAAAACAATTACCATCAATCATTTTATTGTCAACGACGCGTGGTATCTTGTCGATTTGCCGGGATATGGCTTTGCAAAACGCTCGAAAAAAGACCGCGAACTATGGAAAACCATGTTGCAGCACTATTTGCTTAAAAGAGCAAACTTAGTGTATGTTTTTGTGCTGATCGACAGCCGAATAGCACCACAAAAAAACGATTTGGAATTTATCAATTGGCTTGGCGAAAGCGGATTGCCTTTTGTTTTGATATTTACAAAATCCGACAAATTAGGTCGTGCAACCGTCGATAAAAATGTGGCGGCATACAAAAAGCAACTCCTCACTACATGGGAAGAATTGCCTCAGATTATCATTACTTCATCGATTTCGCGCTTAGGAAGCGATGAAGTTCTATCATTGATTGATACTGAAAATCAGTTGTTTGAGTCGAGAAACACCGAGATTTGATCCGGCTTTATTTTTAAAACAGATTTTTTTAAATTTCAAACTATCGAAAAGTGTGTATCCAAGTGATGTTTACCGCATTCAGCCGTAGAAAAATATTATGGGTATAAATTTTGAAATCGTTTTTAGAAAATGACGGTGCTAAATGTGTATTTTTAGAGTTCGAAATTCGATGCACAATGAAAGAAGTTTTTTTGTCGTATTTGTGGGAAAACAAGCTGTTGAAACCTAATTTGCGAACCACAACGGGCGATCCGATTGAATTGATTTCGGTCGGGACACGAAACATTGATTCAGGACCTGATTTTTTGCAAGCCAAGCTGAAAATCGGCGAAACGATTTGGGTTGGAAACATTGAGATTCACGTGTTTTCGTCCGATTGGTATAAACACGGGCACGATAATGATAAAGCGTATCAAAATGTGATTTTGCATGTCGTTTACGAAGCAGATAAACCGGTAAAAACGATCAAAAACACCATGATTCCACAGCTCGAACTTAAAAATATTTTCGATGTCCGGTTGTTGGAACGTTACAACGATTTTTTGTCGAGCAAAAACCGAATTGCTTGTGAAAAATTAGCTTCTTCGGTTCAAGAATTTACGTGGCTTTCGTGGCTCGACAGGTTGGTTATCGAGCGTTTGGAAAACAAAATAGGTACTGTTTTAACGCTGTTTGAGCAATGTAAGGGCGACTGGGAAGAAACGTTTTACAGATTATTGCTACGCAATTTTGGCGTGAAAGCCAATGTAGATCCATTTGAAAAATTAGCTTCGTTGTTGCCACTAAAAAACCTATTGAAACATGCCGATAATTTGTTACAAATCGAAGCCATGTTGTTTGGCGTATCGGGATTGTTAGAAGCTGATTTTCAAGATGAATATCCGAAATTATTGCAACGCGAATTTCGTATGTTGCGTTCTAAATTCGATTTACCGGTGATGCCTGCCGAACAATGGCGTTTTTTACGGATGCGTCCGGCAAATTTTCCAACCATACGTCTGGCACAGTTAGCCACATTGATTCATCGAAATAGTGCGTTGTTTTCGAAAATCAAAAATTCAAAAACGATTGCGATTCAAAAACAGTTTTTTTCGGCACAAACATCGTCGTATTGGGATACGCATTATATGTTCGATAAACCATCGCAAAACAAATTGAAAACGATGGGCGAAAGTTCGATCGACTTGTTACTCATCAATACCGTGATTCCATTGTTGTTTTTTTATGGAAAACAGCGCAATGAAGCGTATTGGTGCGAAAAAGCCATTTCGATGTTCGACCAACTGAAACCTGAAAAAAACAATATCACAACCTATTTCGAGTCGATAGGTGTGATGACACGTTCAGCCATGCAATCGCAAGCGTTGATTGAGTTGTACACACATTACTGCGAATCGAAACGATGTCTCAATTGTCGAATTGGTTGTGTGTTGATACAGTCGTTTTAAAGCGTGTCGGAAGTTGCTTTTAATTGTTGAAGTTCCAAAATCAACGGTTCGATATCTTTTTTGAATTGCTCCATCAGCGTGTCGTGAATTGGTGTTGCCGGAGGCGATTCGACTTTTAAGGGGTCGACAGGTTTGTTGTTTTTGAAAAATCTGAAATCAAGATGCGGACCTGTTGAAAGACCTGTCGAACCAACATGTCCGATAAGTTGTCCTTGTCGTACACGCGTTCCTTTTTCGATTCCTTTCGCAAAATTTTTCAGATGCATATAAGCGGTTGTATATGTTCCGTTGTGTTTGATGTACAAATAATTGCCGCCGCCGTTTTTCTGATAGCCTTTTTTGGTTACCACACCATCGCCGATGGCGTAAACGGGTGTTCCTGAAGGAGCTGCATAATCGACACCATGGTGCGGACGGCTGATTTTCAGCACAGGATGCCTGCGGCTGTTCGAAAAAGTAGAACTGATTCGACTGTATTTCAACGGTGCTTTCAGAAAGGTACGCATCAGGCTTTGTCCTTTTTCGTCGAAAAAATCGCCTTTTTCGTTTTGAACATAATAAAAGGCAAACAATTCGTTTTTGTTATGATTGAATCTCGAGGCAATAACTTTTCCGAAACCAATTGGTTTGTCTTCACAATACAAACGTTCGAAAATAACATCATAGCGGTCGCCTTTCTGAATGCCGAAAAAGTCGATTGTCCAAGCGTAAATTTCAGATAAGCGATTTGCCAAGTTTGGATCGTAACCGTGCACAACCATCGAGTTCCAAAGCGAAGAGTTGATGATGCCGGAAGCTGTTTCGATTTTCACGACAACTTCTTTTTCGTCGCACCAAGCCGGAAGCGAGTCGGTGAGCCCAAATACAACATAGTTTGTATTGTCGATTTCGTACACAAAATACAATGGTTTCGGCACAGAATCTCTTGTCGACAAAAATATATAGTTGTTGCCGACACGCATTTTGCGCACATCGAAAACCTCTTTATGTCGTTTTGCAATATGATCGATAACGTTGTAACTTACATTGCGTTTGCTAAGAATATCAGCCAGAAATTGGTTTTTGCCAACTGTTCCAATTTCAACATCAAGTGAATCAATGGCAATGCCATACAAATAATCAGGTTCTACAATTGATTCGATTTCAGCTTCTTCATGAGTTTTTCTGTTCGAACTACATCCGACGAAAAAAAGAAAAAGCAGTAATAATATGAAGTTTTGTGATTGAGTTGTTTGTGTCATATCGTGTGGTTGAACCTTAAAATGAATCGGCAGGTGAAAGCTTACCTGTTCTTCTTTTTGCATACAAATATATGGAACTTCTAAAAATTCCAATCTCTGCGTTACGCTTCTTCAACAAAATGCTCATTTACGTTAGTAAACTCCGCTTTTGTTTCAGTCGCAATCCTTGATATTGAAATTTTTAGAAGTTCCATATAGATTTTTTTTTGCGGTAAAATAAAATTAAACCACCAAGTACTCAAAGGATTACGAAATGAACGCAACGGGAAAATGATACCTTTTACTCACACAATAAAAAAAGATGAAACACAATGAGGTAATGTGCCGGCACGGTGCTGGACAGTCGGTATAGCAACACTTATACCCCCACTTTGAAACAAAAAATGCGAATTTATACCCCCACTTTGAAACAAAAAACAGCAATTTATACCCCTACTTTGAAACAAAAGATATATATTTGCAGTGAAAAATAACGGGATAATTAATTATGTTTCAGCGAAGTGTATTGGATAATTTAGGCAAATGGGCAAATAAGAGCAATAGAAAACCTCTTGTTTTGCGCGGAATGAGGCAGGTTGGTAAAACCACGCTTGTTACAATATTTGCCAAACAGTTTGATACGTATCTGTATCTTAATCTCGAAAATAAGCAAGCGCACACTATTTTTGAAGACAGTCCAACTATGGACGACTTGCTGACGGCGATTTATTTGCATTGCAATAAAGCACGAACTTCAGGTAAAGTATTGCTTTTTATAGACGAAATACAAAATTCGCCCGCAGCAGTGGCTCAATTGCGATATTTTTATGAGGAAGCTCCGGAAATATATGTTATAGCCGCAGGTTCTTTGTTGGAAAGCCTTATAGATACGCATATTTCATTTCCGGTGGGTAGAGTGGAATATATGGCGGTGCGCCCATGTTCGTTTACGGAATTTTTGGGAGCAATCGGCGAAACCGAGTTGCAAAAAGCAATCGTTGATATTGCCGTTCCCAAGTCGATACACGATAAAGCCAAGTCGCTATTCAATACCTACACCCTTATAGGCGGAATGCCTGAAATTGTAGCTCACTACGCCGAACACCGGGACCTGGTGGCGATAAACGACATATATGAAACGCTGCTTTCGGGCTACCGCGATGATGTGGAAAAATATGCTCGCAACGACACAATGAAAAATATAATCCGTTACATTTTAAAAGAAGGGTGGCAATATGCGGCACAACGCATCTCGCTGGGAAGTTTCGCCGGTTCGTCATACAAAGCTCGCGAAATTGGCGAGGCGTTTCGCACGCTCGAAAAAACAATGTTGCTCGAATTAACATACCCAAGCATATCTTGCGAATTGCCGGCACCGGCAGAACTGAAACGCTCTCCGAAACTGCTGTGGAGCGACACGGGATTGGTAAATTATGCGGTAAAAATTCAGGGAGAAATATTTGCCGCAAAAGATGTTGCAGATGCATGGCGTGGCAAAGTTGCGGAACAAATAGTTGCACAAGAACTCTTGGCTGCCGATGCGAGAGTGAGCAATCATCGCAGTTTTTGGGTACGCGATAAAAAAGGCTCCGATGCCGAGATAGATTTTACGCTGCAACAAGGTTCTCATATAATTCCGATAGAAGTAAAATCGGGGCATAACAGTAAATTGAAATCGCTCCATTTGTATTTGGAATGCACCAGCCACCGAACAGCAGTACGGGTATGGTCGCAACCGTTTTCAATAGATAGTGTGAAAACTCCGAACGGAAAAGAATTTTCGTTGTATAATGTGCCTTTTTATTATGTGGGTGGTGTGGAGAGGATATTAGAAAGAGGAAAGATATAAATATTTTATAACCAAAATTTATGTTTATGGGAAAAGATTATTTTAAATACTACGGCATTGATTTAAGAAGTGAAAATGCCAAAGAAAAGATAGAAAAGGCTTTAGAAATAGCTTTGGATACACGAAAATTTGAAATAGAAATGTACTGGAAGCGAGCAAATTATTTTTGGCTTTTTGTTGCAGCTATTTTTGTCGCTTGGTATAAAACATTAGAGAGTCCTGAATATAATTTTGTTGTTATGGGGTTAGGATTGATAGTTTCTTTTGCATGGTTCTGTGTAAATAGAGGAAGTAAATTTTGGCAAGAAAACTGGGAATGTCATGTTAGTGAATTAACAAAAGAATTAGGCTATCCAGTTTATAGTATCATTAAACAATACAATACAAAAAGGTATCATTTACGTGGTAATTATCCCTATTCTGTTTCTAAAGTAAATCAGTGTGTTAGCCTTTTTGCGGTAATTGCGTGGATTTGTTTAATCTTTATTAGAATTAACACCTCAATAGAAAGTAGTGATATATGTAGTACTTATGCTTATGTATTGTTTAATCTGTTGGCAATTATTGGTATAGCGATTCTATTAGTTGTTATGCATAATTTTTCAAAATCATTTGCTGCGAAAGATTCAAAATATCGTGGTGTAGAATGGGTAGAATCATAGAATAAAACAAATGAACACTAACCTTTTCCTCCACTCCGACAACCTCCTCGCCCCGCAACAAATTTAATGAAAAAATGAAAAATCATGGCAAAAATTAATGTAAAAGAAACGGAAATAACGATTATTTCAAAGCCTGATAGCAGTAAATATATTTGCATAACGGATATTGCTCGCTATAAAAACTCGATTGAGCCGAAAGATGTTGTGAAAAATTGGCTACGCAATCGAACCACCATTGAATTTCTTGGTCTTTGGGAAAAAATAAATAACCCCGATTTCAAAGGGGTCGAATTCGACCCCCTTCTATTTGAAGCCGGTACAAATGCCTTTACCATGAGTCCGACTCGCTGGGTGGAACTCACAAATGCGATAGGAATATACACAAAAACTGGATCGAAAGGCGGCACTTACGCTCACGAGGACATTGCTTTGGAATTTGCTTCGTGGATTTCTACGGAATTCAAACTCTATTTTATAACAGAGTTCAAAAGATTGAAGACCGAAGAACAAAAGCAACTTGGCTGGTCGGCGAAACGCGAATTGGCAAAAATCAATTACCATATTCATACCGATGCTATCAAGCATAACCTTATTCCGGCGGAACTGACCGCCAAGCAAACTTCCATCATCTACGCCAGCGAAGCCGATGTTTTGAATGTTGCCCTATTCGGCATAACAGCAAAAGAATGGCGAGATGTCAATCCGGATATAAAGGGGAATATTCGCGATTATGCCACAATAAACGAGCTGATTTGCCTTTCGAACATGGAAAATATAAATGCCGTTTTAATCAATGATAATATACCCCAAAAAGATCGATTAATCAGATTGAACCAAATTGCTATCCAACAAATGCGAGTGTTAAACGAAGTCGAAAACAGGAAATTCCTAACGGAATAACACTAACATAAAAATGGACGAAAACATTACAAGGGCACTTCTAATAATTAACTACTTGCATATTAGCGATATAAGTTGTATATTTGCCTACAATAAAACGGTATCTTATGTCAAGAACAACGAACTATAAACCCAGCGGTCGGATAGGG
>JAISHW010000083.1 GCA_031262365.1 Lentimicrobiaceae bacterium
ATGCCGACACACAACTCTTAGTGTCCTATAGCTTATAACACAATTTTGCAAACATCTGAATAAAAGTAGATTACATATCTTGAAGACTTTATATCAAGGGATCTTTTTTAGAGGAAAGATTCGTTGTAAAAAATCAGACGAAGCCATTGCTCGTCAAATTAACATTTTTTCTGCACTGAGTGCATTTAAGCCTAAAGCCTTTTTTTCGTCTTTTTTCATGATAATGATGTTTTTGTTTGCGCTTCAAATGTAAAAACAAAAAATAAAAAAACAAAAAAAGTTATCAACAGTTTTCTGTTTAGTTTCTGTTTTCTTGGCTTGGTTAGCGTGGTTTCAGTAGCATCGCAACGATTCATGGCTTATTTCGAGTTTTTAGATGATCCATTATAACTAAACTACCCTGCATTGCAAATGCAGCGGTTTTAAAAACGAATGAAATTCGCCGGACAACGTCATTGCAGGGTTTCAAACGAGAACCGAGACAATGATAGATGCAATTTTTATTTTAGAAAACAGCGGTATCAAATAAATTCGGAATTTTGCTGCGTTTTTAATGAATCAACGCTACTATTAAAGGGAGCTGCTAAAAATTTCAACATCAAGGCTTGCGACTGAAACAAAAGCGGAGTTTACTTGGCGTAAATGAGCATTTTGTTGAAGAAGCGTAACGCAGAGATTGGGATTTTTAGAGGTGCCCTAAAGTTGGCAGAAAATAAAATACATGATACTTCGCAATTTAAAATTTTTGACCAAAAGACGCATCGAAGCAGGAATCTTTCTGCTTGTTTTTTTGGGTATTTTCGGTTGTCTAAGTTTCCGTATGGGATTAGCAAACATGCTGAATACCATTATGAATACGGCTTACAGCTTGCTCATAGATACGGTATTTTATATTATGGCAATCACCGTTATTTCAGGCTCTTTGAGTAGTTTGTTGATTGAGTTTGGCGTTATGCGTTTGATCGAATTTGTGTTTCGCCCGATGATGAAACCGTTTTTCAATCTTCCGGGAGTTGCTGCTTTAGGCGGTGTTTTAACTTTTTTGTCCGATAATCCGGCTGTAACAAATCTGGCAAAAGATCCGAATTTCAATAAATATTTTAAAAAATACCAGCTTGTTTCATTGGTAAATTTCGGCACATCGCTCGGAATGGGGTTGATTGTATTGGTATTCATGATTGGCTTGGGTTATGGAACAGCTGCGGCAATTGGTCTGTTTGGTGTTTTTATAGGAGCTATTGTTTCGACACGTTTGCTACAATATTTTGTATTGAAAATGAATCCCGAACTTCGTAACGAAGAAGTTGGGTCGGGCGACGAACAGAAAATCTCGTTCAAATCGGAAGGCGGTGTTTCTCTTCGCGTACTCAACACGGTACTCGAAGGTGGTAAATCGGGAGTCGAAATTGGCTTGACTGTGATACCGGGCGTACTCGTTATTTCTACTTTTATCATGATTTTTACTTTTGGCACTTCCAAAAGCGGTGAATATACCGGAGCGGCTTACGAAGGTATCGCGTTGTTGCCCTATTTAGCCGGAAAAGTCAATATTGTGTTCGAATGGCTTTTCGGTTTCACACATCCTGAATTAATTGCTTTCCCAATCACTTCGTTAGGTGCTGTCGGCGGTGCTTTGGGTTTGGTTCCACGATTTTCAGAAATGCATCTTCTCGACAATAACGCTATTGCTGTTTTCACGGCAATGGGAACGTGTTGGGGCGGTTTTCTGAGTACACACACCGGCATGTTCGACTCGCTCGGTTTCCGAAAATTTACTTCGAAAGGTATTCTGGCGCACACCATTGCAGGTATTGTTGCCGGTGTGTCGGCACATTGGGCTTATGTGTTGTTTTCATTTTTTGTTTCGTAACACAAAATAAGTATTTAAAACACAGTCGATTTACTTGCAAAAAGCACGATTCTTGTATCTTTGCCGAAATTTTCAAAAACGACATTCTTGATTTATCCGGCTAATTACGAAGAAAAAATTGGATTCGATTACATTCGCGAAATGCTTGTTTCTTACTGTATTAGCGAAATGGGAATTGAAGAAGCAACCGAACTTCATTTTTGTTCCGAAGTGGAAACAATTACGCGAAAGCTGCATCAGATCGACGAATTGATGCAATTATCACAAACAGGAATCCCTTTTCCTATACGCGATTATAATGATTTACGCCCCGAATTTCATCGTATACGCATCGAAGGAACCGTAATAAGCCTCGAAAGCCTTTTCGATTTCAAGCCGAGTTTGCGTGCGTTGCAACAGATTCTTAAATTTACGACATCGGAAAATGCAGCTGATTTTCACGAACTTTGTGCTTTGTCGGAAGGAATTCATATCGAAAGTCAGCTATTCAAAGAAGTTGAACGTTTGGTTGACGAAAAAGGACAAATTCCCGACAATGCTTCGCCCGAATTGGCAGCAATTCGTCGCGACATACGTCGAAAAACGAACAACATCGACAAGCGAATCCGGCAAATTCTGAACGAAGCGAAAAACGCCGGTTGGGTCGATTCGAATTCGGAAGTTACGATCAGAAACGGTCGTTCGGTAATTCCTGTAAAAGTAAACGACAAACGACATCTACGCGGATTCATTCACGACGAATCGGCTACCGGTCAAACCGTTTACATCGAACCAACCGAAATATTTGATACCAACAACGAGTTGAAAGAACTCGAATATGCCGAAAAACGGGCAATACAAAAGATTTTAAGCGAATTTACTACCTTGATTCGTCCGCATTTGCCAATGCTTTTTTTAGCTTGGAAACTGCTTGGAATGATTGATTTTATTCGTGCTAAAATGTTGTTGGCTAAAAAAACACAAGCTATTGTTCCGGCAATTGTAGACAAACCTTATATCAACTGGGTTCAGGCGCGTCATCCGATTCTCGAACAAAAATTGAAAGAACAAAACAAGTCAATTGTGCCGCTCGATCTGAAGTTGGATAACGAAAATCGGATTTTGGTTATTTCGGGTCCCAATGCCGGCGGAAAATCGGTTTGCCTCAAAACTACCGGTTTGCTGCAATATATGTTGCAATGCGGTTTGGCTGTGCCGATGAATGAGAAATCGGAATGTGGCATTTTCGACAAACTTTTTATCGATATTGGCGACGAACAATCTCTCGAAAACGATTTGAGTACCTACAGTTCGCACCTGATCAATGCCAAAACGATGCTTGAAAACAGCGATGGGCGATCGCTTTTCATGATTGATGAATTCGGAACAGGAACCGAACCGCAATTGGGAGGTGCTATCGCCGAAGCTGTTTTGAACGAATTAAACGAAAAAAAGGCTTTTGGAGTTGTTACAACGCATTATGCCAATTTGAAACTTGTAGCCGAAAATAGTAGCGGAATAATCAACGGAGCTATGTTGTTCGATACCAAAAGTTTGCGACCTGTTTACATGCTTAGTGTTGGCAAACCCGGAAGCTCGTTCGCCTTCGAAATCGCCCAAAAAATCGGATTTCCCCAAAAAACACTCGAAGAAGCCGCTAATATAACCGGAAAATCGCATCTCGATTTCGAACAACAACTGCAACAACTTGAAATCGAAAAAAAAGAAATCGCCAAAAAACAACACGAGATAAAACTTGCCGACGAACTTTTCAACGAAGTGATTGTCAAGTATAAACTGCTGAACAAACAACTCGAAGACAAGAAAAAAGAATTACTCGCCAACGCTAACCGCGAAGCAAAAGCACTAATCGATCAGGCAAACCGGAAAATCGAACATACAATAAAAGAAATTCGCGAAGCACAAGCCGAAAAAGAAAAAACAAAAACGCTGCGCCGTGATTTACAACAATTCAAAGAGGAAATCGAAACTCAGGTTCGGAAGACAAACGAAAAACGCACAGAATCAGTTGAAAAACAAACTGTTGATGTTTCCGATATGAAACCCGGCGACATGGTAATCATTGAAGAAATGGAAGTAGTAGGCGAGTTGCTTTCAATTACCGAAAACGATGCTGTTATTTTATTCAATTCCATCACGTTGCGCACATCGTCCGAAAAACTAAAAAAAATCAGTCAGGCTACTGCCCGAAAGCAATTACGTAATCAAACGACAAAAAAAACACGTTCAGCTATTTCAGAAGATTTGAACGAAAAAGTTGCCAACTTCAACCTTACCATCGATTTGCGAGGCAAACGTGTTGAAGAAGCCATCGAGCAAGTAGCAAAATATCTTGACGAAGCTTTATTGCTCGGAATCAAAGAAATAAGTATTCTTCACGGAAAAGGAAACGGCATTCTACGTAAAATTATTCGCGAATATTTGAGCCGACAAAAAAGTGTCGTCGGATTCAGCGATGCCTCTCTCGAAACCGGCGGAAGCGGTATTACTCGAGTTTCGTTGCGATAGCGAACGACATTTCGGTTAAGTACCAAAGTTAGTTCAAATTCCTGAACTTTCTGACCGGCACTTTCCTCGCCATTTCATAAAGCCGCACGTTGGCTATAGGTGTTTGTGCCACGCCATCTTTTCTGTAAGAACTATTGAATAAACTATTGTGAAAAAGAAATGTATTTCATATATTTGCTGAATAAAAATGCGTAAATACGCAAAAATATTCAATGAATGGAAATTAAACGTGATAGTTATCTCAACAAACTTATTGCTGCAAAAAACAATGGCATGATAAAAGTGCTGACCGGCATAAGACGATGTGGCAAATCGTATTTATTGTTCCGATTGTTTTATGATTATCTGCTTGCTCAAGGTGTAGAAGATGACCACATTATTAAAGTGGACTTGGAAGATCGGCGCAATAAAAATCTTCGTGAACCGGATGCCCTTTTGGAATACATTGACGGACAAATGAAGGATGCCGACATGTATTACATCATGCTTGACGAGGTGCAACATGTAAAAGAATTTGAAGACGTATTGAACAGTTACCTAAAAATACCCAATGCCGATGTGTATGTAACCGGGAGTAACTCTAAGTTTTTGTCGAAAGATGTAATTACGGAATTTCGCGGACGAGGAGATGAAATTAAAATTGCGCCGTTATCTTTTCGTGAATTTTTTTCTGTCTTTAAAGGTACAAGAGAAGAAGCCCTTGAAGAATACATGACTTATGGTGGTATGCCTAAGTTGATAGACATTGCTGATGATGCTAAAAAAATAGAATACCTTAAAGGTTTGTTTGAGAAAACATATATTACAGACATCAAGGAAAGATACAACATTAAGCACGATGCGGAGTTGGGAGAATTGATAGATATTATTGCCTCATCTATTGGTGGGCTGACCAATCCGACCAAACTTAAAAATACGTTTGAGTCTGTCAAAAATGTATCTATCTCAGTCAATACCGTTAAATCCTATCTTGACATACTTTCCGATGTGTTTCTTGTGGAAAAATCAATTCGATACGATATTAAAGGGAAAAAATATATTGATACTCCATCCAAGTATTATTTTTCAGACATTGGTTTGCGCAATGCACGAATCAACTTTCGCCAACATGAAATAACTCATTTGATGGAAAACCTCATTTACAATGAACTTCGTATTCGTGGAATGAGTGTAGATGTAGGTGTTGTAGTTTTGAACACCAAAGATAACGAAGGTAAAAGTCAGCGAAAGCAATTGGAAGTAGATTTCGTTTGCAATCAAGGAAGTAAACGCTATTACATTCAGTCGGCTCTTCGACTTCCGACGGAAGAAAAACGAGAACAAGAACTTCGTTCGCTCAAGAATATTGACGACAATTTTCAGAAGTTTGTAATAACCGAAGAGGCTATTAAACGCTATCAGGATGACAACGGGGTGGTATTTATGAATATCTATGAATTTTTATTGAATGAAGACAGCCTGAAAGGTTGAGCTGCAACGGTATAAAATTCTTTTCTCCAAAAAGGTAAATACACGGGCGTTATATGAATATTACATCTGTTGAATAAAAATGCGTAAATACGCAAAAATATTCAATGGTAAATAAAAGCAGAGCATTGTCTTTTCCAAATTCGCACTGCCGTTTCTGCGGTGCTACTGCCGCCATTTCATAAAGCCGCCCGTTGGCTACCGGAGTTTAAGCCATACTATCTTTTCTGTCAATTTTTGATATACTTTGCATCTTTAAACGTTCCTATTTTTTTATTTTTCCCTGTTTAAGCATTTGAGCAACAACAAGTTCTATGGTAGTTGCAGAAATATCGGGCAAAATATAATTAATTTCTCGTTTACCGATGGGCAGTAAACTATTTAGTATTGTTTGCTCAACTCGTTCTCGCTTTGAAACTTTTTTTAAATGAATTAGAGCAAAATGCTTGTCAAGTTCTTTGTAACAAATGAGTAGTGTAAAAATAAAATTTTCGATAAACGGAAAATAATCATTTGCATTATTTTCCCAATTTTCAGAAGATTTTTGCAACGCATCGTAGTAAGAATTTTTATTTTTATTGATTTGTTCTTCAAAAGAAATATATTTTCCTGCATCAAAACCTGCTTTGTATAACAAAAGTAGAGAAAGTAATCTCGACATTCTTCCGTTTTCGTCAGAAAATGGGTGAATGCACAAAAAATCGAGAATAAAACACGGAATTAAAAGCAATTTGTTTATTCCACTGTTACTGTTTGCGTCCATAAAAGCAAAAACAAGTTGTTGCATTGCCGATTGTGTTTCGGTGGCTTTTGTTGGCATAAACCGTATTTTTCGATTTCCGTCGCTGTCAATTTCAAAAATCACATTATCGGAAGTTTTATAGTTTCCACCACCTGTTTCGGTAAAAGAAAGTAAGATGGAATGAAGATTTAAAATCGTTTGTTCGTCAAGCGAGATATTTTCAAAACCGCTATGAATAGCGTTCAACGCATCACGATACCCTGCAATTTCTTGTTCGTTATGATTGAGCGGAGCAGACGATTGATTGACAATTTCTTCAATACGTTTGTCGGTGGTAATGATATTTTCAATGGCATTTGAGCCTTTGACCGATTGTATTTTGGCTATGCGTTCTAATTTTGTAAAAATCTCTTGAAAATCACGCTTGCGAATTTTGTCAAGTGCTTTCAATTCGGCAATGCTATTCGTAATGCCAAGCAAATTGACAGGCAACAACGAATTTTTCAGAAATGAATAATCAAACTTTCTCATACTTCTTTATTTTTTCTGCATACAAAAGTGTAAAAAATATGCAGTATGATTTCAGAAGATTTGAACGAAAAAGTTGCCAACGTTTTGTAGTTAGTCGAAGGTGGCGATTTCGAAAGTGCTATTAGCAACAATAATTAATTGTCTGCCAGTATGAAAGGTAAATAATCTTTCTGTTTTTCGTACTCGTTTTTCAGCATCTTTTTCAGGTTTTCATTATTTCTCATTAATAGAAACATCGCTCCCTGAGCTCTTAATAATTTTTCGTCTTTGTCTATTCCAAGATTTACTTTATACAGTTCTTTTATCGCCTTTACAAATTCATCATACATACTATACTCTTCACTTTGGTAATGTTTAAAAATTGATGAAAATGAAAAGGCTTCAATAAATGGCTTTCTTTCACTTTCTGTTTTCTTAATGTCGTTTAAGCCAACACAAACTTTACCAACATAATGTCCTTCGTCAGTAAGTCTCATTATTGAAAAGTATTTTACAGCCACATTTAGCAATTTATCCATCGAAATGGTGTCTTTTTGGATTTTCTTATCAATTGTCTTATTAACTAAATCCGTCATAACAGAATTGAATAAACTGTCCTTTTTAAGGTCATTAAAATACTTGTTTCTAATTGCTATACTGTCTGTTAACTCCAAGAGATTTTGATAGTTTGCGTTTGATGAAAAGTTTGTCAGCAAGTAATCGATGAACGCAAGGTTGTTATTCACTAAATCCGAAAAACAACTTTTCTTTTTCGTTTCAACAACGCTCTTTATCAAATAAGATTTTTCATTGTAGATGTATTTCTGAACCGAAATAAAGTCTTCATAATGATTCTTGATGTCGCATTGTTTTTGACCAAAACCTTGAATTGAGATTAAGGTCAAAATGATGGTTGTTACCATTAATTTTTTCATTGTTCTGTATAGTTATTATTGTTAACGTTTCGGGGCTTGGCGTTCGGGCGGGAAAGTCCGCAGGAACTTTCAGGCTTGAACGTCAGCCCGCCTGATGCCAAGCCCTTGTTATGCACAGTATTTTTCATCGTTATACATCTCCCATTGTTAAACCTAATAAAACTAACCCAAAAAAAATTATTCCAACAACTATAAGTCCAATTTGTCGTCCACTAAATGAAGTTTGTTTAGTGACTACAAATTCATTTGAATTTTGTTTTGCATAGTTCAAAGCTTTAAAAGGTGGAATGAGAAACACAAAACTCAATATTGAAATCAACCAAAAAGGGTCAGGGAGTTCTGCTAATAAGTTTCCAACAATAAAACCAATAAAAAGTCCAATGGAAGAAAAATTTTCTCCATATCCTTTTTCTTTTGCAAACGAAAGTATTTTGTTAAAAAGTGAAGTCAAAAAGAATATACTGAACATTGCTCTTACAGCAGGCATAATGTACAAGTTTTCTTTCTGTTGGTAAAAACGCCAAGCTTTATATATCCACCATACTGAATATAGTCCAAATGATGTAATACAAAGAACAATAAACTTGTTTAAGTTGATAATTTTTTGTTCTTCAATATTATTAATTGGTTGTGTTATGTTAGTGTCTAAAATTTCGTCTTGATTTTCCATTGTCTTAATTATTGTTAGTTGTTAATATTGTGCATAATGTAAAATTTACGAAGCAGGCGATTTGTCAAGCGCAAAAGTGGTGGCACCGATACTAGCTAACACAATACATAAAATAGCAATCCATTGATTTGGTGTAAGTCTTTCGCCTAAAAACAACAAGCCCGAAAGCGCGCCAAAAACAGGTTGTAAACTTTGAAGAATACTGAATGTTTTTGATGGAAGCCGTCGAAGTGCTAATAAATCGAGCGAATAAGGCAACGCACTCGAAAAAACAGCAACACTCAAACCAATCAAAAGCAATTTGAAATTAAGAGCATCAAGATCATGGCTAAAAACACCAAAAGGAAGAATCAAAAAAGTGCCGATACACATGCCAACCGTGATCGCATCGCGACCTTTCATTTTACGTGTGATTTTTCCACCGATAACAATATAAAAAGCCCACAAAACTCCAGCCGAAAAAGCAAAAAGCAAGCCAATAGGGTTGATGCCGTTGTGTTGCCACGGAGCAATCAATGCGATTCCGGCAGCGACCAGCAAAACCCAAACAATATCCAACAAACGTTTCGAAGTAAGTAAAGCCAGCGACAACGGTCCCAAAAACTCAATGGTAACGGCAAGCCCGATTGGAATACGTTGAATGGCGTAATAAAACAACAAATTCATGAAAGCCAAACAAATGCCGTATCCTGCCGAATAAAACCATTCGTGCTTTTTGAACAAACGAATATTCGGTCGGTTGATCATTGCCAATAAAATTCCTGCCAAACCAATTCGCAACGCACTTGTACCGGCAGGACCAAGCATCGGAAAAAGATATTTAGCAATCGAAGCACCTCCTTGCACGCTTATCATCGAAAGCAAAGCTACCGAAACGGCAACGTTTTTTGTTTTGTCGCTGTTCAAAACGAAAGGTTTTTGATGCGTTTCACAATTTTTTTAATGGTTTCTTCTTGCTTTTCGCGATGCGGTGTATGACCGGAATCGAACAAAAAACAAAATACTTTTCCAGAAATACAATGCTTGGACGCACCGGCTTGTTGTCGCACCATTTTATTCATAACGAAGTGCTTGCTATACTTATAGTTTGACTTGTTGATCATTGAAGCCCGAAAATTTGCCACGAAAGTAACGAAAAGAGTGGGAACGAGCGTATTAAAAAAAACAAACTTTGTGTTGCCGCTTGAAGAATATTTTTATCTTGCAAAGAAATTCATGCTGTTTAACTTCTAAAATAAATGATATGTCGAATCAAAAAAGTTACGCTTTCAGCATCTTTGTCATTGGTAGTCTGTTTTTTGTATTAGGATTTGTTACTTGGTTAAATGCCATTTTGATGCCTTTTTTGCAAGAAGCCTGCGAACTCACTACGTTTCAATCGTCGTTTGTGCCTTTTGCTTTTTACATTTCTTATTTTGTAACGGCAATTCCGTCATCAATGGTTTTGAAAAAAACGGGATTTAGCAACGGCATGTCGTTAGCGTTGATTGTTATGGCATTTGGTGCACTGATTTTTATTCCGGCAGCGATTACCCGCAATTATTTGTTGTTTTTAATCGGACTATTTGTTCAAGGTGTCGGACTTTCGTTGTTGCAAACAGCAGTAAATCCTTACGCTACGATACTTGGTCCGATCGAATCGGCGGCACGCCGTATCAGTATTATGGGTATTTGTAATAAAGTAGCCGGAATGATTGGAATTTTTCTTTTGTCGAAAGTGTTATTTATCGGAAGCGATGAACTTGTTGAAAGTCTCGCAACGATTACAGATATGGTTGAAAGAGAACAAATTCTGCAAACGCTTTCGAATCGTGTTATGGCACCTTATAGCATCATGGCGGTGATACTTTTTGGGCTGGTTATTTTTATTAGAGCAGCAAAATTGCCCGAAATCAACGAGGAAGAAGACCTTGAAGAAAGTGTAAAATCGCGAAAATCGATTTTTGCCTACCCCTATCTTTGGTTGGGTGTTTTCGCAATTTTCTTTTATGTAGGAGCCGAAGTCATTGCGATTGATTATTTGGCGCGTTTTGGTGCTTTTCTGGGATTTACGACCGAAGTTTCCAATAGTTTGTCTATTTACGCACTTATCGCTTTGGTCGTTGGATATTTGTTAGGAATTGCGCTTGTTCCAAAATTTATTTCACAACGAAAAGCGTTGATTATACAGTTGCTTTTAGCGACGATGTTGGTTTTTGTTGCTATTTTTACCACAAGATGGATTGCGGCAATTTCGATTATTTTGCTCAGTTTCGCACACGCCATTATGTGGCCGGCAATTTGGCCCTTGTCGATTCATAACCTCGGAAAATACACCAAATTAGGGTCTGCTTTGTTGGTCATGGCAATAGCCGGCGGTGCTATCATGCCGCTTATCTACGGAAAAATGTCGGATATCTACAATCCGCAAAATGCCTACACAATTCTTTTCGTATGTTATGCTTACATCTTTTTCTTTGCTGCTGTTGGCTATAAAATAGGGAAGAAGTAAAATCTTTTGTTTCAGTCGCAATACCTTGATATTGAAATTTTTAGAAGTTCAATTATATCGAACTCACACTTGAAGTTAGAAAAATCGTCAATACACTGACGATTTTTGCGTTAAAATCGTCAATTCAAATAGAAATATTATCTTTCCTCTAAAAAAGATCCCTTGATATAAAGTCTTCAAGATATGTAATCTACTTTTATTCAGATGTTTGCAAAATTGTGTTATAAGCTATAGGACACTAAGAGTTGTGTGTCGGC
>JAISHW010000006.1 GCA_031262365.1 Lentimicrobiaceae bacterium
ATAGTCTGCGAACTCGCATTGTTTCCTCCGCGAGCGGCATACTCCCACTCGGCTTCGGTAGGCAGCCGGTAGTTTTTGCCGGTAATCACATTCAGTAGCTTACAGAACTCTTGCGCATCATGCCAGCTCACCATTTCCACCGGATAGTTTCGCCCTTGCGCAAAGTAAGAGGGATTCGTGCCCATAATTTGTGTCCATTGTGCTTGCGTTACAGGATATTTGCCAATAGAAAAACTATCGAGGGTAACTTGATGAACCGGCTTCTCATCATCACTGCTTTCCGCCCCTTGCTCTTCGGAGCCACCCATCCAAAACGTTCCTCCTTCTACTCGAACCATTTCAAGATCTTCTAAGTCGGTGTCATCGAACATAATGTCCCATTTTGGGGATTCTTTTGGTTTCGCATTTTTCGGTTGGATTCCTTTCTTTTTTGACGTAGCTCCTTGCTTCACTGTTAGTTCTACGTCTTCTGTTCCTTCTTTTTTATCTTTATTTCGATATGCCTCTATACTTTCTTTTGAAACCAGCCCTTTCTTCTGTAAATCCTTTCTATTGTCTTCCCAAATAGCATCATCAAACGCAATATCTTTCCAAGAAAGAGTAATTTCTTTCAAAAATTGCGCAATATCCGATTCGCCTCTTGCTATAAACTGATTCACAAATTTGATAGAGTTCTCCGATTTATCCGCCATAAGACTAAAGATGTTTTCTCTTTGCACCTTCCAACTATGCTCATCGGTACGCGCACTTGCCAGCAAGTAATCTACTAAGTCGTAATTCAATATGTATGGTTGTGTAAAATCTTCCACCTGAATCTTTTCCATCAACGCTTTTTTATTATTCAGCGGATGATCAAATCCCTTATCAGGAGATTTTTTATTCGCAATACTTGAAAGAAATAGTTTATCATTCTTAGATAGTTCTCCGCCATATACATAATCCGAATAATTCTCGTCAATGTATCCGTTTCGTAACAAGGCTAATACAAGGTTTTTTTGCTCTTCACGCACCGTTGGCGTGTCAAAAAGAATATCAGTATCTGCCTCATTTTCTTTATTTTCTTTATTTTCTCTAAATTTTATTATGGCATTATACAGCACACCCTCGTTATGTTGGAGTTTTTCGTAATCGTCCGGATAAAGATTTTTATAGAGTATCATTGCAAACAATTTTTCGGGCTGTAAACCTTTTTTGTTTACCGGGTCTTTTTGGATATGCAGTTCGTAGTATATATTGTATTCATTGACAATATTGTGCAATGTGCGCATATCGTCAATATATGGCGATAAATCATTTATTGCTTTTTGTAGTTGCTGTTTCTCTTCCGCCGACAATTCTGTTTTCTTTTTCACTTCTTGTGGCTTTGTTGGCTCAATATCCAAGAGTGCCTCTTGCAACTTTTCATCTGAATTAGAAGCACTCACAACCGGCATAACAGGAATAATGAAATCGAAAAACTTGGTTCGCTCCTCTTTATCGCAAAAAAAGTGGTCGCATATAGCGTAGATAAAGACCACGCCTCCTTTATTCTTTATCGGTTCGTATTCGTTGATCAAAAAATTGAGTTCACGCAGTTTGGCAAAAATGTCGGTTCTCTCAAATCTGTCCAAATCTTCTATAACCACCACATTGTAGTCGGTTGCTTCAAAAAAGTAGAGAATTTCGTCCAAGTGCTTGTTCAGGATAGACTCGTGGGTATTCTTGGGGTCAATTTCTAACTGTGCCTCTATCCCACCCTTTTTTACGGCAGGCGAGAATTTAAAATGACGAATCTTTCCCGTTTTTATAAGGCGATGTATATGTATTGAAAATACAATAATCGTAAGCAATACAACAGCTAATCCCACAGTATGTATTACCCAATGTTCCTTAAAATCGTCTAACACTTTTGCAATTCCGGTAGGGTGTAACAAATAGAACAATGATCCTATTAGCAAGAGGGTACTTAGAATAGGTACAACAACACTATACCACTTCCGTTTAGAAAGATTGTCTATTTTTCTAAACCTTGAATGCGGCAAATCCTCGTTGCTCTTTCGATAGAATAATTGTTGTAGAATACTCAATTCAATCAATCGCAACTCTTCCGCTCTCTCGTCTTTCTGTGCCTTTGTTGTATGTTCATCTACCGGCTTTTTACTATTGCTTGCGTTCTTTTTATCAGGATTCTCTTGCTCGTTTTCTTTTTTGGGAACATGCTTATCCTGTATTTCGTGCCTACCTTTTCCGTCATCTTCTTTTTTGTCGGTTTTTTCGTTATGTTCCTGCTTCTTTTCGTTAAAGCAAGCCAACGAGATATAGAGAAATTTTAGGTTCTTTTCTTTCTCGTATGTTCTCAAAATGCTGCTTTTCCCCGAGCCATAGGCACCGGCTAAGGCTATGTTGCTTTGTTTATTTTCGGGGTTCAATGCCCAGTTCAATGCTTTGGTATATGCTTCAATTCCTTGTGCTTCATCCGTAGGAGATAGTGAAAAATACTTTTCTTGCTCTGTTGCTGCTCGATTTTTTGGTTCGTTTGGCATGGTGTATTTTATTGCAAATTGGAAAGAATGAGGCTAATTTACATATTGTAAATCGCTAATTAGCGTGCTAAAATATATATGCAAATATATTAAATATTTTCATCATTTATTGTTATAAAAAAAATACCATAGATAAAAGAGGATTGCGAATCAAGTCTGCAATGACATATTGCGACAAAAATGCACTTTACAAAAAACATATTTATACTAATCATGTACTTTATAAAGAACATATTTCTAAATAATTGTTCTTTACATGGAACAATATTGGGAATTATAAAACAATAAGGGGCGAAAATTTTCGCCCCTTATAAAAACTCTCTTTTCTCTATTATTCTGGTACAGCGTGGACAGCACACTCATCATCCGTGAAATCGAAGGAGTGTCTATTCGCGAGCCTCTCTATCTTTTATCGGTTCGCCTACAACTTCGTCAATAGGAATCAAATAAGCCGAATAATTATCACGGCTGTTTTTGAGGCACAATTGGCTAATCCAATCCATTTTCTCTTTATCGCTTTCGATGTCGCTGATAATATCCATCAAAATAGCATCATCAATCGACTCAAGAATACCGTCGGAACAAAGAAAAAAGTAATCGCCTGCTTTCACATCGCTCGTTGCCTGAATTTCGGCTTTATCCGGTTTTTCCTGATGCGACTGCATGGCGCGCGTAATGATATTTCTTTGGGGATGGATCTTCGCCTCTTCCGGCGTGATGTTTCCTGAACGCAGCAACTCGTTGACCAACGAATGGTCTTGCGACTTGTAACGTATAACCATCTTGTCGCCTTCTTTTCTCAAATGGTAAATACGACTATCGCCTATATGCGCCATAAACGCACCTTCGCTGCCTAAATGGAGAAATGTAAATGTGGTTCCCATTCTTCGGAGGAGGCTGTCGGGGCTTGAATCTGCTTTATTCAACCGCTCATAAGCATAATCCAATGCGCTTTGAAAAACATTTTCGTTAAAAACACTGGCACTTTTGTTGAGAAACTCCGAAAAACTACGACACACCGTATCGCTTGCTATTTCACCTCCATAATGTCCGCCGATACCATCGCATACAATAAAAAAGTTTGTGTCGGAAGAGGCTTTTCCTTTGTTCGGATATATGCTGTCTTCGTTATTGTCGCGTCTTCCGATTTCGTTCAACGCATAAGGATTCTTTATCTTAATTTTCATTTTTTATTGAGTTAAATTATTCTGTAATAAATTAAAATGGTTAAAAAATAAGGTGGTCGTTCGTTGTAGTTTCACTTGCGTTTCATGTTTTTATTTTGCTAAAGAATGTGTAAATGTAAATCTTATTTCCAAATAACAAACAAAATTCGAGAAAATTATTAGAGCGTTTTTTTAGTCGCCATTTGCGATGAAGCAAGCAAGAAAAAACCGGTAAAGAAAAAGCTGCTTGTCATCAAACAAGCAGCTTTTTTGTGAACCTGGAGGGATTCGAACCCCCAACCTTCTGATCCGTAGTCAGATGCACTATCCAATTATGCTACAGGTCCATTTTGCGAGTGCAAAGATATAATTTTAATCTTAATTTGTACAATTATTTTCAAAGGATTCTTTACAGAAAAGTTGCTCCGTTTGTTTCTATGAGCATGACAAGGATGGAAAAGTCATTCCGACGAAGGTCGGAATCCATTGTACGAATAAGCAACACCTTATTCTTTTCTTTACGGTGGATGCCGTCCTCCGACGGCATGACGTGGATGCTGTTCTGCAACGGCATGACTTGATAACGTTCCCCTGTTTTCACAGGGACGACGAACGGCATGACCAGCGGAGTTTGGCTTTTCAAGCCAAAACCTTCTAAAAAAAAGAAACCCACTTTTAACATCTAAAAGTGGGTACTTCAGTTTTAAATCAAAAACTATTCTATTATGAAAAAAAAACTTATTTCAATAATCGGATTTTTTATTCGCCTTGTTCTTTTCTTCTGCGATAGAGTGCTATGGCTGAGTAGCCGATGCCAAGACTTAATAAAATTGCCAATCCCGATCCTACCGGAGCACTTCCTCCTCCACCTACTGATGATGTTCCTGCTGTAGGATTCGCCGGTGGTGGCGGTGGTGGTGCTTGAGCTTGTAGTCCTAAAGATACAAAACATACAATTGTACCAACGAGAAGTATTTTTCTGAACTTTTTCATGATCTATTTTTGTTTATAATGTGATTAATTTATTTTGTCAAAATTACTTTTTGTGTATAAACACCATTATTGCTCACAACGCGAACCATTACAGGACCATTGTAGTTGATGTCGGAGATGACCGTATGCGAGCCTTCGAGAGCTGATGTAGCAAACAAACGTCCTGTAACATCGTACAACTCAACATGTGATTTGTTTAGATTTTCGTTGTTTGCAAAGGTAATATGCAAGATGCCTTTCGAAGCCCATATATTGCAATATTCTTCTTTTGTGTCGGCAAGCGAAGCAATGCCTCTGTCGGTAATGAGAAGATTGAAACGATGCGACTCGTCATTTTTTGAGTAATTAAAAGCATAACGATCTGTTTTACGCAAGTTGAAACGCTCGCCCGACAACACATCTTCGAGATAGACATTCATTTCGGCATTTTCGAAGGTTTCGAAACCGCCAAATGTAAGCGTTGCAGCAATACCTTCCTTACATTCGAAATGTAATGGAATCACTTTCAACGTGTCGTCATAAGCAATGCTGTTGATCGCCAGTTTGGAACCGTCGAGAGCCTTGGTGTAAAGTTCGGGAGCTTCTTCCGCAAAGCCTTTTATATAGTAGGCATCGTAGGCTCCATCAAAATTATCGGTAGCCGCATCGTGCAAACGAACAGCCAATTCAGGATTGCCTTTTTCGGTTGTTGCATATACACGGAATACATTATTTGCTGCTTTCGTGTTTTTGTAAAATGCTTGCGTATTGTGCTCGCGCATCGCGTTTGTAAGTGTCAGCGCGTTAGAAGTTGCATCTTTAATTGTTATAAACGTTGCCTGACCTACAGGAATAATATGTGCATTAGCGTTTTCAGGCACTGGTACACCATTTACATAAGAGGCATAATAGCCGCTAGCCGCTGTTGCTGTCATGTAATGAATAGCATTGTTTACAATCGATTCATTATGTTTTGCGACTGTGTCCCAATTCAAAGCCGACGGGTACGGATTTGGAATCAATTTGAAATTTCCCTCCGATTGCAATGTTTCGCTCGATATGGTAAAGTTTCCTTGGTTCAATGCACCTTCAAATTCATAAGTAGAAGCTTCTGTGTTATAAATTAAATAACCTCTATGGTTGTCTAATGTGGTGGTGGTTTCATGTATATTCTTCCATTCTCCTGCTTCCCAGCTCCACAAATAAGTAGCATCAACTTGAAACATCGCCAAGGTTGGATTAACTGCCAAAGGCAACGAAATCAAATGGTAATTGAAACGATCTGCCACAGCACCTCCCGTAATATAACGTTCGATCGTTGCGTTGACGCCTGCATTCGAATGTAACAATGAGCCGGTTCCTGTATTGTCTGACTCGATAACCAAATTAGTTGCCGTTGGACTGGTAAGTGTGCCTGTAACGGTTAGCTGACCGTCGGGAGCAATTGTTAATGTTTTGCCTGTCAGGTCTAAATCGTTGTTTAAGGTATAAAGTCCGTGAATAGTGTCCGGCACGGTTGTAACAGCAATTTCGTTCGATACCGCCGATTCATAGCCGCCTGTAGCAGTAGCTTTTACCGTATAGAAATAGTTTGTTCCCTCAGCTAAGCCGGTAATCGCTTTCGAAGTACCTGTTACGGTAAATGGAGAGTTTGGAATATCAACATTAGTAGCAATTACAGATATATTATCAATAGAAACAGATTCGTAAGCACGTAACGACACTTTCATAATATCTGCTGTTGCGGTAAAAGTTCTTTCGTAACGAGTCCAAGTGCTTGCAGCCGTAAGTTTTGCCGGATTTCCACCTTCAATATATGATGTAGCTGTGTTTTTATCTATTAAACTATAATTTTTTAAACCGTTACCATTTGATGCAGTATAATCGTTGTAATAGAAAGAGAAAATATAAGTTTTACCAATTTCCACATTTATTTCTTGTTCTAAACGTTGAGTGCTTGTGCCACTTGTATTATAAATAGCATAACCATCATTTTCTATCATAACATCTTGTGAACTGGAAGAAGATACCCAATTATTATTTCCATTAGCAAAGTCTCCATTTATAACTAAATTTGTCGTTTTTGTATAAACATTCAGTTCATATTCATCGGCACCTGTTACAGCATTCCAGTTTGCCGTAAAAGTATTAAATCCGATAGCTGTAGCAGCGGTTGCTGTTGGCGCGGCTAAAATAGCGTTGCCGCTCAAAGCTACTGTTGCGGTTGCTGTGCCGCTTGTGAGCGTAAGCGTTGCCGTGTGCGAACCTGCAGATAGCGGCAAATACGAAACAACCAATGCGCCACCCGAAGCAGCTAATTCGTTTTTATCCACACTGAAAAAACTCGCGTTGTTACCTGTAATTTCGATACTTATGGCTGACGAAAGATTTTCTCCTTCTACTATTATTTCTTCAGTTTTTGTACTGCCGGCAACAATATCTGTAAAAGATAAAGATTCCTTATCAACTGTAATAATCGGTATAATTTCGATTGTATAAGTAGCCGTAGCAATTTCACTGGGATCCATTTCGGCTTTATAGGCAATCGCTTTTATGGTCGTTGAAGCATTTACCGAAATGGGTGTTCCTATATATTCGAGAGAATCATTCGTCGGATCTCCGGGGTTTGTTCCCATTGTGTAATAAATTGCA
>JAISHW010000033.1 GCA_031262365.1 Lentimicrobiaceae bacterium
AACGGTTCAACGTAACGCCCCGTAAACTTAGGAATGTGTTTTTCCAAGTGCGGAATTTCTTTTGATTTACCGCCTCTGTATTTCACTAACGGTTTCATAGTTTAGCTTTTTTACGTTTATAACTCACGATACTTTCGGCAACAACATTTAGGATTTGCGTTGCTTCATCTTCTGCGGCAATGATTTCGTAAACTTTGTCTGCCGACCACAAACGCAAAAGTTCTTTTGAATCGGTTTGCAAAGAAGCTGCAAGTTGTAAAACTTGTTCGCGTTTTGCTCGTCTGTCTCCCTTTTCAATTTTGCAATAAGTCGCCGTATCAATTTCCAACACTGCGGCTAATTGTCTTTGTGGAATTTGTTGTTCCTCTCGTAGCGACTTCAATTTATCACCAAATATACTTGACATAGTTCTGTCTTGACGTTATTTGGCAAATATAAATAATTTCTGTTGAAAGTCAGGCAGATTTTTTTGAACAAATTGTTGGGTGGTGGGTGGGCTTGGTCTGTCGTTTTTTGTCTGTCCGTTGATGTTAGCACGGTCGCCTGTAGAATGACCACTAACGCAGTATTTTGGATTTTTAGAAGCTCCCTTTAATTGATTATTCCGAATAGTAGCGAATTAAACCCTTACTCGGACTTGGTAATACTGTTCCCATTTGAATGTTTGCATTCGAAAGTCTTTCGCGTAGTGAATCGTTGAAATAATAAGCAATCGAACCAATAAATCCTACCGGAACTTCTTGATAGCGCGAATATTTCGAAAGTTGTGCATCGATGAAAGCGTCGAATACTTTTGCGAGCAACTTTTTGATGGTCGGATGTGTTTCGTGTGCTTTAGCAAATGGAGCAAACGAAGCAATAAATTTCGATGGTTTTTTGCCCTGGTACACTTCGGTCAATATAGCATCGAGTGTTAGAGGAAACATTTCGGAAAACTTCTGTGCTAAATCTTCAGGAAATTCGCCGTAGAAATACGCTTTCAACAATTCACGACCGATTGTTGCGCCGCTACCTTCGTCGCCAAGCATAAAACCTAACGAAGGTACGTTTTCGAGAATATTTTCACCATCATAGTAGCACGAATTTGAACCCGTTCCCAAAATGCAAGCAATTCCTTCCGAACGTCCCAAAAGTGCGTGTGCTGCCGCAAGCAAATCGTGATGTACTTTTATGTGCGCTTTTTTGAAAAAAAATTGCAATGCATCTGCAATGACAAGGCAGTTTGTCTCGGTCGAACATCCCGAACCGTAATATACGATTTTTGTAACATCATCGAAAGGCAAGTCGTTCGGAAATTCCGTTTTTAATACAGTTGTAATTTGTGCAGGCGTGTGATAATACGGATTATATCCACTTGTCTGAAATGTACGTTTAACGCATCCGTTTTTCAGAAAAGAATAATCGGTTTTTGTCGAACCGCTGTCGATAAGTAAAAACATGAGATGATTTTAAAACACGAAATTACCATAAAAAGCTGTTAAACTAAGCAGCTGAAAGAATAAAAATGCAAATTGCAAGAAAAAGAAAGTATTAGTCGATGTTTTATTTACTTTTGCTTTCTTATAAAGAAAACGACAGATATTTTTTAACCAATGGGAACTTCTAAAAATTTCAATATCAAGGCTTGCGACTGAAACAAAAGCGGAGTTTACTAATGTAAATGAGCATTTTGTTGAAGAAGCGTAACGCAGAGATTGGAATTTTTAGAAGTTCTCCAATTTAAATCGCTAAAATTAGGATGAGAAAATGGCGTATTGAAGATTCGGAAGAACTTTATAACATCAACGGATGGGGTAGAAATTACTTTTCGATCAACAGCAAAGGAAATGTAGTGGTAACACCACGCAAAGATTGTGCAGAAGTCGAACTGCGTGAATTGATTGACGAGTTGATTCTGCGCGATTTATCGACACCGATATTGCTGCGTTTTCCGGATATTTTGGATAACCGGATCGAAAAAATTGACTCATGCTTCAAAACTGCAGCTAAAGAATACGGTTTCACCGCTCAAAACTTCATCGTATTTCCGATCAAGGTAAACCAGATGCGCCCTGTTGTTGAAGAAATTGTCGATCACGGAAAAAAATTCAACATCGGTCTCGAAGCCGGTTCGAAACCGGAATTGCACGCTATTATTGCTATCAATGCCGACAACGACTCATTGATTATTTGCAACGGCTACAAAGATGAAGATTACATCGAAATGGCTTTGCTGGCACAAAAAATGGGACGTACAATAATTATTGTCGTCGAAAAACTCAACGAACTGAAACTCATAACGAAGATCGCTCGTCGCCTGAACGTAAAACCAAACATCGGTATTCGTATCAAATTAGCAAGTTCGGGCAGCGGAAAATGGGAAGATTCAGGTGGCGATGTCAGCAAATTTGGACTGACCTCAAGCGAATTGCTCGAAGCACTTGATTTCTTAGAAAAAAATAAAATGAAAGAATCGCTTCGATTGGTACATTACCACATTGGAAGTCAGGTAAATAAAATCAGACGAATTAAAATTGCCTTGCGTGAAGCAGCGCAGTTTTTTGTACAAGTCTACAAAATGGGATTTAACCTTGATTTTGTCGATGTAGGTGGCGGTTTAGGAGTCGATTACGACGGTTCGCGTTCGTCAAATAGCTCAAGCAGTGTAAACTACAGTATTCAGGAATATGTAAATGATGCCATTTTCTCTATTGTTGATGCTTGCGACAAAAACGAAATTCCGCATCCGAACATTATTACCGAATCGGGTCGTGCATTGGCAGCACATCATTCTGTTTTGGTTTTCGAAGTATTGGAATCGGCGCATTTGCCCGTTTGGGGAGATGAAGAAGAAATAAAAGAAGAAGATCACGAACTGATTCACGAACTTTATGCCGCTTTGAGCAATCTGAAGCAATCTTCAATGCTCGAAACTTGGCACGATGCACAGCAAATTCGCGAAGAAGCACTGGATTTGTTTAGTCTGGGCTTACTCGATCTGAAAACGAGAGCGCAAATAGAACGCTTATTTTGGTCTATAGCACATGAAGTAAATCGTATTTCGGGAAATATGAAACGTTTGCCCGAAGAATTAATCAACTTGCCCAAACTGCTTTCGGATAAATATTTCTGCAACTTTTCATTGTTTCAATCTTTACCTGACTCGTGGGCAATTGACCAGATATTTCCGATTATGCCCATTCACCGTTTAGACGAAAAGCCGGATAGAACAGCTACAATACAAGATATTACATGCGATTCGGATGGTAAAATCGATAATTTTATTTCGACAAAAAACTCCTCACATTACCTTCCGATGCACTCCTTGCGAAAAGATCCGTATTACATTGGCGTGTTTTTAGTAGGAGCATATCAAGAAATTTTAGGCGACCTTCACAACTTGTTTGGCGATACGAATGCTGTGCATGTTTCAGTAAATGAAAAAGGTTATTCAATCGATCAAATAATTGACGGCGAAACCGTTGCAGAAGTATTGGAATATGTTCAATACAATCCTAAAAAACTTGTTCGTACGGTCGAAGCATGGGTGATGTCGTCGGTAAAAAAAGGTAAAATTACGGTTGAAGAAGGAAAAGAATTTCTTTCGAATTACCGTTCGGGATTGTACGGTTATACGTATTTGGAGTAATAGGACGTTTTTCCCTTTTTACAATACTTTCTTTTGGTAGCAAGAAAACATACTTCTGTGCGAATACATTATATTTGCAATTGAAGTGGTAAAAAATTGTAACAATGCGTTATTTTCGGATTATTTTTATTTTTTGCTTTTTGATTGGAATACAGCTTGTTTCTGAAGCACAAGTGGCTATTTCGATCGAATTAGAAGGAAATCAAGATACAACATTTTATCTTGCTTATTATCATGGTGATAAATTCCGGATGATTGATACAACGGAAACAATATCCGGAAAAGCTGTTTTCCGACGCGAAGAATCCTATCCGGAAGGCGTTTACATTTTGACCAACAAAGCGAAAAACCGTCTCACGGAGTTTTTGCTTGGATCCGATCAGAAATTTACACTGAAAATTCCTTCCGAACAGTCAAATGCCATTATTGAATGTGAAGGAGCGTTGGAAACTTGCTTGTTTTTCGAGCATCTGAATCTGACACAAAAAGTCTATTCACGATTGAAAGAACTTAATGCAAAAGATGCGCTTTCGGAAGTCGAAAAAACGGGTCTGAGAAAAGATTTGGAAGCCAAAATTTGGGTGTATCGCGACTCTATTATAATAGCTCATCCACAGTTGTTTATCTCAAATTTGTTTTTGGCAATGAAAGAGCCCGTTGTTCCGGATTCGATCGCAGCGAATCAAAACGAAGCCTATTTTTATTACAAAGATCATTTTTGGGATACATTTGATTTGAAAGACGATAGGCTGATTCGTACACCTTTGCTGGTAAATAAAATAAAGCTGTTTTTTGATAAAGTAGTGCTTCAAATTCCCGACTCAATAGCTGTTGAAATAGATAAAGTGATTGCAAAAACCGGAACGAATACCGAAATGCGCGATTTTTTGCTTTGGCAATTTATGGACATGTACCAAAATCCGAAATTCATGGGAATGGATAAAGTTTTTGTGCATTTGTCGGATACTTATTTCTCGAAATTAGACATCGCTTACATGACACCTTCCGTCCAAAAAAGTATTACTGATCGGGCTGATGTGTTGCGCAAATTGTTATTGGGCTCTTATGCGCCTAATCTGATATTGGTCGACACAACCGATGCTTTGTTATCGCTGATGGATGTCAACAGTGAATATACGGTGGTTTTCTTTTGGGATCCCGATTGTGGTGTGTGCAAAAAAGAATTGAAGGAATTAAAAGCACTTTACGACAGTAAAAAATATCCGATGGAAGTATTTGCAGTAGCTTCGAATCCTGATTTTGATAAATGGAAAAAAATCATTCGTGAACAGCAGCTTGATTGGATCAACGTAAACGGGATGAAAAGTGCCACTGCCGATTTTCACGATTTATACGATATTGCCAGCACGCCAGTAATTTACGTACTCGATAAGCAAAAACGAATTATCGGAAAAAAAATTCAAGCTAACCAAGTGGGAGTAATAATTGACAACTTCTATCAATAGTTCATTTCGTTGAAATCGGAATTTGTGTTTATTACAATGGGTGTCGTTCCTTGTTTTCACAGGGATGACGAACGGCATGACAGGGGATACCTTGCCTTTGCAATGGATGCCGTTCTGCAACGGCATGACAAGGACGGAAAAGTCATTCCGGCGAAGTCCGGAATCTATTGTGCAAAAGGAACACTTTATACACTTTTTGGGATAGTATCTTTCATAGAACTTCTATCGAAATATTTGTAACTCTAATGCTAAAAAAAAGAGAATGAACCTTGCGGTTCATTCTCTTTTTGATTCTGTTATTCCCAATTACGGAATTAATCTAAAATTATAGGGTCTTCTACTTGGCTTTCTGTTGGGTATTCGTACCAATCTTTATTTTCTTCGCCATTTGATTCAACCCATCCATCGTAGTATCTGTAAGCATCAGAGATATTAACAGTTTCTTTTACGATACGGAAGTTGATGTATGGAAGATCCATTGCAAATGGGTATTTGAATTCTGAAATATAATACAAGTCATCTTCGATATTGCTCTTGTCGTCAGCAAGTCCAAACGGAAGAGTATTTCCTAAATCGGTTGGAGGGAAATTTGTCAAGTGAATCTCATGATTTCTACCGTTATTACCCGGAGCAACATACGGATCGGGATTGTTGACGAAAATGAACGGATTGTAAGGCGGTTGAATATCGCTAACTGCATCTGTTACGAAAGTTGTCGTGATTTTGTAAGGCTTTTTAAATGTTGGTATTACTTCGTGTACGTCTTCAAACAGTATAATTGTTTGTTTTGATTGTCCTGTTTCGCTAGTTTTTCCTTCCATGTAAGTCGAAGGTGTATGTTCGCCCCAATCAATTGTAACGTCAGCAACTTGTGTCGTAGCAACATTTGCCATCTCATAGCCGAATCCATTAATTAATTCACAGCCTTCCCATATAGGAGTAAACACATCTTCTACTTTTACAATATTATTATTTTTGTTTCTGTAAATAGTTGAGTGATATGTTACAACAACGTCGTTCATGTCGTAATCGCCTTTGCTTGGCCACAAGTCTTCGAACAATAAGATGCCGCTAACTGCACTGATAGCTATAGGATCTTCTTCGGGTTCAGTCAAATAAGGCATATTATCTGTGTCGATAGCGTTTGGCTCTTCAACAAAAATATTGAAAATAGCATCGTTGTAATCTTGATCCCAGTCGGGATAATCTTCGAAACCTAAAGCAATCATTTGGTTTGTTCCGGGTTCAAAAAGTGCAACAGTGCGTTGTCCTTGTACATCGTTATTATTATCGTTAATTGGAGTATTCAAACTGTGTTCTGTATAAATAGTACCTAAACCTGCATTAACGTTTCCATTGTTAAATCCGTTGATGACAAGAGCAAATCCGATGCTGTAACCTGCCGGAAATTCATCGACTAGTCCGTTTTCGCTTGGAAATTGCAACTGCACTTGATTTCCGGCACTTAGATTGTCTTCTTCGCTTGTGTGTGGAAATGCAACATAAAGAGAATCAATTTCTTCAACCGAAGTTGGGCGTTCGGTAGTTTTATACACATAGTAACCAACACAGCTTTTGTATTTGGCATTAGCAGCTAATACAGAAATGGTTACACCTGTGGGTTTTATGATGTGAATATCCATGTCGGTTCTAGTGCCTTCTTGTGCGATGAAAAATTCAGGATGTTTGTACCAAATACTGCTTTCGGGAATTCCTGTTTCTTCCTCGCCATCAAACATAGTTTGAACTGATTCTAAGAAATCTGTTGTAAAAGTTTTGTTTTCAATCAAGTAATCAGGTGTTCCGTTGGCATCCCAGTTGCCTAAAGCGTACCATTTAGTGGGTAAAGTCCAGTCGTTAGTTAGAGCTGTGGCTGATTTTTCTGTAATTGCCGGAAACGCTTCAAATATGATAGATCCGTTATTTATAGCAACTTCGGCAATATTAGTAGCTCCAAAACTTTTCGAAACCAAATATACTTTTGTTAGTGCTAAAGGTAACGTTAAACTACCTTCAAAACGTCCGTTTGCATCTGTCCAAGCGCTGTAAAGTGGCGTTACATTCGTCTTTTTAAAACGATATCCGTTTTGTATATAAAATGGATTTTCGCCGTAAATGTCAAATTGTATTTGGTATTTGCCGTCGATTGCTAAGCCTTGGATTCCGTAATTGATGTTTACGTTCATGGCATCTTTTGTGGCAAAATCAAAGATGGTGTTGCCGTTTGGATTAACTCCACCCGGACTGTCTTTTTTACAGCTTGGTAATGAAGTCATTACAAAGAGACTGAGAGCTAAAAAAGCGATTGTTTTTAAATTCATTTTTCTCATGATTTAATTAATGTTAGATTGTTGTTCTTGATTATTGTTATTTTTTAATACAATTTATTGCAATTGCCATCATGTTCGTCAAAAGTCGTGCCAAATATGTTTTTTGTTTTAGTTGCAATCAAAAGCATGAATGATTTTTATGCTTGAAAAGTGTTGTATTTTATTTTTTTTCAGATAGGTGTGTTTTTATGAGGTGTTGTTGAAAATAAGTCGATAGTAGGTTATTCTTGCATGAATGCCAGATTTAAAGTGCTTGTTAAAAGTAATAAAAAAGAGAATAGATTGCTTCACCTATTCTCTTTGTGTTATTTTGTTGTCCCAATTTGGGATTTCAAGTCTTAATATTTACTGTCGTAAACTTTTCCTTCGGTTGGATACAGATACCAGTCTTTGTTTTGTTCTCCTCTTGAGTCAACCCAGCCGTCGTAGAATCTATAAGCGTCTGATACATTAACTTTTTCCCAAACGATACGGAATTTTATGTAAGGCAAATCGATTGCAAACGGATATTTTAGATGCGAAATGTAATACAAATCTTCATCGCTATTGCTTTTATCATCGGCAAGTCCAAATGGAAGTGTATTTCCCAAATCGGTAGGAGGAAAGTTTGTCAAGTGAATCTCATGATTTCTGCCGTTATTGCCCGGTGCAACATACGGATCGGGGTTGTTGACAAAAATAAACGGATTGTAAGGCGGTTGCAGATCGCTAACGCTATTGGCGGCAAAAGTTGTCGTGATTTTGTAAGCCGAGTCGAGTTCAATGGCTTTGATATTTTCAAAGAAAACGTATGTTTGTTTCGATTGTCCGGGCTCGCTTTGGTTGTTTCCCATAAAAGTCGAAGTGTTATGGACACCCCAGTCGATTTCAACTGTTTCAACTTGATTTGTCGCTACATTAGTCATTTCATAGCCGAATCCGTTAATTAATTCACAACCTCTCCATATCGGTGTAAATACATCTTCAACTTTTACAATATAATTGTCTTTATTTCTGTAAATTGTCGAATGGTATGTTACAACAACATCGTTCATGTCGTAATCGCCTTTGCTCGGCCATAAGTCTTCAAACAATAAAATACCGCTAACGACACTTGTTGTTAAAGGATCTTCTCCCGGAGGGTCGATAGGAGGCATGTTATCTGTGTCGATAGCGTTTGGTTCTTCAACAAAAAGATTGAAAATAGCATCATTGTAATCTTTATCGTAAGAGGGATCGTCTTCAAATCCGAGAGCAATCATTTGGTTTGTTCCGGGTTCGAAAAGTGCCACAGTGCGTTGTCCTTCGGTTCCGTATGTGATTGGATTGTTATGGTCGGAATAAATAGTACCTAAACCTGCATTAACGTTTCCATTGTTAAATCCGTTGATAACCAAAGCGAACCCAATGCTGTATCCTGCCGGAAATTCATCAACAAATCCGCCGTTTCCGTCAGGGAATTTTAATTGAACTTGGTTTCCTGTTTCGATGTCGTCTGATTGGCTTATGTGAGGGAAAACCATATAAATATCGGTAATTTCGGCTGCCGATGCAGGACGTTCATCGGTTTTATACACATAGTATCCAACAGCACTTTTGTACAAAGCTAATCCGCTGATAAACGACATGGTTATTCCGGTGTTTTTGATTAAGTGAAGATTCATATCTGTTTTAGTGCCGCCTTGTGCGATGAAAAATTCAGGATGTTTGTACCAAATACTGCTCTCAGGAATTCCTGTTTCTTCTTCGCCATCAAACATAGCTTGAATCGATTCTAAAAATTCTGTTGTAAAAGTTTTGTTTTCAATCAAGTAATCAGGCATTCCGTTTGCATCCCAACCGCCCAAGGTATGCCACGTATCGGGAATCGTCCAATTTACAGCTGAAGTCGATTTGTTGGTGTTTGAGGTAATAGTCCGTTCAAATGATATCGTTCCGTTGTTTACCGGAACTTCGGCAACATCAATTGCTCCGTAACTTTCTGAAACCAAGTAAACTTTCGTTAAAGCTAACGGAAGTGTAATGGTGTTTTGGTAGCGTCCGTTTTGGTTTGTCCACGCGCTGTAAAGCGGTTTTACGTTTGCTTTTTTTGTCTGATATCCATTTTCATAACGAAATGGATTTTCGCCGTAGATACTGAAACGTATTTGATAGTTTCCATCGTCGACTAAATTGTAAGTATTGTAATTGATGCTTACATTTACCTGTCCTTTTGTGGCGAAATCAAAAATAGCATCTTCACCCGGATTTGAATTGTTAACGTTGTTTCTTATGTCTTTCTTACAGCTTGATAACGAGCTTATAACAAAGAAACTTAATGCTAAAAGGGTAATCGTTTTTAGATTCATTTTTTTTGTTATATCAAATGTTAAATTAATTATAGGTTCATTTTTTTTATCAAAAATGAAATTCGATGAATGAACGAATTGCGCCAAAATTACAAAATTATTTTAGAAAAAATAACTTCTTTAAGAGGTGCATTGAAAAAAATATTTTTTTGATACATTTGCAAGCGCAAAATTTTTAGGCTACTTAGATTTATTAATAGCAATGATTTTTACTTTTAGAGCACAAAGATATTAAAATTTTATAAAATATGATTAGCAATAACTTTATTAAACGCCACAATGGACCCAAAGAGGAAGAAGTAAACATAATGCTTCAGACTATTGGTGCAAAAACAATAGAACAGCTTATTTCTGAGACGATTCCGGCTGATATTCGTCTGCCAGAACCATTGCATATCGGCGAAGGAATGAACGAACATGAGTTGACGAACCATTTGAAACAACTTGGCACTAAAAACAAACAATACAAATCGTTTATTGGTTTGGGATATTACAGTGCTATCGTGCCGGGCGTGATACTTCGCAATATTCTCGAAAATCCGGGTTGGTACACTTCTTATACGCCTTATCAAGCCGAAATTTCACAAGGACGTTTGGAAGCTTTGTTTAATTATCAAACAATGATCAGTGATTTGACGGCGATGCCACTTGCAAATGCTTCGCTGTTGGACGAGGCAACAGCGGCTTCCGAAGCGATGATTATGTTTTTCAATTCGCGTAGCAGAACACAAGTAAAAGATGGTGTAAATAAATTTTTTGTATCCGAAACAGTATTTCCACAAACGATAGATGTGTTGAAAACACGAGCACTTCCGCTTGGCATTGAAATCGTTATTGGAACAATCGAAAAATTCGAGCCTTCGTCAGCATATTTTGGCGTATTGCTTCAAACACCCGACCAATTTGGTGTGATTTTCCAAAATATGGAATTTATAAGCAAACTGAAAGCTCATGAAATTCAATTGGCAGTTGCAGCCGATTTGATGAGTTTGGCTTTAATTACACCTCCGGGCGAATGGGGTGCTGATGCTGTTATAGGAACGAACCAACGCTTTGGTCTTCCATTAGGCTTCGGCGGACCGCATGCAGGTTATTTTGCTACAACAGAAAAATACAAACGTAACATGCCGGGACGCATTATCGGTGTTACAAAAGATGCCGAAGGAAATTTCGCTTTGCGCATGGCTCTTCAAACACGCGAACAACACATCAAACGCGAAAAAGCAACTTCGAATATCTGTACAGCCTCTGCTTTAATGGCTATAATGTCAGGTTTTTACGGGTTGTATCATGGACAAGATGGAATCAAAGAAATTGCACGACATATTCATATTTTAACAAATGTATTAAACATCGAAATGCAAAAATTGGGCGTGAAACAATGTAACGAAAATTTCTTCGACACGCTTCTTTTCGAATTGCCCGAAAATACGGACACCAAAACATTGCAAAAAACGGCACTGGAGCACCAAATGAATTTCCGTTACATCAACGAGAAACAATTTGGTATCAGCATTGACGAAACGACTTCTTTGACCGATATCAACATTATCACGTTGATTGTGAGCAAAGTTTTAGGCAAAACACACTTGCCATTTATCTGTAAACCGGAAGAATGTGCAAAACTCAATGCCATTCCTGATTCGGTAAAACGCACATCGCCATTTATGACGCACGAAATCTTCAATCATTATCGTTCGGAAACCGACATGATGCGTTATATGAAAAAGCTCGAAAACAGAGATTTAAGTTTGAACCGCTGCATGATTCCGTTAGGTTCGTGTACGATGAAACTGAATGCCGCAACAGAAATGTTTGCGCTTTCGTGGCCCGAATTTGGAAATATTCACCCATTTGTTCCCGAAAATCAAGCTGCCGGTTACTTAGAATTAATCAATACGCTAGATAAAGACCTTTCCGAAATAACAGGTCTTGCAGGCATGTCGTTTATGCCAAACTCAGGTGCAAGTGGCGAATACGCAGGATTAATCGTTATCAGAGACTATTTGCGTTCGATCGGACAAACACATCGCAACATTTGTTTGATTCCTGCTTCGGCTCACGGGACAAATCCGGCAAGTGCTGCAATGGCCGGTTTTAAAATCATTATCGTAAAGACCGATGAAAATGGAAACATCGACATGAACGACTTGAACGAAAAAGCCGTTGCAAATAAAGATAATTTGGCTTGTATCATGGTTACTTATCCTTCGACACATGGTATTTACGAATCGGGCATTCGCGAATTAGTCGCTATTATTCACGAAAATGGCGGACAAGTTTACATGGACGGTGCCAACATGAATGCACAGGTTGGCTTGACAAGTCCCGGATTTATCGGTGCTGATGTATGCCATCTGAATTTGCATAAAACCTTTGCAATGCCTCACGGTGGTGGCGGACCAGGAGTAGGACCTATCGGCGTAGCAAAACATTTAAAGCCGTTTTTGCCAAGTCATAAATTATTCAAAACCGGTGGCGAAAACCAATCATCGGCTGTATCGGCGGCACCATTTGGTAGTGCGCTATTGCTCACAATTACTTATGCTTACATCAAACTTTTAGGTGGTGCAGGCTTAAAACAAGCTACAGAATACGCTATTTTGAATGCAAATTATCTGAAAGAAAAACTAAAAAATCATTATCCCATACTTTATGTAGGCGAAAATGGTCGTGTAGCACACGAAATGATTTTAGATTGCAACTCATTTCATCGCACAGCCGATATTGCTGTTATTGATATTGCAAAACGCTTGATGGATTTCGGATTTCACGCGCCGACAGTAGCGTTTCCGGTTCATGGCACATTGATGGTTGAGCCAACCGAAAGCGAACCACTCGAAGAGCTGGATCGTTTCGTCGATGCAATGATAACTATTCGTAAAGAAATTGCTGAAATTGAAGAAGGAAAAGCCGAAAAAGACAATAACGTGATTACACACGCGCCTTATACAGTCGAAATGTTGCTGACTTCAGATTGGAACTATTCGTTTTCGCGTGAAGAAGCCGGATTCCCGCTCAAATCGAAAACGATCGACAAATACTTCCCTGCTGTTACACGTGTCGACGATGCTTATGGCGATAGAAATTTAGTTTGTACGTGGAATCAGGTAAATGACATGGAATAGAAATGATTTTTTGTTTTTGTTTTAAATTTTAAATGGTTGAAAGTCGAGTGATTTTATATTACTCGACTTTTTTATGGTTTTTCTTTTCTTGTTTGAACAATTCCATTTCAGAAATGTTTACACAATTGTAAAGTGCGTAAAACAAGAAAAAAATCGTTATCATATCATGGAATGTTTAAAAGGAAGAGTAGCTATAATAACAGGTGCCGGATCGGGAATAGGTGAAGCTATAGCGATTCTGTATGCCCAAAAAGCTATTAAAGTCGTTATAGCCGACAAAAACGAAGAATCAATCAGAAAAGTCGTTGCCGAGGTTAAAAAGATAAGTCCTTGTGTGTTGGGTGTAGAAACCGATGTAACGAATCAAGAGGATTTGAAAAATCTTTTCGATCAAACGATTCGAGAATTTGGAACGGTAGATATTTTGATTAATAATGCCGGAATACTTGATAATTTCATGACTGTTGACGCTTTAGATCTAAACGTATGGCAAAACGTAATGGACGTAAATGTAAAAGCTCCGGCAATGCTTTCGCAAATCGTTATTAATTATTGGATTCGGGAAAAAAAACCAGGAGTCATTATCAATACAGCTTCGGTAGGTGGCATGTTTGGAGCACGAGGTGGCGTAAGTTATGTGAGCAGCAAACACGCTGTTATCGGTTTAACAAAAAACATAGCCTCAGTTTATCGCGAAGATAACATTCGGGCAGTAGCAGTTGCTCCGGGAAGCGTCAATACAAATATTGGCAATACATTGAAACGCCCTAACCAAAAAGGAATGCACGCATTGACCGAATATGTTACAGCTGGTCCCTTGGGCGATCCGCGCGACATAGCCAACGTAATTGTTTTCTTGGCAAGCGACGAAGCAAAATTTATCAACGGAACTGTTGTAACCATTGATGGAGGCTGGACGGGAGCTTAAAAATAAAAAAAAATTAATCTATTAAAAAACAAAAAATATGGATAAAATAATTAAAGAATATTCGAACGGCGAAGTGGTCATTATATGGAAGCCCGACTTGTGTATTCACGCCGCTTTTTGTTGGAAAGAACTTCCCGAAGTTTTCGATCCTAAAAAAAGACCTTGGGTAAATCCTAAAGGAGCCACAACCGAACGAATCATTGAACAGATAAAACGTTGTCCTTCAGGCGCACTTTCGTATCGAATGGAAAACGAAAAACAACCAGAGAAAAAACAAGAAAATATAACCGAAGTCGAAGTGATAAAAGGAGGCCCTCTTATGATTCGAGGTCAATTGAAAATCACCGATACAAACGAAAAAATAATTACAAAAAACGGATTAACAGCTTTCTGCCGCTGTGGAGCTTCAAAAAATAAACCTTTTTGCGATGGCTCTCATCAAACTGTAGATTTTGACGAATAAAACATTTTTAATAATACGAACATAAAAAAACAAAAACAATGGAAATAGTACAATACGACAACGAAAAAAATGGCATTTTTAAAGCCAAAAACGGAACAACGGAAGTAGGCGAAATGACATACGTATGGGCTGGTGATAATAAAATCATCATTGACCACACAGGGGTAAGACCTGATTTTGAATCACGTGGTGTCGGAACGCAAATGGTAATGAAAGCGGTTGAATTTGCCCGCGATAAAAACATCAAAATATTACCGCTGTGCCCTTTTGCAAAAAATGTTTTTATGAAAAATAAAGACATACACGATGTCTTAGATTAAAGAAAGAGGGATTTTTTCATATATAATTTGAGGTTTGAAGGCTGATTCGAAAGAATCAGCCTTTTTTTTACTTTCATACATGAAAAACACAAGAAAAATAAAATACTACATCCGAAAAAAAAGATAAGGGTAAAATTCAAAAGACAAGGCTTTCTTCTGAATTATAGCAATAAACGGACGAAGAGCACGTTTTAAATACACTTTTCAAATATTAGATGATAAGCGTCTTTCTTCCTTGTAAATTGAGCCAATTTGTATAAATTTGCAAGATAAATAACTTCTAAAAAAGAACATTAAGTAATGAATAACACAAGATTAGCCTTTCCAAGGCCAACGAATGAACCTATAAAAGGATATCTTCCCGGTAGTCCCGAACGTATTGCTCTTGAAGCAGAACTAAAACGTCAATCATCGGAAGAAATTGAAATACCAATGATTATCGGTGGAAAAGAAGTACGCACCGGAAACATGGGTAAAGTTGTAATGCCTCATAACCATCAACACGTTTTAGCTCAATACCATAAAGCGGGCGAAAAAGAAGTTGCAATGGCTATTGAAGCCGGTCTTAAAGCAAAAAAAGAATGGGAAAACATGCAATGGGAAGACCGTGCCGCCATCTTTTTGCGTATAGCCGAATCGCTATCGAAAAGAAACCGTGCACGCATCAATGCAGCAACCATGTTGGGACAAAGTAAAAATGCTTTCCAAGCCGAAATCGACTCATCTTGTGAAGCAACTGACTTTATACGTTTCAACAACTATTATGCAAGTCAAATCTATAGCGATCAACCCCATTCGGCTGACGGACAATTTAATATGGTCGAATACCGTCCGCTCGAAGGATTTTTGTTTGCGATCACACCGTTCAACTTTACCGCAATTGCATCGAACTTAAACTTGTCGGCTGCATTGTTTGGAAACGTAACACTCTGGAAACCGGCTACAACTTCGCTTTTGTCGAACTATCACTTGATGAAAATATACCAAGAAGCAGGACTTCCTGACGGTGTCGTCAACTTTGTGCCCGGTCAAGGTTCTACTTTGAGTAAAGTAGCTTTGGCTCACAGAGATTTTGCCGGAATTCACTTTACGGGATCAACAGGTACATTCAACACCTTGTGGCGTAATGTAGCCGAAAACTTACCGAAATATGCTTCATATCCGAAACTAGTTGGCGAAACAGGTGGCAAAGATTTCGTGTTTGTTCACGAATCGGCTTGCGCACTCGAAGTGGCAACAGCTATCGTAAAAGGTGCTTTCGAATACCAAGGACAAAAATGTTCGGCAGCATCGCGTGCTTACATTCCAAAATCGTTGTGGAACGACGTAAAAAATCACATCACAAACATGCTCTCAACCATCAAAATGGGAGAAGTATCCGATTTCAATAACTTTATCAACGCTGTTATTGATGAGGCTTCGTTCGACAATATCAAAGCATTTGTCGATCGTGCAAAAGCATCGAGCGAATGTAAAATTATTGCCGGTGGAAAATGCGACAAATCAGTTGGTTATTACATCGAACCAACAGTTGTCGAAACAACAAATCCGCATTATGAGTTGATGACTACCGAAATTTTCGGACCGGTAATCTGTGTATATGTTTACAACGAAAATGAGTACGAAAAAACACTTGAGCTTTGCGATACTTCATCGCCTTATGCTTTGACAGGAGCTGTGTTTGCTTACGATACCAAGGCATTGCACCTTGCAATAGACAAATTACGTTACACAGCAGGAAACTTTTACATCAACGACAAACCTACGGGAGCTGTTGTCGGTATGCAACCGTTTGGAGGATCGCGGGCATCGGGGACGAACGACAAAGCAGGTGGCATGACCAATCTGATACGTTGGGTCAATCCGCGTACCATCAAAGAAAACTACAGTCCGGATAAAGAATATGGATACGGTTACATGAATAAATAATTCATTGTTAAGTCAATACAACAAAAGGATGCCGGAAAAGCATCCTTTTGTTATATTTGATGTTATTAAACACACCAACATACAGGAAATAGATTACATACTAAATTTGTTGTTTGATTTTAGGTACTCATATACGCGGTCGAAAGCAATACGAAACCAAACGGTGTATCGTTGAGGATTTATTTTCAGGTCGTAACGCAAATTGTCCATATTTTCATAACGCCAAATGGCTACTTCTTCGGGATTTATTTGAGGTGTATCGTTGCAATAGCCGATAAAAACATGGTCGTATTCGTGCTCGATTAAGCCTTGCCCGACTTCCGATTTGTATAAAAAAGTAAATGCTTCGTCGAAATCGCATTGCATTCCCATTTCTTCCATCAAACGGCGTTTGGCGGCATCTTTAATAGTTTCGCTTTCACGCGGATGACTGCAACAAGTGTTTGTCCATAATCCGGGCGTGTGGTATTTCGTGAATGCACGTTGATGGATGAGAAGTTCGTTGTTGGAATTGAAAATAAAAATAGAAAAAGCGCGGTGTAAAAGTCCTTTTTCATGCGCCTCCATTTTGTTCATTAAGCCTAAAGGTTCGTCGTTTGGATCGACTAAAATTACTTGTTCTTCTTTCATTTACAGCAGTGTTGCAAAATCGTTTTAAAAATGTAAAAATAATACATTAATCAAAAGACGTTTGTGTTTAAGTGTTAAAAAGATAAAATTTGATAATCGAAGACTTTATTTTAGCAACTTTTCACTATATTTGTTTCACTTTTGAGTACCTTTTTTGTCGAAGGTATGCACGAAAAGTAAGAATTGAATTTAAGTAAAGAAAATTATGAACATTGCTGTTACGGTTGTAGCAATAGGATTGTTAGTCTTTTTATCGCATGCTTTTGCAATAGTATTTAGCAAAGTTCGCGTTCCTGATGTGCTGTTGCTGATGCTTATCGGCATCCTATTAGGTCCTATATTAGGTGTTGTTTCGCCCGAGGTTTTGGGAGTTATAGGTTCTGTTTTTACAACGGTAACCTTGGTGGTTATCTTATTCGAAGGCGGAACAGAACTAAAGTTTGATGTGTTGCGAAGTTCGATTAAGGGAATGACATTGCTTACGAGTATGAATTTCTTTGTTACGATGATAACGATCGGTTTGTTGGGTTGGTTGTTTTTTGACATGAATATTTTGTTAAGTTTTATGTTGGGAGCAATACTTGGTGGTACTTCGTCGGCTGTTGTTATCCCGATGGTAAGGCAGATCAACATGGCAGAAAAGAGCAAAGTGATTCTGATTCTTGAATCAGCTTTTACCGATGTGCTTTGTATCGTGTTTGCGCTAGCGTTTTTCGAAGCAATAAAGTTAGGTCATATTAATGTAGGTGAAATTATTGGTCGTATTGTAGCATCCTTTGTTTTGGCAACGATTTTGGGAATTATCGGTGCTATTTTCTGGGCTATTGTGTTGCATCGCGTGCGCACCGTTCAAAATTCGATTTTTACAACCCCTGCATTTGTTTTCATAATTTATGGTATTACAGAATTACTAGGATATAGTGGTGCCATTGCTTCGTTAGCTTTCGGAATTGGGATGGCAAATATCGACCGGTTATACAATTCATTTCTGCAAAAATTATTTCCAAAAAAACCAAACGCATTAAATAAAACAGAAAAATTACTTTTCAGTGAACTTGTTTTCTTGTTAAAAACGTTTTTCTTTGTGATGATTGGTATTTCGATCCAATTTACCGATTGGAAATCATTGCTCATAGGATTTGGAATCACAACGCTATTGTATCTACTTCGCATACCGATTGTTAGAGCATCGATGCCCTTACGTGATAAGGAAGTGAAAAACACCGATTTGATGTATATGGCTTCGATGGTTCCAAAAGGTTTGGCAGCGGCTGTTTTGGCTTCTATTCCGCTTCAGGAAGTTTTAGGATCGCTTCCTGAAGCGTTTCCGGTAAGTCTTCAAACGGCAGAAATGATTCGTAATGTTGTTTTTTCGGTCATCTTATTTAGCATCATTTTCACTTCAATTTTAATTCCGCTCATCGAAAAATCGTCAAAGGTGCAACGCTTTTACAAAAATGCGTTGAATTTTAACCGTTGGATTCGTTCTTGGATTCAGAAAAATCAACTGAACAAAAAACGGAAACATTTGTCGTCTGATGTAGCTTTAGATGCAGAAGATGAGATACTTCCAACGATAGGCGAAAGCATTATTGATATTATCGAAGACAAAAAAATAGGCAAAACTTCACCCACTGAAACAGAAGACAAAGGGATAGCTAATAAATAATTTGAAACACTTGTGTGGGTAAAAAAATAATTATACTTTTGCAAGCCAAAAAAGTAAAGAAATAGATATGTATTTGACAGCGGAAAAGAAAGCGGAGTTTTTCACAGAGTTTGGAAAAAATGCTACAGATACGGGTTCTGCAGAGGGACAAATAGCATTATTCACCTTTAGAATAAAGCATCTGACAGAGCATGTGAAGAAAAATAAGAAAGACCTTGCAACCATGCGTTCATTGGTTCGCTTGGTAGGTAAAAGAAGAAAACTTCTCGATTACCTAAAAAGAAAAGACATTGATAGATACCGCGAAGTCATCAAGAAATTAGGTATCAGAAAATAATTTGTGACCTGAATGCGTTCAGAAAAAGGCAATTCATCAATTGCCTTTTTTTTGCATTTATTGAGGCACCTTTTTTTAAACAATTTTAGAAAAAAATATATGGGTCCATTAGGAATAATTCAAACAATAAAACAGGCTGATGGTCAGGATATTATAATCGAAACTGGCAGATTGGCAAAACAAGCTGATGGCGCAGTAGTCGTTAAAGTTGGTAAAACAATGCTTTTGGCTACTGTTGTAAGTGCTAAAACAGCAAAAGAATCGGTCGACTTCATGCCACTATCAGTTGATTATAAAGAAAAGTACGCAGCAACAGGAAAATTTCCCGGTGGATTCTTCAAAAGAGAAGCACGTCCTTCGGATTACGAAATCTTGATTGCGCGCTTGGTCGACAGAGCATTGCGTCCGCTCTTCCCCGACGATTATCATGCCGAAACGCAAGTTTTGATAAATCTGATTTCGGGCGAACAAGATGTAGCTCCTGATGCGTATGCCGCATTAGCAGCTTCGGCAGCACTTGCCGTTTCCGACATCCCATTTAACGGTCCGATTTCGGAAGTCCGCGTAGCACACATCAATGGCGAATTTGTTATCAACCCGCCTCTTTCGGCTATGGAAGATGCTGACCTTGATTTGATGGTAGCTGCCAGCATCGACAATATCATGATGGTCGAAGGCGAATCAAAAGAAGTTTCGGAAGCAACGATGCTCGAAGCCTTGAAAATAGCGCATGATGCAATAAAAGTTCAATGTCAGGCGCAAATCGAATTAGCCGCTAAAGTCGAAACCGCCAAATCGAAACGCGAATATTGCCACGAAAACAACGACGAAGAACTTCGCGAAGATATTGCAAAAAATTGTTATCAAGCATGTTATGACATTGCTATGGAAGGCAATCCGAATAAACATAGCCGTTCCGAAAATTTTGAAGCTGTTTTAGAAAAATATTTAGAAAAATACACCGAAGAAGAACGCGAAGAAAAAGCTGAATTAGCCAAACGTTACTTTCATGATGTAGAGAAAAAAGCTGTTAGAGATGCTATCCTTAACGAACATACACGCTTAGACGGTCGTTCGTTAGACCAAATTCGTCCGATCTGGACAGAAGTTGATTATCTTCCTTCAGTACACGGATCGGCAATTTTTACACGTGGCGAAACACAATCATTGGTTACCGTAACATTAGGTTCGAAACTTGACGAACAAACCATTGATGGTGCTGTTATTGAAGGAACATCGAAATTCATGTTGCATTATAACTTTCCTGGATTTTCGACCGGAGAAGCAAAACCGAATCGTGGCGTTAGTCGTCGCGAAATAGGACATGGAAACCTTGCCGAACGCGCTTTGAAACCGATGATTCCGACCGGAGAAGAAAATCCGTATACGATTCGTGTTGTCTCCGATATTTTAGAATCAAATGGCTCATCATCAATGGCGAGCGTTTGTGGTGGAACTTTGGCGTTGATGGATGCCGGCGTACAAATGCGTAAACCGGTTGCCGGAATCGCAATGGGATTGATTTCCGATTCAAAAACAGGAAAATACGCCGTGCTTTCCGATATTTTGGGCGATGAAGACCATTTGGGCGATATGGACTTTAAAGTTACCGGAACGGCAGATGGCATCACAGCCTGCCAAATGGACATCAAAGTCGATGGTTTGACTTATGAAGTGCTCGAACAAGCACTTGAACAAGCACGCAAAGGACGTATTCACATTCTTGGCGAAATGGCAAAAACAATTGATAAGCCGCGCCCAGATTATAAAGAATTTGTGCCTCGTATCGAAAAAATGATTATCGACAAAGAATTTATCGGAGCAGTAATCGGACCCGGCGGAAAAATTATTCAAGAAATGCAACGCGAAACCAATACGGTTATCAGCATCGAAGAAGAAGGAAACTTTGGTATTATCGAAATCATGTCGCAAGATAAAAATGGCATCGAAGCTGCTAAAGCACGTATTAAAGGCATTGTAGCCGTTCCGGAAATAGGCGAAATTTATCGTGGAAAAGTAAAAAACATCATGCCGTTTGGTGCTTTTGTCGAGATATTACCCGGAAAAGACGCACTGCTCCATATCTCGGAAATATCTTACGAACGTCTCGAAACCGTTGAACCGACTTTAAAAGAAGGCGACGAAATCGATGTAAAACTCATTGGTGTCGATCCGAAAACAAACAAACTGAAACTGTCGCGTAAAGTTTTGCTTCCGAAACCGGAAGGTTATGTAGAGCCGGCTCCACGTCCGCCAAGAAGCGCAAACCGCGACAACAAAGGCGATCGCGACCGGCGCAATAACAACAGAGATAATAGAAATAGAAGATAAAAAGCCAATATTAAAATTCTTTGAATATATATGAGGCAACTTAAAATTACAAAACAGGTTACGAACCGAGAAACCGCTTCGCTTGACAAGTATTTACAAGAGATTGGTAAGGTTGAGCTGATTACCGCTGAAGAAGAAGTAGAATTGGCACAACGTATCAAACGAGGCGATCGCGTTGCGTTGGAAAAACTGACAAAAGCAAACCTCCGTTTCGTTGTTTCTGTTTCGATACAATATCAAAATCAAGGATTAAGCCTTCCTGATTTAATTAACGAAGGTAACCTCGGACTCATTAAAGCCGCACAACGTTTTGACGAAACAAGAGGTTTTAAATTCATTTCGTATGCTGTTTGGTGGATTCGTCAGTCTATTTTACAAGCTTTGGCAGAACAATCGCGTATTGTCCGTTTGCCATTAAACAAAATCGGCTCGATCAACAAAATCAACAAAGCTTACGCAAAATTAGAACAAGAATACGAACGCGAACCAAACGCAGAAGAAATTGCTGAAGTTCTTGAAATTACTGAAAATGAAGTAAAAGAATCGATGAAAAATGCCGGAAGGCACGTATCGATGGACGCACCGCTGATTCAAGACGAAGACAATAACATGTATGATGTTTTGAAAAGCGAAGAAGCAATCACACCCGAAACAGAACTTTTGTACGAATCGTTGCGCAAAGAAATCGACCGCGCTATTTCTACATTGCCGCCACGCGAAGCAGATGTCATTCGCCTGTATTTCGGACTTAATGGAAGCCATCCGATGACCTTAGAAGAAATTGGAGAAAAATTTGATTTAACCCGCGAAAGGGTGCGTCAGATAAAAGAAAAAGCAATCAGAAGACTCAAACATGCAAGCAAAAGCCGCATACTGAAAAGTTATCTGGGATAAGTAAGAAAAAAGAAAGCGTCATTGAACGCTTTTTTTTTATTTTTGATGAAAAATAGATCATGTCGCGACTCATAGCACCTTCTATATTATCGGCTAATTTTTTAAATCTTGAACAAGATATTAAGATGCTCAACGAAAGCCAAGCCGACTGGATTCATCTCGATATTATGGACGGCGTTTTTGTGCCGAACATATCCTTTGGAATGCCTATTATTCAGGCTATCAGAACTCAAACGAAAAAACCGCTCGATGTACATCTGATGATTATCGAACCCGAACGTTATATTGATACCTTTCACGAAGTAGGTGCCGATATTCTTTCGGTACATTATGAAGCAAGCATTCATCTGCATCGTAATTTGCAAAAAATCAGATCATTGGGAATGAAATCGGGGGTGGTTTTAAACCCTCACACACCGGTTCATGTATTAGAAGATATTTTAAACGAAACGGATTTGGTTTTGCTGATGTCGGTCAATCCGGGCTTTGGTGGACAAGAATTTATTCCGCAAACTTTTTCAAAAATCAGAAAACTTCGAAAAATGATTGATGAACAAAATACCGGCACCTTAATCGAAGTCGATGGCGGTGTTTCTACGGCAAATGCATCTGCGCTTTTCGAAGCCGGAGCCGATGTCTTGGTAGCCGGAAATGCGGTCTTCAAGTCCAATAATCCTATCGAAACAATTGCACAACTGAAGGCATAATTTTTAAGGGAGCTTCTAAAAATTCAAAAGACAAGGCTTGCGACCGAGACAAAAGCGGTGTTTACTTGGCGTAAATGAGCATTTTGGCGAGGGAGCGTAACGTGGTATTTTGGATTTTCGGTATAATGGACAAAAATTAGGCTATTTTCAAGACGTTTTGTTCAAGTGGACAAAATTTAGGCTGTATTTTTGGTATAATGGACAAAAATTAGGCTATTTTCAAGACGTTTTGTTCAAGTGGACAAAATTTAGGCTGTATTTTTGAACACCCATTCTTATAATGAAAAGTTATCGTACATTTATCTTGTCA
>JAISHW010000043.1 GCA_031262365.1 Lentimicrobiaceae bacterium
GGTAATTGCTAATAACTCACGCATTTTGCACGTCAAAAGCCGATTTATCTTTTCGATAAACAAACTAAAAATAAGACTTCGTTTTGCACAAAAATCCATGACGAGCGGCTTTAATGCGGCATAAAAAAACAATTTTTTTTGTTTATGCCACACCAAAGATAAGAAAGATTATCAAAAACAACATTCAAGTGCTAAAAAAATGATAAAGTTTGAGATTATTTAACATTTCGTTGTTTGGAAATATCCAAATCTATTTAACGTTAATTTTTAAGGGAGCTCCTGACTTTGTCAATGCGACACCCAAATTGTCAAAGTCAGGAAATTCATTAAAATCGGAATTTGTGTTTATTACAGTGGATGCCGGTCTTTACCGGCATGACTGAAGGAAGGGAAAGTCATTCCGACGAAGGCCGGAATCCATTGTGCAAATAGGGATGACGAACGGCATGACAAGGACGGAAAAGTTAGGAGGTAGCACTTTGTGTGCCGATGATGTGCTGTCTTTTAGGCAGTTTTGTAGGAGGTATTTTCTACCGTAGGTAATCCGACCTGCGGTTATGAAGATTTGGCTTTTCAAGCCATGCACTTGTTGCTCTGTGCTGGTAGCCCGAAGGGCTTAACCCTTTCACCGCAGGCGAGCGAAGCGTTGCCTGCGGTAGCGTGAAAACGCTAAACCACTGCCCGAAGCGGCAGTACATACCGTGTAAAATTCCCTGAGACTTGCTTTTAACTATGACGAAGCGAGACGCTTCGCCAAACAGTTGGATACAAATTTTGCTTGTGCCACCCTACATCACCCTATATGCAGTTTCAAATAACTGATAATCAATACGTACCACATAATAACGCAAATGGGTAATGAAGTCAGGAAAATTCAGGCTGTAAATTTGACCTATATACCACAAAAACACGCTTTGTAAAACGATCCGACCAAAAGGCTTTGCGGTTCGCCCATAAAAAAAAGACCACTTCAAGCCAATGAAGTGGTCTTTATGTTTTTTTTCGGTTTGCTTAGAAGAAACGCGCACGGTCGTCTTCTATTTTCAATGTTTTTTTGATGGCATCAAAATCTTGATTGTTGCGAACAGCATTTGTAAACTGCGAGCGTTTTTCGTTTTCAATTGATTGAAGATTTTCGGTATCTGATTTTCGATGTTCAATTGGTTTAACAATATAAACAGCCGAATTTCCTCTTAACGGCTCTGATATTTCGCCGTTTTGAAGCCCCCAAATGCAACCTACAATTTCCGGCTCTTGTCCAAAACCTCTGATATTGCGTCCATCAAACGTGATGTCGCTTACAGTTTGTTTTTCAGCTCCCAGTTCGGCAATTATTTTGTCTATGTCGGTTCCGTAAGGTTTCATTTTTTCGATCAACATATCGGCTTTTTTTCTGTTCATTGCTGGGAGTTGCAACATTTCTTTTGCTTCTTCGAGCGGGATGATTCCTTTCGAATATTTTTTTGCTAAAACAGCTACTACATATTTATCAGAAAGGTCGAAAATAGAAGAAACGTCGCCTACGCTTGTTTTTTTATCGAAAGCCCAACGAACAACTTCACGCGGGTTTTCAAGTCCTGTGATACGAAAATCCAGTTCTTGTAAGTTTGAAGCAACACGTTTGTTGAGTCCTTGCTCGGCTATTGTAGTATCAAATTTTTCTTTTGTTCTGTTTTCGCTGGCAAATTTGCTTGCTTGTGCGTAAATATCTTGGTATGTTTTCGAACTCGGAACCACGTTAATGGCAAACAAAGCATATTTTACTTTTGGTTTTTTTTCGGTGTGGTCAATAACCGATACAACATGGTATCCGAATTGGGTTTCAACTACGCCGATCGTTCCTTTTTTGTTGTTCATAACAAACTCATTAAACTGAGGAACCATTTGTCCGTCGCGGAACCAGCCAAGTTCGCCGCCTTTAGCTTTTGCTCCCATATCATCTGAAAATGTATCGGAGAGTTCTTTAAATTTATTTGGTTGTTTTTTCAAGACTCGAGTTAAGCTATCGGCAATTGTTTGTGCGCGTTCTTTCGAGCGTGTTTGCGATGTGTTCAAAGCACCTTCATAAGCAATAAGAATATGGTTTGCGTTCAACGAGTCCGAACGATCCATTTCGCCCATCAAACGAGCGGCTTTGAATGTGTTGTTTTCAAAGTAAGGACCGTATACAAATCCGATTTCTTTTCCTGCAAATTCGCTTTCCAATTCGACGGGCAATTCTTTTAATCCATACCAAGCCGTATCGTAAGGAATGTCCGAATTTCTTCTCATAAAAGCAGTCATGTCTGTCGTTTCGATAAATTGCGGCATCAATTCATCCATTTGCGACGAGGTGTTTTGAATATCTTCTTGCGAAGGTTTGATGTCGAACGTAATATACTCGATGTCGCGCATTTCGGGGCGTTCGAGTGTGCTTTTTCTTTCGTTGTAAATTACTTCGTAATCTTTATTTGTCAGCACAATAGTCGAATCAGGAATGGTGTTGTAACGAAGTGCTACGATTTCGGCAGATGCTTTTGCGTTTTTGTCAATATTAGCTTGTCGTAATAGTGCTTGAGGCGCATAAAATCCTTTGTATAAAAGGTTTTTATATTTTGTTTCTAAACGATCGTCTTGGACGTATTTTTCAAAAGTCAACCACATGTTGCGTTGTTCGAGTGGCATGTTGTCTAAGTTTTGAAGGTAAAGCATTACTTGTTCACGGTCAAAAGCACCTGTTTCAGGGTTTGTGAACGCTTGTTTGACTCCCGAATGTGGGTTTTCGCCTTGAATTTGATCGAATAATTCTTCGGCTGTTACGGTAATGCCGAGTTCGTCATACTCTTTCAACATGATTATTTCTTTAACGATATCGTCCCAAGCGGTATTTCTGATTTGATAAAGGTCTTCGCCGCTCGGATTTTGACCACGTTGATTTCGTACATTGTTTGTATACTGTTCAATTCTTCGGTTGTAATCCAGATAACTAATTTTTTCTCCGTCAACAACACCTACATCCGTAGTTGATGTGTTGCTTTTTGTAAAGTCGCCTAAAATGAATGCGAGAAGAGCAACACCAATAACAACTATCAACAATCCCGAATGTTTTCTAATTTTTCCGATTACTGCCATAATATTTTTTCAGTTTGATTTAATAGCGTGCAAATGTACGGCAGAAATTTTAAGTATGAAAATAATTGAACAACTATTTATTATACAAATTGACGCAATTAACACAAACATTATCAGCCGGTTAAATGAAAATTGTTTTTCACGAATATTTTTTTTCGCTCGAAATCAAAAATAAGAAAGGGAAAACAGGGGTCTATTTTCAAGGTGCGTTTTCGACAAAAAGAACGATTGGGAGCTTTCTAGTCTAGTTCGTCTTCGTCTAATTCAAGTGTTGCCTGAATGTTGTGAATGGTGCGCTTGTCGAAACCTTCGGTTGCAGTCAAACTGTCGCCATAAATGATTTTGTCGGGGGTGGTGATTTTTACAAACGTGTTGGTGTAAATCCGTTTCTTTTTTTGATCCCAGAACAAGGTTTCGGTGTTCATTTTTTCGTGCGTTTTGAAGTTTTCGACTACGACATTTTTTCGTGCTGTCATCAGGTTTGTTTTTTCTTCGCTCATGCCGTAATCGGCTCGAATAAAAGAGGTTTTTTGGTTGGCAGAGTCAAAGAAGTAAGCGTCGAATCCTTCGGGAAATTCGATATGGGGATTTTCGTTTTCGAAACGGTTCATGACGGGTGCTATAAGTTCTATTTGCACGTGTCCGGAGTCGCTTCTGATATAAGTAATGTCGTAAGCCCTTATAGCACTCAAGGTATCTTCTTGTGTCAGTTCTTGAACGACTTTCAAGTTGTTTTCACACGAAAACAACACCATGGCAAATAACGCCATGGTGCTGCATTGAAGTATTTTCTTTATGTGTAAAAGGTTCGACACAACCTTTATTTTGCTGCTCTGATGGTTGTTTTTTCGTTGATCCAACATTCAACGGTATAAGTATCGCCTTCGTGGTAGGTATGGAAGAAAATTGATTCGGTCGATGGAAAATGTTGCGAATATGTTGCAATGCGTTTGTTTGCAATGTCGGCTATCGACGAGTCGACTTGACGCGCTTTTTGATATTTATCAACGGCTGCCCAATAAGCTACACGAGAATAAAAATCGCCGCTACCACAGTCTTTAGCACTTGCTGCATACATATCGCCAATTGTGATGTAAGGCGATCCGTCCATCGGGTCTAATTCAATCGCTTTATAAGCCATTTGACGTGCTCTTGAATAGTTTTTGACATGTGTCAATACTTGCGCTAAAAGTTTGTAAGAGCCGTGAGCTCTGGTTGGATTTTCCGATTTTGTAGCTTCTTCGAGGTATGTTATTGCCTGCGAATATTTTTCTTCGTTAATCATTAATCTGCCTAACAAGTAAGCCGATTCGGGACTTGGTTGCAGTTCGTGTAATCTCACGCTCGCTTTTAGGTATAACGGATCGTTTGTACAAGCTTTTTTATCTAAAATCGAAGTTATTTTTCGTAACAAATCAATGTCGTCAGGATTTGCTTTAAATTTTGCGTTATAGATGTTTACCAAGTCTTCGCAATTTGCAAAAGGCTCGAAGTTGCTTTCGATGCTTCCGATGATGTTTCTGTAAACTTCCACTTTTTTGGTATCACCCATTTCGTTGAAGTTTCTCATATTGTGTTCGGCAATTTCGATTACGCGATCGTATGCGTCGATAATAGCGGTGCTGTCGACATCGCCGTTCGTTGCCATTTTGATTACCGAACGGAAGTAGAATATAAGCGTTGTGCCATCAGATCCAAGACCTTCCATTTCGATTGATCGAAGTAAAATGTCGTGTGTTTCGGCATAACGATCAGGAGCATAGTTATACAAATCGGCTCCTTTGCGACCTAAAATTGTGCCTATTTGTGAAACTCCTGTTCTGCTTTGCGTTGGAAAATATTTAATCCGTTGGTCGTAAACCATCATCAGCGTGTCGATTAAAGCTCCTTTTTTGGCGGCATCTTTTTCTTGATCGATAAAGTATCTTATAATTGTAGCACCATCGACGTAGGTGCTTTCCATTGCGCGCGGACAATGGATAAATACCTGTCGCCAAGGTGTGATGATTTCTTTTACGTTTCCGCTTTTGTAGCCGCTATCTCTCCATTGTTTGAAATATTCGCGGTAAAGCGAGAGGTTTGTGATGCACGAAACGCTGTCTGCGCCGTATTTGCTGATGGTATCAATAACTTGTGGTTTTGGCGTTTCGAAGAATGCAAAAGATTGCTGTGTGCCAAAAAGAAACAAAAGTCCGATAATAATAAATCCTTTTTTTACTGTATTCATCTCTATTTATTATGGGTTAATTATATCTGCGTTTTACAAACCAACGTTCGCTAATCGAAATTCCAACTGTAAAGTTGACAAATGTTTCGCGAATCAATCCGTCGGCTGTTGTGCCACTTTGCCCTACTTCCAATCCTATATTAAAGGTTGATTGTGTACGCGGCATGGGTAGTCCTAATCCAAAGCTAATGCCAAATTCGTTAATCGGATTTCCATTGATTTTCAAATAGGTTTGGTCGTATCGCAAACCGGCGCGATAAGTCAGTCTTTTCCAATATTTTGATATTGAAGTGTGCGACGGCGTAAATTGTCCTCCAACAGCAACATTCCAAGCGTTTTGAAGCGAATCGCTTGTGCTTCCTACTTTGAAATCTTTCCAGTTTGCCCAATTAATATCTAATCCGACCAACCACCGTGTGTCTTTCTGAATCACGGCACCAAGTCCGATTCTTTGTGGCATTGTCATTTTTATTTTTTGTTTCGAACGGTATTTAATGGTGTCTACCAAATATTCGACATCACCTTCGGCTCCATAAAACATCGACCGGATAAACAGCTCCTGTTTGATGTTTTGTTTTAAGCGGGGGCTGTATTTGAGTCCTAAATTCAGTTCCAAATCGTTTTTAAGTTTTACCGAATATAGTATACCGACATCGAAAGTAAAGTTTCGGAAAAATAATTTTGATTCCCTTTTGTCGTTCAACATATAGATTGAATCAGGAAAATAAAGTATTGTCGAAGTGTTGTTCGAGCCAAAAAGATAGTTCGCGTTTACGCCAACCGAAAAGTTCTCGTTAATCCGAAAAGCGTTTCCCAATACCATTTTGTTGATTCCGCCATTGCCGACAAAAGCGGTATTGTGTCGTCCTAATTCTGGTGTCGATTCTTTAATAATGACGTTGTATCCGACATCGCTGTAAGGCATAAGTCCAAGTGCAAATTTCCACCATTTTCCTAATGAAAATCCCATTGTAATGTATTCTAAAGAAGCACTTGAAGCACTTTCATCGAGGGTTGTCGTTTTGTAAGTTACCGACGACATTCGGAAGCCTGCATCGAACAAAAATGTAAGCGAATCGATGGCGGCATAAGAAGCCGGATTCGCCATATTGATATAGTTTTGAGAAGGAAGTGCGTTGGCAATTCCTCCCATCGACCGCGATTGTGCGTTGACACCTTCCGACCTGAGTTTACCAATTCCAAAACGCGAATAAGGAGAATAGTTGCCTGCTTGAGCAAATAAGCCTAGTCCTATTCCGACAAGTGTCAGTAGCAAAAATATTTTTTTCAAATTACTGAATTTCATTATAGTTTAATATAACTCTTAGTCCTTCAAGGACAGGGTTAGCGGTTGCAAAGATGCTATTTTTTAACTGTTTATCAAAATATTTATTGTCTCCACCGCTAATAAATACTGTTAAATCTTCGTAAATAGCGTTATATGCAGCGATGATTCCTTTCAATTCGGCTAAAACACCATTTATAACACCCGATTGAATTGAAGTTGTCGTTGAGTTTCCTATGAGTTCCGGATTTTCAGACGGTTTTACCAAGGGCAACTTTGCTGTAAATGTATTTAAGGCTTTAAGGCGCATTTGTATGCCAGGGCTTATCGAACCGCCAACATACACGTTGTCAGCTTGCAAAAAATCGTACGTAATGCAAGTGCCCATATCAATTACCAACACATTTTTTTTCGGAAATTGTTCGGAAGCAAAAGCTACCAACGCTATACGGTCGCAACCCAGCGTTTGAGGTGTGTGATAAGCTATTTCGAAAGGAAGTTTCGACTCGTAACTAAGTATGTGCAAATGTATCGACGAAAAAACAACAAGTATCCACGCAGGAATTTCGACTACTGACGACAAAATACCCCGTCGTATTTCAGGATATTTTTGCAGCAATTTTTCGAAAAAAGAACGACTTTCTTCCAATGAAAAAGAGTGCTGTTCGAGCATTTTTTCTCCTTTAAAAACAGCTACTTTTACGAATGTGTTGCCAATATCAACGGCTATTACTGATTGCACGGCATAAAATTTCGTTACAAAAATATTGATAATGCGTTTTTGAAATGATTTTTTCAAAAACTTTTTTGTCGTTTCAATTTTTATATTACTTTTGCACGCTTAAAACGGCTGGTACCATAGCTCAGTTGGTAGAGCATCGGACTGAAAATCCGTGTGTCCCCGGTTCGAATCCTGGTGGTACCACAAAAAACCGCTTAAAAGAACATTTTAAGCGGTTTTTTAATGAATTGCCTGTATAATTACAAGAAATCTTTCATTCGAATCCATTCGCGTTTGGCGGCACAAGTAGCTTCGACTTCAGCTGCCGTTTTCGGTATGGGTCGCCCTAATACACGGCTTCCATTTGCTGTTATAAGTATATTGTCTTCGATGCGGACACCACCGAAATCTTTATAAGTTATTACCTTGTCGTAATTGATAAAATTTTTGAATTTGCCTTCGGCGTGGAATATATCAATCAATTTCGGAATGAAATAAATGCCTGGTTCATCGGTAAAAACAAATCCCGGTTTCAATGTTTTGCCAAGACGCAAGCCGGAGAATCCCATTTTTTTCGAGCGCGGCGTTTTTTCATCATACCCGACATTGTCTTCGCCAAAACTTTCCATATCATGCACGTCGAGTCCCATTTGATGACCCAATCCATGAGGCATGAAAAGGTAATGCGCGCCGACATTCAACGCTTCGTCAACGTTGCCTTTCATGATTCCTAAAGCATTCAAGCCTTCGATAATGGTGCGACAAGCCAATGTGTGCATTTTGAAGTATTCCATATTTGGTCCTACATTGTTGATGACGTTCATGTTGGCAGCCAAAACAATTTCATAAATCTCTTTCTGACGTTGGTTGAATTTTCCACCGACAGGTGTTGTGCGCGTGATGTCGCTGGCGTAATAATTCGATGTTTGCGCACCGGCATCGACTACCAACATCCGACCTTCGGTAAGCACGTTGTGATGGTTGTAATTATGCAATGTTTGTCCGTCGACACTCAAAATGACCGGAAACGAAACCGGACCGCCGCCCGAAATCGAAATTCCTTCGAGCACGCCCGTAAGTTCTTGTTCTATCATGCCCGGTTTCGCCATTTTCATGGCTGTGGTATGCATGAAATACGCCGTTTCTATCGCTTTTTCGATTTCGGCGATTTCCAAATCATCTTTTATTTCGCGCAGTTTTACAACGGCACGAATCAGTTCGATGCTTGCATTTTCGCTCAACGAATGGATAGGAATGTCCAAATATTCGGAATAAATAATTTTTATATCGCCACGATAAGGCGGCAAAAAATGGATTTTTCGACCTTGTTGTTTGGCTTTTTTGAGGTAATCGAATAGGTTTTTCAACTCTTTTGTTTGATTGATTCCGATGCGAGCACCTTGTTCGCTCAAACTTGGTTGTGGTCCCATCCAAATCACATCGTCGATCGTAACTTCGTTTCCAAACAAAATTTCTTCACCACTTTCGAAGTCGATAATTCCTACATAATCAGGATGATTCAAACCGAAAAAGTATGAAAAGTTACTATCTTGACGATAGGTATATGGATTATCGGGATAATTAAGCGAGGCTTCGTTGTTGGCAACAAATAATGCCAAGCCTTTTGCGATTTCTTTTTTTAGTTTTGAACGTCGTTCAATGTACACTTCTTTATTAAACATAACAAATTGATTATTAGGTGATTATTTATTTTTCATGATTTTTTCTATTTCATCAACTTCTATCGGAATGTCCGACATTAGGTCTATTGGTTCTCCGTTAGTTATTAAAATATCGTTTTCGATTCGGATACCGATTTGTTCTTCGCGGATATAAATTCCCGGTTCACAACTGAGTACCATTCCTGCCCGAAGCGGCTCTTTTCTATCGCCCACATCGTGCACGTCAAGCCCGATATGATGCGCTACGCCATGCATAAAATATTTTCGGAACAGCGGCGCGTTCGGATTTTGTGCTTTTACATCGGCTTCCGAAAAAAGTCCCAACGCAATCATTTCTTTTTCGAGCAATTCATTTGCTTTATGATTGATTTCGTCAATTGTTTTTTCCGGAACATAAAGTTTTTTCAAACTTTTCAGCGTTCTCAACACGGCATTATAACACGCTTTTTGACGTGGTGTAAATTTTCCGTTAACAGGAATTGTACGGCTTAAATCGGCGGCATAATTGGCATATTCAGCACCCATATCAAACAACAGAAGTTCGCCGTCGTTCAACGGCTGCTTGTTTTCGGAATAGTGTAAACAACAAGCGTTTACGCCTCCTGCAACGACTGGAGGAAAGGCGTTGCCGTTGGATCGATTAATTGTGAACTCGTGTTCGATTTCGGCTTGCACTTCGAACTCGTATTTGTTTGGTTTTGTAAAACGTGCCGCACGTTCGAAAGCGTTGCGGGTAATCGTAATTGCTTTGCGTATAAGCATCAACTCGTATTCCGATTTTACCATACGCAATTTGTTTAAAATCGAAGCCGACGACTGGTAGTCAGACAAAGGATATTTTTCGCGAAGCGTTTTATTAAAACGTTGTTGTTTTGTTTCAATGCCTGTGATTTCGCTGCAATCGTTCAGATAAATGGTTTCGGTATATGCCATCAGTTCCTGCAACGAAACATCAAATAAATCAGATGATTTAACGGTTGAAATTCCTGAAATCGAACTTGCTTCTTCGCGCGAAAGCAAACCGCCTTCCCAAAGCACTTTTGTTTCGTTATAGTCTTCGATAAAAAGCAGCTCGCCACAGTTTTTGATCGGACAATCGGGAAAAAGAATCAAAGCCGATTTTTCGACCGAAATTCCCGTCAAGTAAAAAAAATCAGATTGTTGACGAAACGTAAAAAACTGATCGCCATTGCGTGGCATTTTCTCGCCCGACACAAAAATAGCCATCGATTTTGGCGGCAGATTTTCTGCAAATCGTTTTCTGTTCGCCGCAAAAAGAGCGTTGTCAATTGTTTCGTAGCGCATCGTCGTTTTCCGAATTTCTAATCTGATAGAACGACTCAAATATCGAAAAATTTTGTCAACACAAATTCATTTTAGCTATCGCACTAAATCTTTTTGATTTGTTTACCATAGATAGATTTTTGAAAAAAGTATTGCTTTTATGAAAAATAAGTACTTACTTTGGATCGATTTTTTGCAACGTTTTAATGCACTTCGGATTCTGTGAAAAATTTTAAAGAGAAAAATTAATTTTTTAGAGGTGCCCATAACAATTATGCGTACCAGATGCACAAAAAAGTCCCAAGGGTATGGGCAAGATTATAATGAAGAAATCTTTAATGATTTTAGTAGCCATTATTGGCTTTGGAATTAGTGTAAATGCACAAAAGCAAGATGCTGAAAGTGATAATTTATTAGCATATACAACTAAAACTTCATCTACAACAGTATATGAAGTTTTGGTTTATGCAAATTCTGCGGTTAATGACTTATGTGATTATTTTGGTGGAAGTATGTTAGATTATGGTTTGAACATATATTGCAAATATGGAGGAGACATTTATATTTGTACAGCCTATAAAGTTGTTAGCGTAGCTTGTACTATAAATGGAGCGGTAAAACTCGTTATTGATGGTGCAACAACGGACCAAGCACTTGATTGGGCTTTAAATCAAGCAAAAAACAAAGTTTTAAAATTAGCAAGTGAAAACGGAAACTTTTACTTATCGGGATTTTAACGGAATAAAAAGACGGAAAAACAACCTCAGTAGTCCAAAAGGATAACGCACAATCAAATCTCATTAACCCCCCGTTAGGCGAAGTGTTTTCACTTCGTCGTTGTAAAAGAAAATTTTTAATTTGCAAAACAAGTACAATTGGTTTTGCAACGAAGAAACTGAAAATTCGGAAGTGTCTCGCGAGGTGAAATTTAGCACTGATAGTGAAGGAGACGCAAGACATGAAAATATTACTGCTATTTTGGCATATTGTTTAGATGTTGATAATTCAGAAAAAATGGATAGTGAAAGTAAAAGGAAAAGTGAAAAAACAGGCGTTACTATTAAGATAGAAGGGGAAGATGTTGATTATAAATTTTTAGAAGAAAAAAGTACAAGGGTCATATTAAGAGAAAGTTTACAGGAAATTTGGTTATATCCTCGAAATCTCTTTTTTGAGCCGAAGAAGTAAAAGTACCCGATAAAAAACACCAGCTGACAACTATCGGTTTCACGCAAGCGTGGCGTATGCCTGTAGACAGTTTTGTGCAAATTTGGAAGTTCGTCTCGTCCCAAAAAAGTTTATAAGCCATTTTTGCTTTTTTTTTGTGTAATCCTATTTTGGGACAAGGCATCGCAATCGGCACTAAAAATTATTGACAATTACTATTTTACAAGATTTTTTAAACAACAGGAAAAGATTTCTTTTCATTGTTTCTATTTCAAAAATTAATTGTACATTTGCAGTTTGAAATTGCGGAACACTATAAAATATGTAGTGTTCCGCAAATCAAAACATACAAAATGAAAACACACAATTGGGATAATTATTTTAATGATTTAATAAATAACAACAAATATACATTTACTTTGTCCGAACTGAAAGAACACTTTCATTTGTCGGATAAATCCTTATTGCAGGGCTTGTATCACTACAAAAAAAACAAAAAAATCGTTCAAATTCGCAAAGAATTTTACGGTATTTTAGTCCCTCATATTTCTAATAATGGGCGAATTCCTTACTTTGAATTTTTGGACGATTTAATGAAATCGCTCGACAAAAATTATTATGTGGCGTTGCTTAACGCAGCCGCTTTGTTCGGCGCGGCTCATCAACAACCGCAAGTTGTATATGTTTTCTGCACACCGCCAACGCCTCGAAATATCAAATCTTCAAACCTGTTTTTTCTTTCCAAATCAACTTGGAATAACGAGTTTGTTATTCAGAAAAAAACACAAACAGGCTTTATAAATGTATCTTCGCCCGAACTGACAGCGTTAGATTTATGTACTTATATTTGGCGGTTTGGGGTTAATCGGGTTACAACTATTTTAATGGAATTGTACGAAGAAATGAACCCCTCTCTTTTAAAGAAAGTCGCAAAAGAATATGACAATGTTTCATCGCTTCAACGACTTGGTTATATTTTGGAGAATTTTACAGAAAACGAAAAATTAACCAGTGCTGTTTATTCTGTTCTTCAAACAAAAAAAATGTATTATGTGCCTCTTTCACCCAAAAAAGAAAAACGAGGAAAATACAACCACAAATGGAAAATAATTGTAAATATGCAAATTGAACCCGACGAAATATGATACACCAAAAATTTATTAGAGAGTGGGAAAAAGATTTTCCTTGGAAAGATGCCGCCCAAGTAGAGCAAGATTTAGTAATTGTGCGAGCCATTATCGAGATATTTTCCGATGATTTACTGCGTAAATCGTTGGCATTTCGTGGCGGAACTGCTTTGCATAAACTCTACGTCACGCCACAGGCGCGATATTCCGAAGATATTGACCTTGTTCAAATAAATTCCGAGCCGATAAATCCTGTTTTGAAACGAATTAGAGAAAAATTAAGTTTTATCGGCACAAAGCGTATTGTAAAACAGCACATTCACAACAATACAATGATTTACCGTTTCGATACGGAAATACAGCCCATTGTAAATATGCGACTAAAAATTGAAATTAATACTCGTGAGCATTTGAATGTTTTTGGCGTACAAGAAATTCCGTACAAAGTAGAAAATGGTTGGTTTTCGGGCGAGTGTAATGTTACAGGGTTTTCGGTTGAGGAACTTCTCGGCTCAAAACTGAAAGCACTTTACGGTCGGAAAAAAGGGCGAGATTTGTTTGATTTGTATTGGGCGTTTGAACATTTGAATATTGACATCGAAAAATTGCTTTTTTGCAACAAAAAATATTACGAAAACGCAGAACAAAAACAGCCGACAAGCCGACAATTTTTGCGAAATATGGAAGAAAAACTCAACGATGTTGAATTTACAAATGATATTTTTTCGGTAATCAAATCAGGCATCGAATACGACAATGTTACAGCGTGGGAGAAAGTGAGAAAAGAATTGAAAATTGAACATGAAAAATAAGGAGGCGCAAAAGACCTGCTGCTAACCGACGCACCTGTTTCATAACCACAAAAAGACAGCAATAAATCCGTCTCGTCCTAAAAAAGTTTACTTTTTTGATCCATTTTTACCCCAGTTATCCGTAACGTGTGAAAAATAAAGAACGAGAAGTTTGGCGTAGGTGCTTCCTATGTCGTAGTTAAAAGTAAGTTTTTAATTTACGGTGTAAAAATGAGTAATTTAGCAGCATATAAGTATGAATATACAAGCCTGAGACTTGCTTTTAGCTACGACGAAGCGACACGGTTCGCCTAACGGAGGTGTATTTGGACAATCAATTTTTATTTTTACGTTCAACACGCTGATTTCTAAAATAATCAGTATTTTTGTAGCCCAAACTTATTGAAAATAGAAAGTTTGGGCTGTGATATTTTAGACTATGATATAAAGCGTTATGATACAGATAGAGCGAAAAGATTATATGGACACGCTGAAAGCGTTGCGGGACAAAAACCTGATTAAAGTGCTTACAGGCGTTAGACGTTGCGGAAAATCAACCGTAATGCAAATGTTTAGAGATTATTTGCGCGCCGATGGCGTGAAAGAAAATCAAATTGTATTCCTCAATTTTGAAGATTACGAAAATCGCAAATACTTGAATAATCTTGATGCTCTATATTATGATATTATAAATCAGTTAGATATAAATAAGCGGTGCTATGTTTTTCTTGACGAAATACAGCAAGTTAAAGAATTTGAACGTCTTGTGGACGGACTTTATGTAAAACCAAACATTGATGTTTATGTTACCGGCTCCAATGCTTATTTGCTTTCAAGCGAACTCGGTACTTTGCTAACGGGGCGTTACATCTCCATTCATGTTTTGCCGTTTTCGTTCAAAGAATATCTTTTGACACAAACGGATATTTCGCGCACCGATTTGTTGTTTGCCAAATATTTAGACACAGGCGGAATGCCGGGAATTTTCGATTTGCCCGAAAATATGATACGAAATTACATTCTTGATGTTGTTCAAAACATTATTCAAAAAGATGTTTTGGTGCGTAATAAATGGAAAAATGAAGACCATTTTAACAAAACACTTTCGTTTCTTTTCGACTCGGTCGGTTCGGTCATTTCCACCAAGAAAATCACTAACTATCTGAAAACGAATAATAATATTGCGATTTCGCACCATACCGTAGCAAATTACATTGATGCCGTTGTTGAATCGTATCTGTTCTACAAAGTACGGCGTTTTGATTTGCGAGGAAAAGGGCTTTTGCAAACACAAGAGAAATATTACACTGTTGATTTGGGATTGAAAAAATATTTTCTCGGAGACAAAATCAGTCAAGATTTAGGACATAATCTTGAGAATATTGTCTACTTGGAACTCCTGCGAAGAGGAAATAGCGTGCATATTGGCAAAGCAGACAATACCGAAATTGATTTTGTGATACGAACACCCAAAAACGAAACCGAATATATACAAGTGGCTTGGACAACCAAAGAGAATAGTACGTTTGAGCGTGAAATACGACCGTTTGAATTGGTAAATGATTTTAATCGCCGTATTTTGCTTACTACCGATGTTGAACCTGCAACAACCTACAAAGGAATACAAAAAATAAATGTAATAGATTGGTTGTTAAAAGAATAAGAAGAAAGTGCAAAATAAACCTGCCGACAACGAGTGGTTTCGCGCAAGCGTGGGTGTATGCCTGTAGACAGTTTTGTGCAAATTTGAAAGTTTGTCTCGTCCTAAAAAAGTTTACTCTTTTGCTCCATTTTTACTCTTTTTTTTGTGTAAACCTGTTTTAGGACAAGACAGTTCACACAGACACATTTTTTATTCGTGCGAAGATTCGTAACTTTGCAAATTGTTAGAAATTATCAGCATTTATCGACATTAAGATGGATTACAACTTTGCACACATTGAGGAAAAATGGCGTGATTATTGGCGCGCGGACAAAACGTATCAAGTAGCCATAGACCACACGCGACCAAAGTATTATGTTTTGGACATGTTTCCGTATCCTTCGGGAGCCGGTTTGCACGTCGGACATCCGCTTGGCTACATTGCTTCGGATATTTATTCGCGCTACAAACGACTCAAAGGATTCAATGTGCTCCATCCGATGGGATACGATGCGTATGGTTTGCCTGCCGAACAATATGCTATTCAGACAGGAACACATCCGGCTGAAACAACCATGAAAAACATTAATCGTTATCGAAGTCAACTAGATAAAATCGGATTTTCGTTCGATCTGGAGCGTGAACTTTGTACGTGCGATCCGATTTACTACAAATGGACACAATGGACATTCATTCAGCTGTTTAACTCCTATTACTGCAATCATGCGCAACAGGCGCGACCAATAAGCGAATTGATAGACATTTTTGCAAAGCAAGGAACAAAAAACCTTGATTTGGCACGAACAAAAGACCTTTCATTCACGGCTGAAACATGGAATGTCATGTCGGAAAAAGAGCAACAAGAAACCTTGATGAACTACCGCTTGGCTTATTTAGACGATGCCATGGTAAACTGGTGCCCCGAACTGGGAAGCGTATTGGCAAACGATGAAATCAGCGACGGCTTATCGGTTCGCGGCGGACACCCTGTTGAACGCAAATCGATGCGTCAGTGGTTTTTACGCATTACGGCTTATGCCGATCGCTTGCTTTCGGGATTAGGCACGATCGAATGGAATGAATCGATAAAAGATATTCAACGCAACTGGATTGGAAAATCAGTCGGGGCTTCGTTGTTTTTCGATATCGAAGGAAGCGACGAAAAAATCGAAGTGTTCACAACACGTCCCGATACCATTTTTGGTGCTACATTTATGGTATTAGCTCCTGAACACGAACTCATCTGTCAGATTACAACAGACGACCAACGCGCCGATGTGCAGGAATATGTAATGTATACCAAAAACCGTTCGGAACGCGAGCGCATGACCGAAGTAAAGCGCGTGAGCGGACAATTTACAGGCACTTATGCCATCAATCCGTTCAGCGGAAAACGAATCCCAATTTGGGTAGCCGATTATGTGCTGATGGGCTATGGAACAGGTGCCATTATGGCTGTTCCGGCGCATGATAGCCGTGATTTTGCTTTTGCGTGTCATTTCAATTTGCCGATTATTCAAGTGGTCTCGAAGCAGGAAGAACCGATTACCGATTCGAGCACGTGGACGGAATCGTACGACAGCAAAGACGGAATCATCATCAACTCCGATTTTATTAATGGATTGACCGTTCGCGAAGCGTCCGAAAAAATTATTGCCGAAGCCGAAAAAAGAAACATAGGAAAAGGAAAAATCAATTTCCGTTTGCGCGATGCGATTTTCAGTCGCCAACGCTACTGGGGCGAACCGTTTCCGATTTATTATAAAAACGACATTCCTTATGCAATGCCCGAAAGCGAATTGCCTTTGGAATTGCCCGAAATTGATGCTTACTTGCCAACCGAAACCGGCGAACCACCATTGGCGCGTGCCAAAAATTGGAAAACAAAAGAAGGTTATCCGATCGAAACGAATACCATGCCCGGATTTGCCGGATCAAGCGCGTATTTTTTGCGTTATATGGATCCCTATAATAAAAAGCAATTTTTTAGCAAAGAAAGCATCGACTATTGGCAGCAGGTCGATTTATACATCGGCGGCTCGGAACACGCTACCGGACACTTGATCTACGCCCGTTTTTGGAATATGTTTTTATTCGATTTAGGTTTAATTCCCGAGAGTGAACCTTTCCGAAAAATGATCAATCAAGGCATGATTCAAGGACGTTCGAGTTTTGTATATCGTGTAAATATAGAAAAACTTGCCGAATATTTTATTTGGAATAAAATAAAAGACAAAAAATTAGGTGTTGAATTCGTTCAAAACTTCCGCGATGGAAAACATAAATTCGACTTTTTTGCTCCCGAAATCAAACTTCTTGTCGAAGTAAAACGGGCGCAATCATCAGAAAAGGACGTTTCATCATACGCTAAAGAAAAAGGATACAAAATTTTGCTGATTCCTGTTCGTCAGGTTATTGAAAAAACAGACATCATCTTACAAAAAATCAAAGATGTCATTGCCGGAAAAGAAATCGAAGTTTTCGAAGATTCCGATCCGTTGAAAGAAACCGGTTTTTATGTTTCGAAAAACTACCCCGGACGCGAATTTTATACCGATCCGATACATGTCGACATCAACTTGGTTCAGAACGATGTGCTTGATATTGATGCTTTTAGAAAATGGATGCCTCATTTTGCCAATGCCGTACTTTTGCTCGAAGACGGCAAATACATCTGCGGGTGGGAAGTAGAAAAAATGTCGAAATCGAAATTCAACGTGCAAAACCCCGACGATTTGGTCGAACGTTATGGAGCCGACACATTACGCATGTACGAAATGTTTTTGGGACCGCTCGAACAATCGAAACCTTGGGATACACAAGGGATCGAAGGAGTGTCTCGTTTCATCAAAAAACTATGGCGTTTATTTCATAACAACGAAAATGAGTTTGTGATTTCTGACGAACCGGCAACAGAAAAAGAATTGAAAACGCTACATAAAACGATTAAAAAAATCGATGACGATACGTCACGTTTTTCGTTCAACACGGCTGTTTCGGCTTTCATGATTTGTGTCAACGAACTAACGGATCTGAAATGTAACAAACGCGCTGTTTTGGAGCCTTTACTGATTTTGATCGCGCCTTATGCCCCTTTTGTTGCCGAAGAATTGTGGTCGCAACTCGGACATGCCGGATCCATTACGAAACAAGATTTTCCGAAATTAGACGAAAACTATTTAAGCGAAAAATCGTTCGTTTATCCGGTTTCGTTTAACGGAAAAAAACGTTTCGAACTGGAACTTCCGGTCGACACAAAACAAGCTGAAATAGAACAAATTGTACTTAATGCGCCAGAAGCGGCAAAGTGGATCGAAGGAAAAACCATCAAAAAAGTAATCATTGTTCCGAACAAAATCATAAACATTGTGGTCTGATAATTGTTAATACAAAAATCTTCACGGTTTGAAAAGAAAAAAGTCGAAACAAATGCGTACAAATCGATTCTTTAACTTCATTTTTTTTGTTTTTTTGATAAGCACCACTTTTTCGGCACAAGCGCAAAGCAACAAAGCATATACTGTTGGCGAAAAACTCACATACCGTGTGTATTACAACTCGTTTATTACCGGAAATGTAACAGCCGGTGAAGCTACTTTTGAAATAAGCGAAGCGCATCTCGAACACGTCAACAAACCGGTTTTAAAAATTCATGTCGATGGGCAAAGCAAAGGTGCGTTCAACTGGTTTTTCAAAGTACACGATACGTTTACTTCATATATTGATGAAGAACAACAAACACCGTATTTATTTGTCAGACGCACAAAAGAAGGAAAATATTTTAAAAATGAAGACTCTTATTTTTATCACGAAAACGGTTATTAACCAGACGTTAATTAATCGATAATATCAAGAAACATAATTCGCTTAATATAAACGTATTATATGTAAATAAAATACGTTTTAATGAACGTCGGGTTAATATGTAACCAATTTTTCGGAGAAAAAAAACTCGAAAAAAGTTGTTCAAACGGCTATTCACGACAGCGTATTTGACCTTGTTTCGGCTATTTATCATATACGCACAATACCGATGTCAAGTTTTGATAAAGACAATTCCTACAAAATTGACTTTTTTATAGATGATACCGTTTACCAAAGCATGGTTCTTTATCAAGGAATCGAAGATATAAAAATTAAAGACGGAAAATTCAGGTGTATGCGCATCGTTCCGATGATGATTTCCGGTGGTATTTTTAACGAAGATTACCCCGGAACTGTTTGGGTTTCTGACGATAAAAATCGTATTCCTATACTTGTCGAAGGGAAAATTCTGGTCGGAAAAGTAAAAATGGAACTTATCGGTTACGAAAACGTCCTCAACACTTGGGATTCGCGTCTGAAATAATTATGAGAACTTCTAAAAATCCCAATCTCTGCGTTACGCTTCTTCAACAAAATGCTCATTTACGTTAGTAAACTCCGCTTTTGTTTCAGTCGCAAGCCTTGATATTGAAATTTTTAGAAGTTCCCTT
>JAISHW010000052.1 GCA_031262365.1 Lentimicrobiaceae bacterium
AACAGCCGGTTGGTGTTTGATGTCAGCGGAGGGCAGGTTTGGGGCGTGAGCGCGGTAGTTTCATGAAAATTTGGTTTTTATTCTTTGTTAAAAGTTAAAAAACAAGCAAATGTAAAAAAAGTTTTTAATTCAAAATGTAATTTTGAGAAATTAGATTGGGCTGGATTTTCTTTTGTGTAGAACGACACTCAAAAAACACACTAATACAAAATAATTTTTTCATGATAGATTTGTTTTTTAGCGGTTTATTACTACTCGTTTATTCCACACTTTTTGATCGTTTTGTATGCTTACTATATAAATTCCCCCACTCAAACTGTTTAGCGAAACATAATGTTGATTTCCCATAAATATCTCTGTAAGCAGTAAGCGACCGGAAAGGTCATTGACGAAAATCGTACTGGTTTGAGTCGAATTTTCGGGCAATACAATATTAATACCGGAAGAAGTCGGGTTTGGGTAAATGGAAATTTTATTGAATGACGTTTCTCCTATTCCGGTATCATCAACATCAACGTGAACTTTGTAAAAGTAAAGGAGAGGAGAAGGAAAAGTTTCGCTGCAATTATGTTCGTCTATTGCAGTAAGATGATAAACTGTTGTAGTGGTTGGTTTCGCCCAAAATCCATCTGCGACAAAGCAGTCGCTTACAATGCTTTCACACGGAGACCATGAGAATGTAGAATAGGGATTCAATACAGAAACATTCCCTTGCAAGAAAACGGAATCACCACTATTGATATAATAATCAAATTGCAGATATTGAGGGTCGTTCGAATAATTTATTTGCCGGTCAGACATTGTGATTAGTACGGAGTCGATGTCAGAATTTCCGGCAGCATCGGTAACCTCAACATAAACGGTACCGTTGCCAAGAAAAATGACAGATGGATTTGAGTTTGTTTCTGACTGTATGTAGTAGTCTTGGTCGGACACTGCCCACCATTGATAGGTATAAGGAGGTTCGCCGCCGATAGCCGTTGGATTTCCACCCAATGTGGTTTGAATCCAATCTGTTTCAAAACAAAAATGCCGGTCTTCGCCGGCATTGGCTTTCAGCGATTCTTGTGCTTGCGTTTGTTTTGGCATCAGAAACACAATGCCAACTATAAAAAACAAGAAACTAATCTTTTTCATGATTTATTTGATTTTTATTAAAAACTATATGAATAACCTTTTTTTTTGTTCCCTCCTTTGCCAAACAGCCGGTTGGTGTTTGGTGTCAGCGGAGGGCGGGTTTGGGGCGTGAGCGGGGTAGTTTCATGAAAATTTGGTTTTTATTCTTTGTTAAAAGTTAAAAAACAAGCAAATGTAAAAAAAGTTTTTAATTCAAAATGTAATTTTGAGAAATTAGATTTTCTGAATAAGAAAAAAGACAAGCAAAACGGTGAATATGTGTTTACGGTTTAAGCATTGTTGCATATTTCTTTTTGCTTCGCAACAATGCTATGGCTTCGATTACAGTAGGGTCTTGATCGGTCGTAATGTGATAATATTGTTCCGAATCCCAAATATTACGTGCTATTAACGCTTTCACTTGCAGCCAAATAAAATCTTCACTTTTTTCGTATTGCTCTTTGTTCATCTCAACCCCTTCTTTTTCGGCTCGCGCTAAAAACGCTTCTTTTAGTGATTCTGTAATTTCAAATTTTTTCTTAAAATCTTCGAATTTGTGATATTTTTGTTTGATTTCCATACGATTTTCATTTGCAAACTCGACTGTAAAATCGTTGAAAACGCGTTTACGAATCAAATCGGTATAATATTTTGTAAAATGTGTCGTATCGACCGGAACAAAAATATCTGGCATAATGCCGCCGCCTCCATAAACAATACGTTTGGCATTGGTAAAATATTTCAGCGAATCGGGAAAATGAATGCTGTCGGCATTGACAAACTCGCCTTTTTTTTGTCTGTTAATCAAATCTTTATAATAATTTTCGACACCTTCTTCGTATGGTTTCTGAATGCAACGACCTGATGGCGTGTAGTATTCGGCTGTTGTAAGTCGAATAACGGCACCATCGGGAAGGTTAAACGGACGTTGTACCAATCCTTTTCCAAACGAGCGACGACCAACAAGAATACCGCGGTCCCAATCTTGAATGGCTCCCGAAACAATTTCGCTCGCCGAAGCCGAGCCTTCATCGATCAAAACAATCAATTTCCCTTCTTTAAAATTGCCTTTATTAGTTGAGATGAATTCTTGGCGCGGACTTTTCAAGCCCTCAGTATACACGATAAGTTTGTCTTTTGTCAGAAATTCGTCCGAAAGTTCGAATGCTACATTCAAATAACCGCCCGAATTTCCTCGCAAGTCGAGCACAAGACTTTTCATACCAAAGTCAGCAAGTTTTTTGCACGATTCATGAAATTCTTCAATCGTAGTCTTCGAAAAACGATTCAGTTTGATGTAGCCGATTTCTTTGTCAAGCATGAATGTAGCATCAATACTATGCAACGGAATCTTGTCGCGAACAATCGTATAATCTGCCAATTCGGGTTCTTTTGCTCGTTTGATACTCACAATCACTTTCGAGCCTTTTTTGCCGCGCAAGCGATCTTGCACAAATTTATTGTCTACTTTTTTGCCAAAAGCTATTTCATCGTCTATTTTTATGATGCGATCTCCGGCTAAAATTCCAGCTCTTTCTGACGGTCCGTCCGGAATAACGCCGATAATTAAAATCGTATCGCGCAGCAACTGAAAACTTACGCCAATACCTTCGAAACTTCCGATTAAAGGTTCGTTAGCTCGGTCAATTTCTTCTTTAGAAATATATGCCGAATGTGGATCAAGTTCTTTCAACATGCTCACAATGGCAGTTTCGGTAAGTTTTGGAAGATCGGTGCTGTCGACATAAAAATTTTCGATGTAAAACATTGTTGCAGCAAGTTTTTGTGTTGTTGCTTTCGGGTCCAATTTGGTCGTTTGCCCAATCGCGAATGAACTAACGATTAAAAAGAGTATAAATAATTGAATTCGTTTCATTTGTGTATTTTTTAAGATATAAATTTATTTTCTAAGGTCGAATAATTTTATATGAACCATCGATTTCTATTTTGATAATTGTAGATGCTTTTACTTTGTGCAACACATCTTGTTCGAGTTCAACAATATAATCGACTTCTTGCTTGATCGTTTCGGATACTTGTTCGAAAATCAGCGGCGATTTTTCGCCCGAAATATTTGCCGAAGTCGATGTAATCGGTTTGCCGAGCTGACGGATTATTTCCTGACAAAATTTATTCGATGTGATGCGAATGCAAACTGATCCGTTTTCCGGAATAATGTTTTTTGCAATATTTTTTGCTCCCGGATAGATAATGCTCAACGGATTTTCAACGCTTTCGATCAACTCTTGCGTAAACGGCGGAATTACTTTCACATAATCTCTTAACCGATCGAACGAGTCGAGCAAAACAATAAGGCTTTTGCTTTCGGGGCGTTGCTTTATTTTGTATATTTTTTCGATTGCTTTTGCGTTGGTCGCGTCACAACCAAGTCCCCAAATGGTATCTGTAGGATACAAAATTGTTTTGCCGTTTTTGAGATTTTTCACGGTTTCGGCGACTATTTCTTTGAATGTTTTCATAAACGTTGTACGAGTTTATCAATTGAAATACTTTCGGCACAACAAAAATGTTTTTTCGGACACGATTTGAATCCGTGTAATCCGCAAGGACGGCAATTGAGTTTTTCGTCTGTTTCGACCACAACAGCGTCGTCCGACAACGGACCAAAACCAAAATCGACAACTGTTGAACAAAAGATTGCCGTTGTTGGCGCATTGAGCGAACTACACAAATGCATTGGCGATGAGTCGTTTACAAAATTCATTTTTGCATCACGCATTAATGCTGCCGATTCGAGCAACGAAAGTTTTCCGGCTAAATTTTCTACTTTCGAATGTGCCGATAGCGTTCCGATACGCTCACATAAAGCAATGTCTTCTTTCGATCCTAAAAGATACACATTCAGTGTATCAGGAATTGCTTTCAGAAAATCAATCCATTTTGTTTCAGGAAATTGTTTGGTAAACCACAACGAAGCCGGTGCTACACAAATATATTTTTTTTGTTTGTAAATTGCTGTTTTTTCGAACGTTGCAAAATCAGGATACAGTTTTGGTTTTACGCGCGTGTTGTCGGTAATCGAAACAATCAACGACAAATTTCGGTCGATTTCGTGCCGCTTTTTATCATTGATAAGATGTTTCACTTTTGTTGTAAAAAAACAACTTAATGGATTTTTATCAAATCCTATTTTTTGTTTGGCTCGACTTGCTGCCGTCAAAAAACCGGTCGACGCAAAACGTTGCAGATTGACAACCACATCGTAATGTTGTGCGCGAATGTGTCGAAGCAATCGAAACAGATTTTTGTATTTTGACGTTTTTTTGTCCCAAGTCAGCACCTGATGCAAAAACGGATGATTGGCAAACAAACTTTCATATCCTTTTTTTATCAATATATCGATTTTCGATTCAGGATAAAAAGCGTACAGTTTTTCGATAAGAGGTGTTGCTAAAATGACATCGCCTATCGAAGCCGTTTGAATAATCAGTATCCGTTTGATCATGCCTTATACAAAAAGGCAAATTTAGTCAAAAAGAACGTGGGCAGAAAACATAAAAGAATTTGACAATTCAACTTTTTTTAATTATCTTGGATTTTGATTTTTTATGTTTTTTATCTGACTGTATTTTATAATTTGATTTTGTACCATTGTCGCCAATTCATTTTTGTTGATTGGCTTAGCGATATAATCGTCGAAACCGGCTTCGAGCAGGCGTTCTTTATCGCCTGCCATTGCGTAAGCGGTTTGTGCAATAAACGGCACTTGCTTGTATTCCGGAAAATCTTCCCGTATTTTTTTCATCAGTTTGATACCGTCCCAAGGCACCGGCAAGTTGATGTCGAAAAGCATCACTTCGAAAATGTGTCCTTTGTTATAATTTTCGGTGATGACACGCAGGCAATCTTGTCCGTCTTCGACCATGGTTATTGTTCCGAGTTTGATCAACATTTTTTTCAAAACCATACGGTTCATTCGGTCGTCTTCGACAATAAAAATATCAAGATTGCCAATTGTCGGAACTTTTGCTTTTGGTTTGTTTTCGGTGTTTTCTTCTGTTGCTTTTTTTCCGTCGCAAGAAAAATAGATATCAACTGTTGTGCCGACATTCGGATGACTTGTAATTTTTATACTGCCGTGCATCAAATCGAGAAGTCGTTTGGCGAGCGGCAACCCGAGTCCTGCACCTTGATACGAACGTCCGTATCCGGAACTTTCTTGACGGAATGCTTCGAAAAGGTGATTTTGATATTCTTGATCCATTCCAACGCCGGTATCTTTCACACGAACAAGCACTTGATTTGTTTCTGGAAAGTATTCGGTGGTGATCGTAACGAATCCTTTTTTGGTGTATTTAATTGCGTTGTCGATGATAATATGAAACACGCGCATGATGTTGTCAACGTCGGCAAGTATTTCGGGAATATCGTTGAGTTTCGATTTGAAGGCAATGTCTTTTTCGTTGGCGGCAAATACGCAAAGGTCTATCACTCGTTTCAACACATCATTTATCTGACACGGATACAGTTCGACTTCGATATCGTTGGCATCAATGCGGCTAATATCGATAATGTTGTTCAGCAAGTTGAGCAACCGCTCGCCACTTTGTTGAATTCCTTTTGCATATTCGTAAAGTTCGTCGTTTTCGATGAACGAAAGTTCGGTTTCGAGTAAGTTTGAAAATCCGATGATGCCGTTCAAAGGCGTGCGGATTTCGTGACTCATATTGGCTAAAAATGCATTTTTCAGGTAGTTTGCATCTTCGACTTTCTTTAATGTTTTTTTCAGTTCTAAATCTTTCGAACGGCGTTCTTCGACCTGTTTATTAAGTTCGGAAGTGCGTTCGAAAATTTCTTGTTCGACATTTTTTTCGATTGTCTTAAGATGGCTTTCTATCTTAATGATGTCATGCGCATTGGCTTCTTGTTGCTTGCGGTTTTTTGATTTTATCCACGACAGAACAAATAATAAGAGTAAAAAAAGTGTTATGACAAGGCTCATTAAAATGGTTTCCCAGCGTGTTTTTTGGGGTTCGGGCTTTTGTGGTTGAAGCGTTTCGGTAATTGATTTCACGACAAGAGAGTCGCCTACAAACGAAAGGCTTTTTTGAGTTTCCAATACTTCGGTAAGAATTTGATTTGCCGAATCAACGAATTGCTGATCCATTAGTATCCGAGCTAAAGCCAATTTCAGCTTTATCTGACTTTCTTTGTTTAAAAGCATTGCTTTTTCGTCGAGTGTTTGGTGTAAAATTTCAACAGCTTTTGTCGTATCAAATTTCAGATAAGCATCTGCCAATTTAATGGTTAAATCGGGTACTTGTAACGAATCGGCTTCTTGAAGAGCCGTCATGAGATTGTCAATCTGTACAATTTCAGTTACCGACTGCGTATAAGCAACAGTGGCTCTACTAATAAAAAACACAAAAAAGAAAACAATAAGTTTCTTCATATCAGGTATCTTAATTCGGAAACGGACAAAGATAATAAAGTTTAAGCAACTTACTAAAAGTAGTTTTTTGTAATGATTTCTTTGAGACACAGTGCAAAACAATTTTATAAAATGATTTTTTTTACAGCAATAAATCATTGAAATTTTCAGCCTGATTTTTGACCTATATACCGAATTTTTAGAAGTCCCCTAAAGAGCTTGCTTGGTAAAATCGGTGATAGCGGTCTTGATGACGCTGTTGATCGATGTACCGAACTTCTGCGCAAGACTTGCCAATTGACCGTGAACCTCCGGTGAGATGCGAATGTTCAACACTCCGGTGTAGGATTTGCGCGGTTCGATCTCGTTTGCCTTACAAGTCGCTAAATAATGATCCACCGCTTCTTCGAAGTCGGTCTTCAATTCCTCGATTGTCGTTCCCTCATAAGTAATAGCATCTTTACTCATACCAAGAACTTTACCGAACAAGACGTTATCTTCCTCGCTATAATCAACGCTACCGATGTAGCCTTTATACTTCAAATTTCCCATAACTATTTCTCCTTTTCAATGAATCCGTTTTCAACCATGAATTCCAAAACTTGCCTCATAACGTACATCTTGATTGCATTGTCCGGATGCAGACGGTGCATATTGTACGACAAACCTTTTTCGCTGTTTATGAGTGCTAACCGCGAACCAGATGTGCCGCCTTTGTTGTCGACCTCGAATCCGAAAGCAGCAAAGAGCCGCATCATCTCCTCGAAGACGAAATCACTCGGCATCGCCCTGAATCGTTTTATCAGTTTATCTCGCGTACTCATACTGTTGTTATTCGTGGCAAATGTAACTATTTTTAGTTACAAATGCAAATATACAACCAACTATAATACCCGTTACTAGTGATCATCATTTGGTGCCAAAATTCGGATCAAGTTGTATTTTATCTATGCCCCATTGTAACGCGCCTGGATTAATATGCTTGCTTGGTAAAATCGGTGATAGCGGTCTTGATGACGCTGTTGATGGATGAGCTAACCGCGAACATTGTGCTTGAGCTTATTTGCGGTTGTGCATAGTACTCATTTGACAATTCGTTTTTTCAATAATATATAGTGGTCTTTTCAACACATTTTTATTAATTCTGCTAATGTATTCTCCTATCACACCAATTGAAATCAATTGAACGCCACCAAAAAACATGGAACTTACAATAAGCGAGGTCCATCCGGTTATGGTTCGATCAAGAACAAAGTGAGAGTAAATAGCATAAAGAATGATTATAAATGAAACCAATGATAAGCCAAAACCTAGCTTGGTTACCATTTGCAGAGGTTTGTCTGAAAAACTTGTAATCCCATCCATTGCAAACTTCAGCATTTTTCCGAGAGAGTAGCCTGTTTTTCCATATTTCCGTTTATCTCTATTGAATAACACCTCCGTTTGCTTAAATCCTAACCATGCTATTTGCCCTCTTAAGAATTTGTTCTGCTCAGGCATCTGATTGAGGTAATTCACCACTTTTCGATCAATGAGCCTAAAATCGCCTGTATCCAATGGTATATCAATAGCCGTAATTCGTTTTAGGATACGGTAAAATAGTTTGGCTGTTACTTTTTTGAACGCACTTTCACCTTTTCTCTTCTCTCGCTTGGCATAAACAACCTCATATCCCTCTTTATATTTTCTGAACAAATCAGTGATTAATTCAGGAGGATCTTGTAAATCCCCATCAATTATGACAACAGCTTTCCCATTTGAAGCATCTAAACCTGCTGTAACCGCAATCTGATGTCCAAAATTTCGACTAAAATTGATATAGAAAACTCTTGGGTCTTGCTCAGATAACTTCAACAATTCCAGTAGGGAATGGTCTTTACTTCCATCGTTTACAAAAATGAACTCATAATTCTCTGAAATTTGAGATACGGTTTTCTGAAGTCGGTCGTATAATTCAGAAATGATTTGCTCCTCATTATAAATTGGAACTATTACAGAGATGTCTATATTTTTATTCTTTTCTTCCATATACTTTATACGTTACTACATTTCCTTGTTTGTGAATCACATCATGCTTATAGTGTTTTTCTACGTATTGTTTCACTTGATTTTGGTATGCAATAGCAGTGTCCATAGGGCTTAATTTTTTCCAATCCTTAAACGAAATTTGAGAGCCTTTATCATTCAAGATATTTAAGTAAAAATGGACATGGGCATTGTATCCGTCATAAAGCAGGTATTGATTGTTAAGGTCGTATTTTCCTTTTATTGCATCTTTGAGAAAATAACCAATTTCATAAAAATCTTTGTCCCAGCTATACTCTTTTGGTTCGTATGTTTTTTTTATTATCTTTTGATAAGGGGTAATTCCAATAAGAATAAGAAAAAGAAAAGGTGTGATATTTACGCTAAGCGTTTGATTAATCCACTTGGAATTTTTTAACAACTCGAACAGATAAAAGATAAAAATTGCGATTAAAATAGCTAAGAAAGGATACAACGGCACGTCATACCATTCTAATTTCGTTCGAGAGGTAGAAATCACCAAAAAGAAGGTGATAATCATCAAAAACGAAAACAGTGTTATTCGATTAATCTTTTTATTTTTAATAACAAAACCCGTAATTAAACCGCAAGGAATCAATAGATACCATGCCGAAATTTGGAACTTAATGAAGTTATTGTAGTAATACCAAAATCCACGCTGATGATTTTCAAGAGCATTTAAGTATCTGCCTCCTAACTCATTTTCTTGTACCGCAGCAATATATCCGGTATTGTAAACCTCTCTCAATAGATAATAGCCAATTACTAGGACAAGAAAAGAAAATAGCCCGATGTAAAAGTGTTTACTCTTTAGCAATGGAATCAGTTGCTTCCGAATGATACTATAGATGAACATAGCCGGCAAAAACAACAAGCCTGTAACACCCTTAGTGAGTACGGCTAACGCCGTGAATAGAAAAAACAGATATAGGTACTTGTAGTTTTGTTTTTCACAGTAGGAAAAGAATAGCAATCCGCTCAGTGTTGTAAATAAGGTAAGTAAAGCATCGTAATCACCTGTTCTTGTGGCGTGTAAATTAATGTACCCGTGAGAAGTAATCAAAACGAATACCGCAATAAATCCAAACCAAAAATTATTAATATATCTAAGCGAAAAAATTAGCAATGTAATACAAGTGAAAAAAGCAGCGATGGCGGAAGGTAAGCGTACGGCTAACTCATTTACTCCTAGTAACTTCATAAAAAAAACCTGAGACCAAATCATAAGAGGAGGTTTCGTATTCCACATATCGGGGTTCCCTTTATAATGTGTAACTATAAAATCCCCATTATTATACATCTCGTAGGCGTTAATAGCTAATCTTGCTTCATCCCAAATCCGAATGGGAAGTGTATCTAAATATCCGAATATGGGTATGTAAATTAAAGCTCCTAATACTAAATACTTAAATAAATGCGTTAGATGTGCATTTTTCATTTGGTAATTTTTAATTGTATCACATACAACTACTTTGTTGCGAAACTTTAAAGGAAAGAAGTGGAGCATATCGGACTTGAACCGATCACCTTTAGACTGCCAGTCTAACGCTCTAGCCAGATGAGCTAATGCCCCCAATGATGTGCAAAAGTAGTAATTTTTTTAGTCTATCAAAATCCGAATCAATCGGAATCGGCAAAAATGCCTACTTTTGTCGAAATACCTTATTAAGTAATGCGATCACACCGTTCAAAAACCGTATTTGTACTTGATGCCGGAGGAACCAATTTTAAATTTTCGGCTATGTCGGATTGGCAAGAAACGATCGAACCTTTCACTTTGCCGGCAGCAAGTGCTACGCTCGACGAAATGATTCAAAAAATCATTACCGGATTCGAAATGGTTCGCGAAAAAAGCCAACAAAATCCCGATGCGATTAGTTTTTGTTTTCCCGGACCTGCGGATTATGTAAATGGCATCATTGGCGATTTAGAGAATTTGCCGCTTTGCAGAGGAGGCGTTCCATTGAAAAAAATACTTGAAAACAAATTTCAAGTTCCTGTTTATATCAACAACGATGGCGATTTATTTGCTTATAGTGAAGCACTTTATGGATTGTTGCCAAAAGTAAACCATTTGCTCGAGCAACAAGGAAATCCAAAACGATATAAAAACCTTTTGGGTATCACTTTAGGAACCGGTTTTGGTGGTGGTATCGTCATTGACGGTGTTTTGTTACAAGGTGATAATTCTGCCGGAGGCGAAATCAACCGGATGGCAAACGTACTTTATCCACAAACAAGTATCGAAGATTCGGTAACTATCCGCGCTATCAGACGGGTTTACGCCCGAGAAGCAAATATTGCTTTTGAATGTGCTCCCGAACCATTCGAAATTTACGAAATAGCAATGAATCGGGCTGTAGGAAACCAAAAAGCGGCACTTGCTGCTTGGGACGAATTTGCTGTTTCGCTTGCCGATGCACTCGTCAATGCCGTTTCGTTGGTTGATGGTTTAGTAGCTATCGGCGGTGGTTTGTCGGGAGCTTGGCCTGTTTTCTTGGAAAAAATGGTCAATCGCATGAATGAGCCTTATGTCGGTCTGAATGGAAATCCGTTTACACGCATGGAAGTAAAGGCTTTCAATCTTGAAAGCGAAGCAGATCGCACCTTATTTCTTGAAAAAACAGGCGAAATGATTGCTGTTCCTTTTTCGAATGATAAAGTTTGGTACAATCCAACCAAAAAAATCGGTATCGGCGTATCACATTTAGGTACCTCATCATCTGTAACAATCGGTGCTTATGCTTTTGCGCTACACGAGCTCGAAAAAATATAATTATTTGTTTTTGAATATTTTATGTCGGAAAATTTTCACAAAAAATCCATCTTACGCAAACCTGATTGGCTCAAAACAAAAGTTCCGATCGGTAAATCCTATATTTCGGTAAAAGACATCGTCGCACACAATCATTTACACACTATTTGCACAAGCGGACATTGCCCAAATCAGCACGAATGTTGGAACAGAGGAACGGCTACGTTGATGATTTTAGGGGACGTTTGTACACGTTCATGCAAATTTTGTAATGTAAAAACCGGACGACCGCTTCCCGTCGATCCGCAAGAACCGGAACGTGTGGCACAATCTGTGAAAAACATGAATCTGAAACATGTAGTACTGACTTCGGTCGATCGCGACGATTTAGAAGATGCCGGCGCAAACGCTTGGGCAGCAACAATTCGCGCCATAAAAAACTTGTGTCCGAAAACAACAATGGAAACACTTATAGGCGATTTTGATGGAAGAGAAGAGTTGGTAAAAATTGTGGTTGAAGCCGCTCCCGAAGTGATTTCACACAATCTCGAAACCGTTCGCCGCATCACACCCGAAGTGCGCAGTCGCGCTAAATACGATACCAGCTTAAATGTATTGCGTATTGTTGCCGAAAACAACATTAGGGCAAAATCAGGAATCATGCTCGGATTGGGCGAAACACAAGAAGAAGTATTTGAAACATTAAACGATTTGTATCAGGCAGGCGTATCGGTCGTAACAATAGGGCAGTATTTACAACCAACGCGAAAACACCTTGATGTGAAAGCGTACATCAATCCGGAAACATTCAAAATGTATGAAGAATACGGATTGAAATTAGGTTTTCGTCATGTCGAAAGCGGTCCGTTAGTTCGTAGTTCGTATCGTGCCGAAAAACACATTTTGTAATGCAGCAGATTTTGTTTTCTGACTTAGGAATACTTGATTATCAAGAAACTTGGACGTATCAAGAAAAACTTTTCGACGCGCTTATTGCTGAAAAAAAAGACATCGAAAAAAACAATTTTGCCGGACACCTGCTTTTTGTCGAACATCCGCATGTATTCACGCTTGGCAAAAGCGGAAAAGAAAGCAATCTGTTAATCAATGAGTCGTTCATGCGCTCGAAAGGTGCTTCGTTTTATCATAGCAATCGGGGAGGCGATATTACGTATCACGGACCCGGACAAATTGTCGGTTATCCGATTCTTGACCTTAATAAAATCGGAATCAGCATTCGTGAATATATTTTTAGAATCGAAGAAAGTGTTATTCGCACATTGAAACATTTTGGTATCGAATCAAGTCGTTCTGAAGGTGCTTCTGGTGTTTGGCTTGATGCCGACAAACCTGAAATTCGAAAAATTTGTGCTATCGGCGTGCGCGCTAGTCGTTCGGTTACAATGCATGGTTTTGCTTTGAATAGCAATACCGATTTGAATTTTTACAACTATATCAACCCTTGCGGATTTGTCGACAGAGGCGTTACTTCTTTAGCAAAAGAACTGAATCAAACAGTTGCCATCGAAGACGTTAAACAAATTTTAAAGCAAGAATTTTTGGAAGTTTTCGGGTTACAAATTGTTTAATCTTATGCAAAAAGTTCGTTATACAAATCGTTTACCGATGCCAGAGCTATAATCTGAATCTTTGTTTTCGATTTATCGATTGCTTTCAGGTTGTATTTCGAAATCATTATTTTTTCGAAACCTAGTTTTTCGGCTTCGGCAATACGCACATCAATGCGATTTACAGCTCTAATTTCGCCCGAAAGTCCTACTTCGGCAGCAAAAGCAATACGCGAACTAATGGGCACATCTTCGTTCGATGACAATATAGAAGCCAGCACCGCCAAATCGATTGCCGGATCGTCGACACGAATGCCGCCGGCAATATTCAGAAAAACGTCTTTGCTCGACAAACGAAATCCGGCACGTTTTTCGAGAACAGCCAAAAGCATGTTTAAGCGTCTAATATCGAATCCCGTAACCGAACGTTGCGGTGTGCCGTAAGCGGCAGTACTTACAAGTGCTTGTGTTTCGATCAGCATCGGACGCAAACCTTCTATCATTGAAGCAATTGCCACGCCGCTAACGGGCTCTTCGCGTTGCGATAAAAATAGTTCGCTCGGATTGCTGATTTCGCGCAAGCCGTTGGATTGCATTTCGAAAATGCCTAGTTCGGAAGTTGAACCGAAACGGTTTTTGATGGTACGCAAAATTCGAAAACCATAATGCCTGTCGCCTTCGAATTGAACCACCGTATCGACCATGTGTTCGAGTATTTTCGGACCGGCAATGCCGCCATCTTTGGTAATATGTCCGATCAAAAAAATGGGTGTTTGAAAAGTTTTTGCCAACTTATTCATTTCGGCAGCTGTTTCGCGAATTTGCGAAATGCTCCCTGCTGTTGCCTCGACGTGCGGCGTATGCAAGGTTTGAATCGAATCAATAATAACAATGTCGGGTTGTATTGTTTTGAAATGACGAACAATTTCTTGTGTGTCGGTTTCGGTCAAGATGAAACAGTTTTTGTTTTCGATGCCGATGCGGTTGGCGCGCATTTTGATTTGTGTTTGGCTTTCTTCGCCCGATACGTAAAGTATTTTGTATTGCGGCAAACGAAGTGCTATTTGCAGTAGCAAAGTCGATTTTCCGATTCCGGGTTCGCCACCCACCAAAATCAACGAACCGGCAACAAGTCCGCCGCCTAAAACACGGTTCAGTTCCTGATTTCTCAAATCAATCCGTTCTTCTTTTGTGTTGCTGATTTCGGCTATCGAAATGGGTTTTACAACTTCGTTGCTTGTGATTGTTGTTCGAAGTTTTTGATCTTTTCCGGTTACAACGGTTTCTTCGACATAGGTATTCCATTCGCCGCAACCCGGGCATTTTCCAATCCATTTTGGCGATTCGTTGCCACAATTTTTACAGAAAAAAACAGTTTTTGACTTTGCCATGCGTGTCGATTAGTGCTTTAAAATTACATTTTTCGAATTATTTTACTGAACAATTGTCATTTCGTCGATGAGATGCGAGGCTCCTGCAAATTTATCGATAATGAAAAGCACATAACGAATGTCGACCGAAATGTTGCGGCAAATGCTTGGATCATACATCAAATCACTCATTGTTCCTTCCCAACAACGATCGAAATTGATACCGATAAGATGTCCTTCGGCATTGAAAAGTGGGCTCCCTGAGTTGCCGCCTGTTGTGTGATTCGAAGCAATAAAAGCCACATGAACGCTTCCGTCTTTGTCGGCATAACGACCGTAATCTTTTGCTTTGTACAATTCTTTTAAACGCTCTTCGACCACATAATCATAAATATCCGGATTTTCTTTTTCCATGATGCCGTCTAAAGTTGTAAAATGCTTGTATGTAACAGCATCAGCCGGTTTGAATCCTTCTACTTTTCCGTACGAAACGCGTAATGTAGAATTTGCATCGGGATAAAACCGTTTTTCGGGTTGCATTTCCATTTGCGCACGCATATAAACACGGCGCATTTCGTTGATTTCGTCATCAATTGAGTTTATTGTTTCCATTACTTTATTGGTATAAAAATAGGAGATGCTTTTAGCGGCAACAAAAGCCGGGTCTTTTTGCAGTTGTTGCGCTTTTTTATAGTTGAAATTATTGAGCATCGCCGCTACTTTTTCGGGTGATGTAAAAATCGATTCGGCAAATAAATAAGCCACATAGGCTTTCACGTCGTTTTTGTATTTTGTGTTGATAAGATTTAAAAAATCGGGACGAAAATCGATCGGTTGTTCGTTGTAATAAATGGCAAGCAACGCTTCGGCAACTTCTTTGTCTAAAGGTAAATGATAATCTTTGAAAAATGATTCGGAACGGCGTTGTGCATCGGCAAGCATTTTTTCGATCGCTTCTTTTTCGGTTGTTTTATCTATTTTCGATAAGTTTGTAAAAGCTCTTGCAAAATTGATTAATTCGACACCATAACCGGCTTCTATCATGTAATAATAAGCCAAGTTGTAAGGTAATATACGTTCGTATACTTCGTCGAATTTCGAAATCAGATTTTTGTATTGCACGTTTGAATTTGCCCAGATATTAAATTGTTGTTCGAATTGTTGTTTCTTTTCGACACCTCTTGCACGACGAACTCCTTTGCTTTCGCCAATCATTTTTTTCCATCCGTTGGCAACACCCGCATGTTTTGAAGCATATTGAATGCGCACTTTTGGGTCGTTGTTGGTGTATTTCGTAAAAATATCCAATCGTATCTGCCGTATTTTGATGCGTATCGGGTTTGTTATATTCACTTGTTGGTCGATAGCAAACGAAGGTAAATATTCATTTGTACGCGCCGGATAACCGAACACAAAAGTGAAATCGTCTTTTTCGGCACCTTTCAACGAGATCGGCAAATGATAAGCCGGTTTGTAAGGTACATTGTCGTCGCTATAAGATTTTGGTTTGTTGTCGTCGCCCACATAAATGCGAAATACAGCAAAATCGCCCGTATGACGCGGCCACATCCAATTGTCGGTGTCGCCGCCAAATTTTCCAATATTTGATGGTGGAGCACCAACCAAACGAATGTCTTTAAACACTTGTTCGTAAATCATAAAGTATTGATTTCCAATAAAAAAATCTTCAATTACAACATGGTATTCCGTATCTTTTTTAGCGGATTCGATAAGTGATTTTTTATTTTCGGTGATTTTTTTCGAACGTTCCGATTCGGTCATATTGTCGGAAACACCTTCTAAAACGGCGTTCGTAACGTCTTTCATTTCCATCAACATGGTAGCATTCAAGTTTTCGTTCGGAAGTTCTTCTTCACGCGACATTGCCCAAAAACCATTTGTCAAATAATCGTTTTCTAAACTGCTATGGCGTTGAATGGCTCCGTAACCACAATGATGATTGGTCAACAAAAGTCCTTGATTGCTTACAATTTCGCCTGTGCAACCACCACCAAACATTACAATGGCATCTTTTATGCTCGCTTGGTTGATCGAATAAATATCTTCGGCGGTAATTTTCATTCCCATTTCACGCATTTCTTTCTCGTTCAGCCGCTCTAAAAGCATCGGAATCCACATTCCCTCACCGGCAATCAACAAGCCAAAAGGGAAAAACAATAAAAATGTAAAAAGTAAAAATGTATTTTTCTTCATAAAAGTAAATTTTGGGGTAAAGTTACCGCTTTTTTAGGCTTCATGTCAACCTTGTCTTGTCCTAAAATAGGTTTACACCAAAAAGAGTAAAAATAACTAAAAAGAGTAAACTTATTTCAGGACAAGACACAAACAAAAAGAGCCGATCTAATGACCGACTCTTTCAAATCCAAATTTATCAATAAAAACTACAAAATCAACATAGCATCGCCAAAAGTAAAGAAGCGGTATTTTTCGGCTACGGCTTCTTTGTAAGCTTTCATCAGAAAGTCGTATCCGGCAAAAGCTGCTACTTCCATCATCATTGGTGATTTTGGAAGGTGGAAATTGGTTACCATTGAATTTGCTACGGAAAAATCGTAAGGCGGAAAAATGAATTTATTTGTCCAACCGGCATAAGATTTTACTTTACCTGATATGATTACAGCCGACTCTAAAGCTTTCATTGTTGTTGTGCCGATGGCGCAAACTGAACTTCTACGAGCATTTGTTTGGTTAATGATTTGTGCGTTTTCTTCATCGATGAACATCTCTTCCGAATCCATTTTATGTTTCGTAAGGTCTTCTACTTCAATGGTTCTGAAATTTCCCATTCCGGTATGTAACGTTATTTCGGCAAACGAAACACCAATCAGTTCGAGGCGTTTCATCAACGATTTGCTGAAATGCAAGCCTGCTGTCGGCGCAGCAATAGCTCCTTCGTTTTTAGCATATATTGTTTGGTAATTTTCTTCGTCTTCCGGTTCGACCGGTCTATTGTGAATTTTCGGAATCGGTGTTTCGCCAAGTGTTTGAATCGTTTTTTTAAACTCTTCATAAGGTCCGTCGAACAAAAAACGTAAAGTCCGTCCGCGCGAAGTGGTGTTGTCGATTACTTCGGCGACTAATGAATCGTCTTCGCCGAAATAAAGTTTGTTGCCTATTCTGATTTTACGTGCCGGATCGACCAATACGTCCCAAAGGCGGCTTTCGTGGTTTAATTCGCGAAGCAAGAATACTTCTATTTTGGCACCTGTTTTTTCTTTTTCGCCATACAAACGAGCGGGAAAAACTTTTGTGTTGTTCAAAACAAAGAGGTCGCCATCTTTGAAATATTCCAAAATATCTTTAAATGAGCGGTGTTCGATTGTTTGATCCTTTCTATTAAGAACCATCAAACGCGATTCGTCGCGATTTTTTGCAGGATGATTTGCGATGAGTTCCGGAGGAAGGTTGTACTTAAATTGTGATAGTTTCATTATTATTGCTGTTTATACTGTAATTAAACCTCTGGTTTTATAGAAGATCTATAATGTTAAAATCAATAAGTTTGTTTGCAATTTCTTCGGGTGTTGGCAATACATTTTTATAATTTTCTGGTAATGTCGAAGATAAACTATATGTAGCAACGCCTATTGGTTTTTTTGAATCTTTTAATGCATATTCTACTGTTGTTCTTTTCTTTGATTTACAAATAATTATACCTATTGCCTCATTTTCGTGCGGAAGTTTTATACGGTCATTCAAAATATTCAAGTAAAATTCCATTTTTCCTTTGTATTCGGGAATAAATTTGCCTATTTTTAACTCAACAGCGACTAAACACTGTAAACGTCTATGAAACAGCAGTAAATCAATAAAATATTCTTCTTCATCTATTTCTATGCGATACTGATTACCAATAAAAGCAAAATCACCATCAAATTCAATGAGAAATGCTCTAATGTTTTTAATCAACGCTTGTTCTAAATCATATTCTGAATGTTCGTTTAATAAATTTGTGAAACTAAAATTATATTCATCTTTTACGGCTAATATTGCTTGCTTTTTAATTTTATCCGGCAAAGTTTTGTCAAAATTTGTTTGTCCAAGTAGATAATTTTCGTATGTTTTTAACTCTACTTTGTTTATAAGAACGTCCTTTGTCCAACCAAATTTTTTAGTCGCTAAAATATAAAATTGCCTTTCTTGTAAATCTTTACATTTAGCCATAATAACTAAATGTTTCGACCAACTAATTTCTGCAACTAATGGTTGCAGAATTTCATTTCCTTGATATTCAGCATAAAATTGTTGCATATACCAAATGTTGCGAGAACTAAAACCCAAAATACCCGGAAATTCTTTTTGTAAATCTTCTGCCAATCTTTCTACAATAGATTTTCCCCATCCTAAAATCTGTTGTTTTTCTGTAATATTACGACCAATATCCCAATATAGTTGAATAATTTCATGATTTACAATTTTCGCAATTTCGTACCGACTTCTGTGAATACGTTCTTTTATCTCAACTAAAAATTGATGATAATCGTTTGAATTGCTTATGTTTTGAATATTTGGCATACCGACATTTCTAAAATGCAAAGACATCGCTTTTTTGAATAATCAAAATAAACATGAAAAATTTTGTTGTGTTTATTTGATACAAATTTATGGGTAGCGATTTGTAAAAATTACTTCCCGGCTTGTTTTTTTTGGCGTTTCTGCGCATTAACGACAAATACAAAGCCGACTAAGGCTACTAAAATATAAAAAAAATTTTACCATTTTTTAAAAAATTTCGTTGTGATGTAAAGCATCATTAGAAAAAAAATCTGAACAAATTTACATCATAACGAAGGCTTTGTCAATATAAATTTTTTTTTACGTTTCTAACTGCTTGGAACTGTCGATAATTAATTTTTTTAAATCTTCGATTTTCCACGCATTTTCTATCAAAAAGTCGCCTATTTGCGTTCGTCGAAGTGAGGTCATGCAAGCACCGTTTTGTAATGCTTTTCCAAAATCGTGTACCAAGCTGCGAATGTAAGTTCCTTTGCTGCAGTTGACATAAAACGATAATTCGGGAAAATTTGTCGTATCAACAGTAAATTCGTTGATGCGTATCGGACGCGGAGTTAGTTTCACATCTTCTTTTTTTCGTGCGTAATCAAAAGCGCGTTTCCCATCGATTTTAATTGCCGAATAAATCGGCGGAATTTGTTCTATAACGCCTATAAATTGTTTTCTGACTTGCTCGATTCGTTCCGGTGTTATTGTATCGACAAAAAAATGTGCATCAGGCTTGCTTTCTAAATCGTAAGTTGGCGTTGTAATGCCTAATTGCATGGTTCCTTCATAAATTTTATCCATGCCTTGGTAATTGTCAATTTGTTTGGTTTGTTTTCCGGTACAAAGAATCAGTAAGCCGGTTGCAAGTGGGTCGAGTGTGCCGGCATGACCTACTTTCAGTTTTCCGATTCCATAAAATCTTTTGATAAGCGAACGAATAAAATTTACGACATCAAACGAAGTCCAATCGGTTGGTTTATCAATCAAGATGACTTCGCCGACTTGAAAATTCGGTTTTCTATCAGCTGTTAAAAAATCGGTCATTAGCTCAGAAAAATGAGTGAAACCAAACCCATGATGAGGCAATAAACAGCAAACCAAATCAGTTTGCCGCGTTTCACAATATTAATCATTACTTTACAAGCAAATAAGCCCGATAAAAACGCCGCTACAAAACCCGAAATCAAAGCTATGGTAGAGATTCCTGATGCTTCAGGTGTAAATTCGCCTTTGATTAAGCTCAAAAACGATTCACCTAAAATAGGAATCAGAACCATTAAGAACGAAAATTTTGCTATTTCTTCTTTTTTGTCGCCAAGCAATAATCCGGTCGAAATGGTTGTTCCTGATCGCGATAAACCGGGCAAAACAGCTATCGATTGTGCAATTCCGATAATGAATGCGTCTAAATAAGTTATCGAACGTTTTCCTGATTTTTTAAAAAAAGATAGTGTCAACAATATGGCTGTTACTAACAACATCATTCCGACCAAAAATACGCCCTCGCCAAAAAGTGCTTCGACTTCGTCTTTAAAAAACAATCCGACAATCAAAATAGGAATTATTGAAATACCTATTTTCAAAATGTATTGTGTTTCTTCGTTGTATTGAAATTTTAAACCACCTAATAGTAGTTTTAGAATTTCTTGACGAAAAACAACTAATGTGCTGAATACCGTGGCGGCATGAACGACTACTTCGAATGTTGTTGCGGCATCTGGATTGATTTCGACACCAAGAAGTGCTTTTCCGATGATGATATGACCGCTACTGCTTACAGGCAAAAATTCTGTTAGTCCTTGAACGATTCCAAGTATAATTGCTTGAATAACATCCATTTTTTATTTTTTTGATTTTCTCATTATAGCGTAAATTTCGATGCAAAAACCTAAAAGCACTAATATAGGTGCTAAAGTTATGCGGCGAAAGTCAAAAATAGCATCGCTAAAAACATCTGGATTGTCAGAACCACCACCGATCATTAAAATAAAACCAAGAGCTACAACGACTAATCCTATAAGTACCCAAATATAGTTTTCGCGTGTAAAAACGAATGTTTTTTCATCTGATTTTTTTTCTTTTTGCTGATTCAATTGAGCCATTCTATGTAATTTTTATTGTATTTTAAATGTGTAATTTATTGGTATCCATTCGCAAATATTTATTCAACGAAAAATACGTACAAATACCTGTAAGCAACATACCTAAAACAATGACACTTACGTAAATTATAAGTAATGTTTCGGTATTGTGAAGGAGCATTAATTCAGGAATATTTTTTACTAAAATATACAAAACGCCCGAAAGCATTCCTACGGCTAACAACGCACCGATGAGTCCTTGTAAAATTCCTGAAATAATAAAAGGTTTTCTGATGAATGTTTTTGTTGCACCTACAAGTTGCATGCTTCGTATCAACAAACGCTTGGCGTAAACCGAAAGTCGAATCGTATTATTTATCAAAGCAAGTGCTATGACCAATAGCAAAGAACTCATTCCAAGCAAAACAATTCCTATTCGTCGCACATTTTGGTTGATTAGATGTACTAATGATTTTTGGTAATATACTTCTTTCACATCGGTATTCATCAAAATTTGTTGTTCTATTTTTGCTAAACTGTCGTTGTTTGCCCAAGCAGCTTTAAAACGTACATCAATCGAAGGCAATAAAGGATTTTCTTCGTCGCCCAACCATTTGACAAAATCTTCGCCTAAATCGTTGCTAAGCCGTTTGATGGTTTCTTCTTGCGAAATATATTCGGTCGATTTGACATAAGGCGTTGCGTCTAATGTTTTTTGTAGTTTAACAATACCAGCTTCTTTTACGCCTTTGTTAATAATGATTTCAAAACCAATGTTTTCTTTAATGTGATTTGATAATATTTGTGCGTGAACAAGTAACACCGAAAATAATCCTAACATAAACAATACCAACATAATACTAATTACAGAAATAAAATACGATCCTGTAATTTGTCGTTGTGTGTATGTATTTTCGTTCGTATTCATGAAAATGATGAACTATTTCAAAAAGATTCATTGCTTACCTGACGACCTGATGCTGTTCTTGTTTTTTGATCGTATTTTGACACGTCTTCTTTTTGAACTTTCAGATAAATAGGAGTTTTTTTATTTGCTTCAAAATAAAAGAAAGCAGAATCGTACAGAACACGACCGTAAGGACCATCGAACGCTATTGCCGACAATTCGTATTGTTCAGAATTACGTTTAAAAATCAATTTTTTATTGTCGTCGTCTTCAAACGAAATATCTAAAGTTGATCCTGTAAGATTGACACAAACACCGGGTGTTTCTTTTTTTATTGTTATTATTTCTACTACTTTTCCTTTTTCGAAACTGATTCGTCCATCTTCGATTCGTGTCGAATCGGTACTGCTATTGCGTTGTAATACAATATCTTTCGAATTATAAAACTGAATATCTTTTATATCTAATCCGTGTTTTTCAACTTGATTTCGAAGTGTTTGTGTAAACATTATTTTATTCGATGAGCAAGATACAATAAGTAATGTAAATACTGAAATGAATAGAATTGATTTTATTGTTTTCATATTTATTTCTTTATAAGCCCCAAATTTAGAGAAATTTCTAACATTCTTTCAATCGGTTTGATTGCTTTTTTCATAACCGAATCAGAAAGTTCTATTTTGTATTTTTCATTTTTCATGGCATCGTACAATTTTTCTAACGTAATACGCTTCATATACGGACAATTATTGCAATTGCATGTAGCATCGGCTGGAACTATAAGAAATATTTTTTCGGGCGATTGTTTTTGCATTTCGTACAAAATTCCCGATTCAGTTGCCACGATGTATTTTTTAGAGTTGTCGGTTTTTGTAAAATTCAACATGGCAGTCGTCGATCCTACAAAATCAGCCAATTCCAATACTGCCGCTTTACATTCGGGATGTGCAATCACTTTTGCATCTGGATTTTTTAATTTCAGCTCAATGATGTTTTCTGTTTTTATCAAATCATGTACTTCGCAACTTCCGTCCCACAACACCATGTTGCGACCTGTAACGTTATTGATGTAAGCACCTAAATTTTTATCCGGAGCAAAAACTATTTTTTCATCTTTCGGAAACGATTCTACAATTTGAATAGCATTTCCCGAAGTACAAATCACGTCGGAAAGCGTTTTTATATCGGCTGTACAATTGATATACGAAATAACTTTATGATCGGGATAATTTCTTAAAAAAAACTCAAAATCTTTTTTAGGACAACTGTCGGCAAGTGAACATCCGGCTTCGAGATCGGGAATTAAAACAGTTTTTTTAGGATTTAATATTTTAGCTGTTTCTGCCATGAAATGCACACCTGCAAAAACAATTACATTGGCTTTTGTTTGCGCCGCTTGTTGTGCCAATCCTAAGCTATCACCAATATAATCAGCTATTTGCTGTATTTCTGCTTCTTGATAAAAATGTGCCAAAATAATTGCATCTTTGTCTTTTCGAAGCCTGTTAATTTCCGTTACAAAATCCATAAACCGTTTTTTTCAGAAACAAATGTAACACAAATTCAACATTTAAAAGTGAAAGCCGTTCAAACGCATCGTTATGATATTTTTTTATAAAAAAATATGCTTATTATTATATAACAGTTGTTAATATGTGGATATTTTTTATAAAAAAATTTGGATTAAAAAGTTATCATAACTTATTCACAATAATTGATTGAATATTTTTTTTAATGCTTTGTTTTTCAGATAATTATTAAAAATTATAATTTAGAATCGATTATTAATATAAAAAAAGTAAGTTAGGTTGGTTGTATAAATAGATAACTCATTAATAATAAAGTACTTTGAATGTTTTTTTATGAATGTTTTGAAACTAAAAAATATATTTTTATTGAAAAATATATTAAAAGTTTTATTTATAGTTGTTGAAAACTTTTATTGTTTTAAGGGGTGTTTTTTGTTAATAAAAGGACTTATAAATAACTTAAAAAACGAGGTTTATCAACATAAAAGTTTTTGTTGCGTATAAAAAGTTTGATTTGAAAACTTTTTTAAAAAAGAAGTAACAGATAATAAGGCATATTAACATATTTTTTGTTGATAAGTTTTAACAAGCACAAATTCAAAGTGTTTTATTTGTTTAGAAATTTATGATTCATTCTAAACAACTCATTATTAATACACCTGTGAATATTTTTTTAGTAAAAATAATACCTTTGTAAAACTTTATAAACAACCTTTAAAAATGAAAAAAGTAATACCGATAGCAAGCGACCATGGTGGTTTTGAAATGAAAGAATACATAAAGAATCGCCTTGAAAACGAAGGATTTGAAATAATTGATTTTGGAACTTTTTCGAACGAAAGTGTTGATTATCCGGATATGATACATCCGTTGGCGCATGCAATTGCAACCGAACAATACGAACTCGGAATTATTCTTTGCGGAAGTGGAAACGGTGTTCAGATGACTGCCAACAAACATCCAAACGTGCGTGCTGCATTGTGCTGGAATATAGAAATAGCAAAATTTGCTCGCGAACATACCAACGCAAACGTCATTGCGCTTCCCGGACGTTTTATTCCGTTCGATTTAGCTTTCGAAATGGTAAAAATATTTTTAAATACTTCATTTTCAGGAGGTAGACACGAATTACGTGTAAAAAAAATTGGACTTTTTTAATGCAAAGTTGATAACATGAGCGAACAATTTTCAGCATACATACGTAACATTGAAAAAGTAAGTTTTGATAAATCGTTTCAAAAAAAATGGGATTCTAATATCGAAAAGCACGAAAAAAATGTTTTAAAAGCTAAAAACAATTATAACGATGTCAAATTAGCTCGTTTGCGTGCCGCGTTTATTAGTCAAAAATCACAAAAGCAATTAGATGATTTGCTCATACAATTTGATTCTAACTTCACGCAAAATGGCGGTAAAGTATTATGGGCGCGAAATTCACGAGAAGCCGTTAGTTTTGTTTTAGATAGTATCGAAAAAGCTGTAAATAAAAAAATAATTTGTTCTAAATCTTTTTTATACAAAGAGATAGACTTAGAAAATGCTTTTAAAAAGAAAAAAATAACGTGCACAGAAACCAATTTAGACAACTTTATTCTACAAAGCAAAGTAGATAAATCGCCTGAATGTACGAATGCTTCGTTACATTTATCAAAGTCGGAAATTAACGAAATACTGACGGAAAAATATGGCTTAAAAGAAGACAGTACACCTGAAGAAATGATTCGTTTTATGTGCAACGAACTTAAAAACGATTTCGATTTGGCAGGTATTTCGCTTACGGGAGCAAACTTTTTACTTGCTGATATAGGTGGTGTTGTACTTATCGAAAACGAAGGAAACATCTTAAAATCGACCGCTACAACCGATTTGCACATTGTTTTAGCCGGAATCGATAAAATTATTCCTTCGATAGAAGATTTAGACACTATTTTGCCTTTATTATCGACTTATTCGAGCGGGCAACTGATGACGGCTTTTAGTTCAATAACAACAGGAGCTGCTGGCGACGAAAACGGACCGCAGCAAATGATTGTCATTTTGGTAGATAACAACCGTTCCGAATTACTCTCAAGAAGTCAACAACGTGCTGCTTTAGCGTGTATCAAATGCGGTTCGTGTCAAAATGTTTGTCCGGTTTACCGCACGATAGGAAGTTCGAGCTACGGCGTAACGTATTCGGGTCCGATCGGTATTGTTATCGAACCGATTATGAAAGGATTCGAAAATTACGGTCATTTGAGTTTCGCGTGTACCATGTGTAAAAAATGCGACGATGTTTGTCCGGTTAATATTCCGTTGAGCAAATTAATCATTAAAAACAGGGAAGAAATTTTCGGTCATAAAATAGCTTCTTCACCCAATACTTTCGCGATGAAAAAACTGATAAAATGGTTATTGAGTCGCAGAAAGATGGATTTATTTGGTGCTGGAGTTAAAAACTATTTACTGAAACATTTTTTTGCTAAACAATGGGGAAATAGAAGACAACTTCCTGTAATTCAAACTAAATCATTCAGCCAACAATGGCGCGAAAAAAATAAGTAACTTACAACTTACACGTTGATTTATCGAACAATCATTTTAATTACTTCGCTGTAATTGTTCGAATTGGTGAGTTGTAACAAATAAAATCCGTTTCTTAAATGAGCGGTTTCTATCTGGTAATTTTGAGCTCCGGCATCAAAATAATTTTCATCGGAAAATACTGTTTGTCCTTGTAAATCAATGATTTCAAAACGAATTTTCCCTGACTTGTTATTTTTAAAACTTAATGTTGTGTTTTCGCGTATCGGATTTGGGTATATGCTTGCGTAAAGCGATTCTTGCGAAAATTCATTCACGCCAACGTCACGTTTAGCTATCAATTTTAATACAATCGGAAGATGATCCGAATTTTGTTGCAATGCTTCTGCAACTTCTTGAGAAACAGAATTATTTGTTGGATTTGTAATGCTTTTATTCAAACGAATACCATCTTGCCCGAATGCTTTATACGATTCTTGAACATAAATCATCTTACTGGTTCCAAAGCGTATTTCGTCCGAAATCATGATAAAATCGAATCGGTCGTCCATGCCACCGCTCGATGCACAGCCATTTGCTGTGTTGGTCGATTGTGTGAAAATTTTTGCATAATCGACGTTATCGTGCCACTCGCCTTCCTGATCGATAGGATCTAACAAACGCGCATCGGCATTGGAATAATTCAACATCAATTGGTAAGCGGCTTCCGATGCACTATAAAAATTAAAATCGCCCATAAACATGATATTATCGCTTGGATGATTGGCGGCGATATAACGCATCGTATTTTCAACCATGACGTTGCGTTTGGTGGCATCGTCAGGAGTATTGCCGGCTTTAAGATGCCCAACGATGCAAACAAACGTAATGGTATCGCCATTTGCTAAATCGGGCGTTACGGCATACATTTCGTAAGCATCGATATCGCGTACATAAGTTTGAACAATTTTATGACTTTTTAAGCGCGCTTTTGTTGTATCATAAAAAATACAGTTGATAATATTTGAACCGGCTTGGTTGATTATCGGTGTTGATTTCCATGATTTTACACCATTGATATTCAAATTGTTATTTAAAAAATCGGTTATCAAATATTCTTTGGCTCCAAATTCATTTACAGTTAAAACATCGGGTTTTGCATCTGCGAGAATGGTCTGCAAATAAGCATTTTTTTGCGTTACGTTGTTATTTGTGTTATTGCAAAAACCTACATTTACGCCATAATACAACAAATTATATTGCATTATTTTGAGCGTATCTTGAGCCGAGATAGAAAGAAAAAACAAAAAGAAAAAACAAAAAAACAGGAATCGTTTCATGAAAAAGAGAGATATTAAATATATAAACAGTCAAAAGTACATAAAATCGGCTCGTTTGCTACATTCAACGCATTTAAATTTTGAAGAGTGCTGTCTTTTCCCTATTTAGGAAGACTGTTTTCAGTCTTATGCTCCGAAATCCCGCACGAACGCCAAGCGCAGAAACGTTGTGCACAATAAAACGAACATCTTTTTTGTACTTTTAAGGTGCATATATCAAGTACTCGTTTTTGTTTTTAACACACTAAAAATAAGCATTATAATTGATATATGCAATTTTTATTTTAGAAGTTTAGGTAATACAGATTCCCAAATAGACCAATTGGCTTACGGGCTTTACGATTTTACGGAAGAAGAAATTGAAATTATTACAAAAAGAACCTATCCCAATGGATAATATCAGTATAAATGTCAGTATAAATAACAATGAAAATGTCAGTATAAAAAATAAAATTATTGATATAATGACACAAATGCCGTCAATTACCGTCAAAGAATTGGCAAAAATACTGTGTGTAACCGAAAGAACAATAAACAGACAAATTGATATTCTTAAAACAGAAAATAAAGTTGAGCGTTTAGGTTCAAGAAAAACAGGCTATTGGAAAATCAATTAAAGAAAATGAGATTGAAAAAACGACAGATAACACCATGTTAAAAACGGAAATTGGTTTGTGTTTATATCTTGCAGCCCGTTGCCTTTTTTCTTATTTTTGACGAAGTCATTTAAAAAATCTCTTGCGATGAAAAAAACCTTGTTTTTTAGTATTTTTTGGCTGTTGTCGGTAGTTTCTTTGGCACAATACGATCACTTTTTTGAGGCGGCGACACTTCGTATCGATTACATACATGCCGGAACCGACAAAACAGAATTTTATGCCTTGGAAAATCTGATCAAAGAACCTTACTGGGGCGGTTCGAAAACCAATTTGGTTGACACGTTGCGTTACGGCGATTATTTTTTCGAAGTATATGATAACGCAAACCAACAATTGATTTACTCGCGTGGCTATTGCAACCTATTTGGCGAATGGCAAACAACGGAAGAAGCCAAACGTGTACAGCGAAGTTTCGACGAAAGCATCGTGTTTCCATTTCCGAAACATCCGGTTGATGTTCGTTTTTACAGTCGGAATCACGATAATGGAAATTTTGATTTAAAGTTTCAGATTGCTATTGATCCGAAAGATTACTTCATCAAACCGGCAAAGAAATTGCCTTTTGCTATTTTTAATGTTTATGGCGATAAACCAAGCGAACAAGCGGTTGACATTGTAATTTTACCTGATGGTTACACAAATACCGAATTAGGAAAGTTCATCATTGATAGCCAAAGTTTTGCAAAAAGTTTGTTTGCTTACGAACCTTTTAAATCGTATCAAGATAGGTTCAATATCAGAGCTGTTTTAGCATACTCAGATGAGAGTGGTGTGGCGATTCCTGCCGACAGCATTTGGCCACAAACGGTACTTTCGTCGAGTTTTTATACTTTCGATTCGGAGCGTTATTGCATGAGTTACGACCACACCGCCATCCGCAATTTAGCCGGACAAATACCTTACGATCAGATTTATATCCTTACAAACACCGAAAAATATGGTGGAGGCGGTATTTACAACTTTTACAGCGTGAGTGCTGCCGAAAATTCGAGTTCGGCGAAAATAATCGTACACGAGTTCGGACATGCGTTTGCCGGATTAGGTGACGAATATTTTGACTCATCGACCGCTTACGACGGTTTTTATAATCTTGCCTTCGAGCCTTGGGAACCGAATTTGACCACTTTAGTCGATTTCGACAAAAAATGGAAGCATCTTGTCGGTAAAAAAACGCCAATTCCGACACCTGTAACCGAAAAAACAATCCATCAAACAGGCGTTTTCGAAGGAGGTGGTTATTGCGCTAAAGGCATGTATCGTCCGGCTTTTGATTGCTTGATGCACACGTTCAAAGGCGAAGTTTTTTGCGAAACATGCTCCGCCGCCATCATCCAAATGATTCATTTTTACAGCGATTAACACTTGTTTTTGTATTTCTTTATGAATCAATAAATTGTATTCGGACAGCTACTTGATTATTCGGATAAATAGTACTACTTTTGCACCCGTTTTTAACCTTATTTTTCTTAAACAAAAAAGAATACACCGATGAAAATCACAAAATTGGAGCAAATGTTCGATGTGCTGCGCAACAGTCCTAAAAAAACCTTAATTGCCGCTTACGCGAACGACGATCATACAATCAGTGCTGTCAATCAGGCAGTTGATATGGGACTTATTGATGCCATTTTGATTGGCGATCAAGATACGATAGCCAAAGTCTGCAAAGAAGAAAATATCGATATAACAAAATTTCGCGTTGTACACGAACCTGACGAAATGAAAGCTACCACAAAAGCCTGCGTGATGATTAACGAAGGCGAAGGAAACATTTTGATGAAAGGACTTGTGAGTACCGATAAATACATGCGTGCAATTCTGAATAAAGAAACCGGATTGATGAACAAAGGCGCAATTTTGAGTCATGTTACGGTAATGGAAATTCCGTCGTATCATAAATTGCTTGTTGCGAGCGATGTAGCCATTATTCCGTATCCCGAATTAGCCGAAAAAATAGTGATTACAAACAACGTCATCAATGTTGCAAACGCGCTTGGCATCGAAAAACCGAAAGTAGCGATTATTGCAGCTACCGAACAGGTTTCGCCACGTATGCAAGCAACTATCGACGGCTGTATCCTTTCGAAAATGGCTGAAAGAGGTCAAATTAAAGGTGCTTATGTCGATGGACCGTTAGCGCTCGACGTAGCAATTGACAAAGAAAGTGCTAAAATAAAAAAACTGACCGGCGAAGTTGCCGGCGATGCTGATTGTTTGGTGTTTCCGAATATTGAATCGGGAAACATTTTATACAAATCGAACTCGAAAATTGCAGGAGGTGAACAAGCCGCTTTCGTTGTAGGAGCTCGCGTTCCTTGCGTTCTTTCGTCGCGTGGCGACAGCACGCTTACAAAATTATATTCAATCGCTTTGGCTGCACTCACTGCCCCAACAAAATAACTTACAAATAGCACAAAATAATCATGAGTACAATCGAAAACATTCTCATACTGACAATCAATCCGGGATCTACTTCGACAAAATTTGCTGTTTTTGAAAATCACAAACCGCTGTTCGTAAAAACAATTCGCCATTCAGCTGAAGAACTGGAACAATTTGACAAAATCACCGACCAATTCGAATTTCGTAAAGAATTGATCATGAAAGCACTCAAAGAAACAGATGTTGATTTGGATAAAATCAGAGTTGTTGTTGGACGCGGCGGCTTGTTGCGACCTATCGAATCGGGGATTTATGAAGTAAACGATAAGATGATCAATGACTTATACACGAGTCCGTTTGGCGAACACGCCAGTAACTTGGGTGGTCTGATTGCCGAAAACATCGCAAAATTGCTTCCCAACGCACGGGCGTTTATCGCCGATCCGGTTGTTGTTGACGAATTGCAAGATTTGGCGCGTTTTTCGGGACATCCAAAGTTTCCGCGCATCTCGATTTTTCATGCTTTGAACCAAAAAGCTATTGCGCGTCAACACGCGAAAAATATCCAACGCAACTACGAAGATTTGAACTTGATTGTTGTGCATTTGGGAGGCGGAATTTCGGTTGCAGCGCATCAAAAAGGTCTTGTAATTGATGTAAACAACGCTCTAAACGGTGACGGACCATTCTCTCCTGAGCGATCGGGCGGCTTACCGACAGCGGCTTTGGTAAACGCCTGTTTTAGCGGCGAATTTTCGAAAAAGGAAATCACAAAAATGCTTGTTGGCGAAGGTGGTTTGGTTGCCTATTTGGGAACGAATAGCACCATCGAGACGAAAGAAAAAATCAGCAATGGCGACAAATTTGCCGAGCTTGTTTACGATGCAATGGGCTATCAAATTGCAAAAGAAATTGGTGCGATGGCAGCGGTGTTGAGTTTTGATGTGGATTACATTTTGTTTACAGGTGGCATCGCTTACGACAGCACTTTTGTAAATAAAATTTCTACTCGTGTCGAAAAAATTGCTCCAGTAGCTGTGTATCCGGGCGAAGATGAACTTCAGGCATTAGCAATGAACGGTTTAATGGTACTCATGGGCGAAATAGATCCAAAAGCGTATTAAAATTTTGGTGAAAAAAACATAAAAACAGGGCGGTAAACACAAACGTTTGCCGCCCTGTTTTGCAGTAAATCATTGCACACACGTTATTAAAATAAAATTACCTTTGTTGTTTCAGTAATAAAACCGGTTTTGAATACGCCATTTTTCATTGCACGACGCTATTTATTTGCTAAAAAAAGCCATAACCTGATCAACATCATCACGGCTATTTCGGTGATTGGTGTTGGTGTTGGTGCTTTTGCACTTATTGTGGTGCTTTCGGTATTCAACGGATTCGAATCAGTGATTACAAAAATGGTTAATCATTTGACTCCTGAACTGTTAATCGAACCGATAAAAGGCAAAACAATTGATTTGAAACAGTTTCCGATAACTGAAATTTATGATGTTGAAGGTGTTTTAGAAGTGATTCCTGCAATTACAGAAGACGCGCTTTTTCAGTCGAACGAACGCCAACATATCGGACGCATCAAAGCCGTAGGAAATGCTTATCAGGAATTGGAACATTTGCAAGAAATTTTGGTTCAGGGAGAATTTCTGTTACAGAATCAAAAACATCGTTTTGCCGTACTTGGTGCCGGTGTGGTTTGGTATTTAGGTGTCAACGTTAACAGTCCTACGGCACAAATTCAGATTTATTTGCCTAAACGCGGCAATCCGAGTTCGTTTCGTTTCGAAAATACGTTTAGCACTGCTTCAATTACGCCGGTCGGCGTGTTTGCAACACAACAAGAAATTGATGAACAGCTTGTTATCGTTCCTTTTGATTGGACTTCGGAACAGCTTGGCTTCGATAATGAAGCGACTGAAATAGAAATTTTTGTAAAGAAAAACAGTAATGTTAAAAAATTAAAGAAAAACATTCAAACAATTGTTGGCGATTCGTTTACTGTAAAAAATCGTTTCGAGCAACAAGAAACACTTTATCGTATCATGCGTTCCGAAAAGTGGGCAATTTTCGTGATTCTGACGTTTATTCTGATTATGGCAACGTTCAATGTCGTTGGTTCGCTCAGTATGTTGATTATTGATAAACAAAAAGACATCAATATTTTAAAAACGATTGGATCAAACAAAAACATGCTTTATCGTTTGTTTATGATAGAAGGGATGATGATCAATGTATTCGGTGGAATTATCGGCTTGATTTTGGGGATTATTATTGTTTTGTTGCAACAAGAATTTGGCTTGCTCAAATTGGGCGACGGATCCGGTTCTTTCATCATAGATGCGTATCCCGTTGCATTAAAATTTATTGATGTACTGATTGTATTGTTTACGGTTGTGTGTATCGGTTGGATTTCGGCTTTTTTTACGGTAAGACAGGCTTTAAGAAAAATCAAAGAAATTAAATTGACAACACGCTAAATTTCTTTTTCGTAAATCAAATTTGTAAGTACGATAAATTCATCAACACGCAGTTGTTCGGGACGTTTGTCAAAAATCTTGTTTTCGATGATTTCGGCGTTCAATAGCGGTCGCAACGAATTACGCAGGGTTTTACGACGCTGGTTGAACGCTTGTTTGATGATTTTTTTGAACAATATTTCATCGCAATTCAACTTTTTCGTGTTGTTTCGGCGCAACCGAATAACAGCTGATTTTACTTTTGGAGGCGGATTGAACACGTTTTCGTTTACCGTAAACAAATATTCGATGTCGTACCAAGCCTGAAGCAGCACGCTCAAAATACCATAAGCTTTCTTTCCGGGAGGCGAACTCAAGCGTTCGGCAACTTCTTTCTGAACCATACCCACCACTTCGGTTACAATTTCTTTGTAATCAATTATATGAAAAAAAATCTGACTGCTGATATTGTACGGGAAATTGCCAATAATACCGATGTTTTCAGCCGAAAAATCTGTCAATTTTGTACGCAAAAAATCGACTTCAATCAAGTTGGTTCTTAATTCAGGGAAATGCTCGGAAAGATATGCAACCGACTCGCTATCAATTTCAACAACAACTAATTTTTCTTTCAATTCCGGCAGCAAATATTGTGTCAACACCCCCATTCCGGCACCGACTTCAATCACTTTGTCGTGATCGGTCGAAAGTTGTTTGACAATTTTTTGCGCAATATTTTGATCGATCAAAAAATGTTGACCTAAACTTTTTTTCGGTTTAACCGTTTCCGGAAATCGGTTTAGATGTGATTTATCGAAATTTTTAACCTTGTTGATCCTCATAATGTTGTAATTCGTCGTGAATGTATTCGATCGACACGCCAGCTTCTGCAAATAGGGCTTCCGATTCAGTACCATCGTGGTATTTTCGTTCACAAACAACGCGCACAATGCCACAATTGATAATCAACATGGCGCAGGTCCGACAAGGTGTCATGCGGCAATACAAGGTGCTTTTGTCGAGCGCGATACCGCGGCGTGCCGCTTGTGTAATCGCGTTTTGTTCGGCATGAACGGTACGCATACAATGTTGTGTAATACGACCATCATCGTGAATCACTTTTTTGAATAAATGACCCACTTCGTCGCAATGCGCCAAACCACGCGGCGAGCCAACGTAGCCGGTTACCAAAATTTGTTTATCTTTCACAATCACACAGCCGCTACGACCCCGATTGCACGTAGCTCTGCTCGCTACAGTATCAGCAAGTTTGATAAAATAGTCGTCCCAACTTGGGCGGTTATAGTTGGAGTTCGTTTCCATTGGTTACTTTTTGTAATACGGTTTCGACTTGTTGAATTAATTCGAAAATTGTTCCATTGTTTATGAATAAATAATCGGCTTCGCGAATGCAACGTTCCAGATTTTGCTTGTTTGGGTCATCAGAAGTCATTTCGCGTTTTTCGTTTGCGATAAATGTCTCGAAACTGATTTTATCGGTTTCAGAAGCTCTTTCGGCAATCCGTTTGTAACGGATTTTCGGGTCGGCATCGACTGCCAGAAGCAAAAAATGTCCTTTCTGGCGCAACGAAGTAATTTCGCCGAACGTGCGAATGCTTTCTATCACAGCAGGTTTCCCTGTTTTTATGGCTCTTTCGTAAAGTTGATCGATGATATAGCTTGGCGAATGGCTATGGCGCAATTCGTTTGCGACGGTAGTCATGCTGTCGCGATCGACTTTTAGTCCGCGGCGTTCGATTTCTTCAATCAAAAAACCACGCGCCGAAAAGTGTATAAATCCTTTTTGTTGCACCAAATAATCAACAATTGTTCCTTTGCCGGCTCCTAAGGTTCCTGTAATTCCGATGACGTTCATGATGATTTGTTGTTGCTTTCTGTTTTAATGTCGCGAATCCATTGAGTTGTTTCGATCGGTTTGTATGCTTGCAATTCACGAAGCAAAGTTATGGCATCGCGGGCAACGATAATGTTGTCTCGATGTTCGCGACGTACAAAACCTTCGGTTACACCGTGATCGAAATAGCGGATCAACGAATCGAAATAGTTGTTTGTGTTGAGCAAACCAAGTGGTTTTTCGATAATGCGTAATTGATTCAAAGTGAGTATTTCCGAAATTTCGTCTAATGTTCCAAAACCACCCGGAAGCGCAATAAAAGCATCGGAAAGTTCGACCATAAGTCGTTTGCGTTCGGCCATGCTACTGACTTGGTGCATCAAGTTGATGTTGGGATGTGCAATTTCCATTTCGAGTAATTGTGTCGGCATCACGCCAATTACTTCGCCTCCGGCATCGAGCAATGTATCGGCTAAAATTTTCATTAATCCGACATTAGCTCCGCCATAAACCAACGTAATTTGTTGTTCGGCAAACAATTTGGCTAACGTAGCAGCCGCTTGTTTATAAACGGCGTTTGTTCCCATGCTACTCCCACAGAATACGCAAATTTTTTTCATTTCGAATTCTTTTCCGTTGTGCAAATGTACCTTTTTCGAAGCACTTATGCGCGTTTCTTCTTTTTGAAAAGCAAATCACAAAACCATTTGATTGCAGCCTCGCGCAAGGCTTGAGTCAAATCGTCCTAATACTTCGAAACTGCCATCGGAATGTTTTCGTCCGAGATCTTGCACCGCGATAAATGCACAACTGCAATTGTTTGCCAGATCGATCACATTGATGCCGCCACTTTGTCCGTTGTTGACGAGCGTTAACGGATCATTTGTGTTTCGAATAAAAACGCGCATCCAAGGTGGTGTTTCAAACAAACCGTTACCTTTCGAATAGGCTTGCGAAAGCAGTTCGGTCATGCCATATTCCGAATGAATCGTTTGGCAACCAAAAGCTTGTTTTAAGGTTTCGTGTAATTCTTCGCGAATCATTTCGCGCCGTTTGCCTTTCATGCCGCCAGTTTCCATCACGATGAGTTCCGGAAAATGAATCGGAAAAGCTGCTGCTAAATCAAGCAGAGCATAAGTAACACCGAGCAAAAGTGTTTTTTGATTTTTTTCTTTCAGCGTTTTCAGCTTGCGCGATAAAGCCTCTAAATCATGTAAATAAAAACCACTATCGCGATGTTTCGAAGCACGAATAAGATGCTCAGTCATATAAACCAACGACGATCCTTTTCGTTCGAGATACGATGGCAATAAAGCTAAAATGCAATAATCTTCAATATTTCCATAAAAATGATGAAATCCCCTTTTGAAACTTTGTTCGTAAATTTCGGGATAGGGTATTTCGTGAAAACTGGTGTTCGAGCCGGTTGTCCCCGAACTGCTAAAAACTAATTTTGCGGATTTTTCGAAACAACTGATGCGTTGTGTCCGAAAAAAATCAATCGGCAAAAAAGGAATGTCGGTAACAGAAATTACCTTTTCGGGATCAATTTTCAATAATTGACAATAATTTCTATATGGTTTTAACGCATCGTATTGAAACCGAAAAAGTTCGAGTGCTAACTTTTCGAAATCAGTTTCTGATTCCACATTAAAAATTCGATTCGAAAAAATTCGATGATCCATACATTTGCTACGAACCAACAAAAATAAATGCTTTTGCGATACAAATAAGCTACAACGGCTTTGATCCTTTGAAAAAGAAACCATTAGTAAAGAAAAGTCATTTTTCGGCTTTTTTTTACGTTCTTTGTGTTGTAAATAATAAATCTTTTAGCAACAGGTGAACAATTTCTCTATCAATAATTTACGTGAGTTGGAAGCGGAGGCAATTCACATTATTCGTGAAGTAGCTTCCGAATTCGAAAAGCCCGTCATGCTTTATTCGATCGGAAAAGACTCGTCGGTAATGGTTCGTTTAGCCGAAAAAGCATTTGCGCCGGGTAAAGTTCCTTTTCCGTTGATGCACATCGACAGTAAATGGAAATTCAGAGAAATGATCGAATTTCGCGATACATACACCAAAGAAAAGGGTTGGGATTTGATTGTCGAACACAATGTCGAAGGTTACCAAGCCGGTATTGGACCGTTTACACACGGCAGCAAAGTACATACCGATGTCATGAAAACGCAAGCGTTGTTGAAAGCACTCGACAAACATCGTTTCGATGCTGCATTTGGAGGTGCGCGCCGCGACGAAGAAAAAAGTCGTGCAAAAGAACGCATTTTCAGTTTTCGCGACCGTTTTCACCAGTGGGATCCGAAAAATCAACGTCCCGAATTGTGGAGTACTTACAATACGAGAGTAAACAAAGGCGAATCGATACGTGTGTTTCCGATAAGCAACTGGACAGAATTAGATATTTGGCAATACATCCGCTTAGAAAATATCCCGATTGTTCCGCTGTATTATGCCAAAAAACGCCCCATTGTTGAAATCGACGGAAATTTGATTCTTGTCGACGATGACCGCATGCCGAAAGAAATGTCCGAAAAAGCAACAATGCGTATGGTACGTTTTCGTACATTAGGTTGCTATCCGCTTACAGGAGCTATTGAATCGGAAGCCGATACCATCGAAAAAATTGTTGAAGAAATGATGACTGTAAGCAAAAGCGAACGCACTACACGGGTGATCGATTTTGACCAAGAAGGAAGTATGGAACAGAAAAAAAGGGAAGGATATTTTTAATGAAAGAAACGCCGCTTGATATAAAAAGTTTTCTCGATCAGGATCAAAAAAAAGACTTGCTTCGTTTGCTCACAGCCGGATCGGTCGACGACGGCAAATCGACACTTATTGGTCGGCTACTTTTCGACAGTAAAAAAATATACGAAGACCAACTTACTGCTTTGGAACGCGACAGCAAACGCATCGGACATGCAGGCGACAAGATCGATTATGCTTTGTTGCTTGATGGTTTGAAAGCCGAACGTGAACAAGGAATCACAATCGACGTTGCATACCGTTACTTCAGCACCAACAAACGAAAATTTATCATAGCCGATACACCCGGACACGAGCAATATACACGCAACATGGTTACAGGAGCAAGTACGGCGAACTTAGCAATCATTTTGATCGATGCGGGTAAAGGCGTTATCACACAAACAAAACGACACACCTTTTTAGTTTCCCTTTTAGGAATCAAACACATCGTTTTAGCTGTCAATAAAATGGATTTAGTCGGTTACGACGAAAAAGTGTTTAACAAGATATGTTCTGACTATAAAAATTTTACCACGTCGCTCTCAATTCCCGATATCGAATTTATTCCGCTTTCGGCACTCAACGGCGACAATGTAGTCGAAACAAGCCGTGCCATGCCTTGGTACAAAGGAAAAAGTTTGCTCGAACATATTGAAACTGTACCTGTTACTACAGACCGAAATTTTAACGATTTTCGTTTACCGGTTCAATTGGTATTGCGCCCAACTCTTGATTTTCGCGGATTTTCCGGAAAAATCGAATCAGGTGTTATTCGTAAAGGCGATACTGTGATGACACTTCCATCGCGCAAAACATCGGTCGTAACAGAAATTATTGGAACAGAAGGAACGGTCGAATACGCATTTCCACCACAATCGGTAACAATTACATTAGCCGATGAAATTGATATTTCGCGTGGTGAAATGATCGTTAAACCCGATAACCAACCGCAAATCGAACGACAATTTGAAGCAATGTTGGTTTGGATGGACGAAAAGCCAATGGATCCGTTTACGCAGTTTTTTATCAAACACGGCACAAACACGACACGTGCGCATATCAATCAGATAAAATACCGCATTGATGTTAACACACTCGAACAACATCCTTGCCCCGCTTTCACGTTGAACGAAATCGGTCGTGTCGTTGTTACAACCAACAAACCGCTGTTTTTTGATCCGTATCGTAAAAATCACGGAACAGGCTCGTTCATTTTGATCGATCCGATTACAAACAATACAAGCGCGGTAGGAATGATTATCGAAAAGTTGAATCCTTCTAACGCGGACTTGCAGGCGACAGATTCTGAAATACGACACTTGGTCAACAGTGGTAAAAGCCTGATTACAAGTGAAGAACTTCAAAAACGGTATCATCAAAAAGCCTGTTCGTTGTGGATTACAGGTTTGCATGGAAGTGGGAAAAATATTTTAGCATATACACTCGAAAAACAACTTTTCGAACAAGGAGCCGTCGTTGTTTTATTAGACGGTAGCACAACACGCAACGGTTTGTCGTGCGAGCTCGACTATTCGCCTGCAGACCGCGCCGAACATTTACGTCGTGTGGCACATATTTGCCGGATATTGAACGATCAGGGAATTATCACGATTTGCTCATTCATTTCGCCTTACGAACAAATGCGTAAACAAGTGAAAGAAATTATTGGTGCCGAACGTTTTGTGCTTATTCACATGGATGCTTCGTTAGATTATTGCCGTAACAACCAATCCGAATTATACGAAAGAGCCGAACAAGGACAATTGTTTAACCTTCCGGGAGTTGACGAGCCTTTCGAAAAACCGCAACACGCCGATCTGATCCTGAATCCTGAAGAGACAAAACAAAACATCGAAAAAGTTTCGGATTACTTAGCGGCACGGTCTTTTTTTCCATATTAAAAGAGAAATCATTTAATTTTATCAACATATCAAAACAGATTGAACATGAACAAAGGTCCAATTTCACAGTTTATCACACATCATTACCGCCATTTCAATTCGGCATCATTGATTGATGCGGCAAAAGCGTACGACGCACACTTGAATCAAGGCGGAAAAATGATGCTTGCTATGGCAGGCGCGATGAGCACCGCCGAACTGGGACTTTCGCTTGCCGAAATGATCCGTCAAGACAAAATCCAAATCGTTTCGTGCTCGGCAAACAATTTGGAAGAAGACATCATGAATCTTGTGGCACACACGCACTACAAACGCATTCCGAACTACAGAGACCTGACACCGGAGCAAGAAAAAGAGTTGCTCGACAGCCACATGAACCGCGTTACCGACACTTGTATTCCGGAAGAAGAAGCATTTCGCCGATTGGAAAAACATTTGATCGAAGTGTGGGACGATGTCAAAGCAAAAGGCGAGCGTTATTTTGCTTGGGAATTCATGTATAAAATGATTCGAAGCGGTGTTTTGGAACAATATTATGAAATTGACCCGAAAGACAGTTGGGTACTTGCCGCTTGCGAAAAAAATATTCCGATACTCGTTCCTGCTTGGGAAGATTGTACAACGGCAAACATCTTTGCAGCACACTGTATCAAAGGCGAATACGAACCTTCATTGGTAAAAAACGGCATCGAAACCATGATTTTCCTTACAGAATGGTACCGTCAGAACTCAGGTGGAAAAGGAGTCGGATTTTTCCAAATTGGAGGCGGAACAGCCGGCGATTTTCCAATTTGTGTTGTGCCGATGATGGCGCAAGATCTGGAATGGGAAGACGTGCCACTTTGGGCATACTTCTGCCAAATTTCCGATTCTACAACAAGCTACGGATCGTATTCGGGAGCCGTTCCAAACGAAAAAATCACTTGGGGAAAATTAGATGTAAACACACCAAAATTTATAATCGAATCAGACGCAACTATTGTCGCACCACTTGTATTCGCTTATGTTTTAGGTTGGTAAAATAAAATTCATAACGAAAAAGCCCATTAGAAACCTTTTCTGTTGGGCTTTCTTTTTAATACATGAACAACAACATCATTTCGGTTACCGAACAATTAAACAAACCACTCGGTAAAATCCAAGTCAATCAATTCGTTAACGTATTGCTTCAAAAACCGGAGTATATAGATGTTTTTATTACGATTTTAGAAAAAAAGGAGAAACGTCTTTCGATGAACACTGCTTGGATTTTGGCTTCGTTGAACGATGAAGATTTCACACTGTTACTTCCTTATTTTCACCGTTTTATTGCTATTAACAAGCAAACAAAAAGCGATTCGGTTCGGCGAAATACAACCAAAATCATCGGAAAAGCAATGATGCACATTCCTAAAGATGAAATTTTGGAACTGGGCGATTTATACGATTTGTGCGTTTCGTGGATGGTTTCCGAAAACTTCGCTATTGCTGTGCGTTGCAACGCGATGAGCATTGTAGCAAATTTTTGCCTATTAGAACCCGAATTAATTTCCGAAACAATCGAACAAATAGAATTTACGAAAGAATATACTTCGACTGGATTCAAATCAAGGTCAACAAAACTAATCAATCAACTACAAAAGTTTCAAAATAAAAACCTTTTTTGATTTCTGCTAAAAAAAAACAAAACCTCTGCCAATCAAATGATTAACAGAGGTTCTCGTACCCGAGGCCGGGATCGAACCGGCACGAGTGTTACCTCATCGGTTTTTGAGACCGACGCGTCTACCAATTCCGCCACTCGGGCAAACACACAAAGAACATGAGGTTGCAAAAGTAATGATTTTCTCGATTGAAAAACATCACGGCTTGAAAAACTATTTTTATGGTCAAAAAACATCACGAAGCCAAAAATAAAACACATAATTCATTTTGAGCTATCAAACTAAATAACTACTTTTGCACGCGAATCTTAAAGCTTTTTAAGCCGTTATGTCAGAGCCTATTGTAACCATTTTTAACGGAAGAGCATCCGAATATTTAGCGCAAAAAATCGCTGTAAGCTACGGCTCTCCTCTTGGAAAATCAGCGGTAATAGAATTTTCAGATGGAGAAATCCAGCCGTCGTTCGAAGAAAATGTGCGCGGCAGGGATGTTTTTTTGGTGCAATCGACTTTTCCACCGGCAGATAATTTGTTCGAACTTCTGTTGATGATTGATGCGGCTCGTCGTGCTTCGGCACGGAAAATAATTGCCGTAATACCTTACTTTGGCTATGCGCGTCAAGATCGTAAAGACAAACCACGTGTGAGCATTGCGGCAAAATTGGTTGCAAATCTTTTGACCACAGCAGGAGTAAGCCGTATCATTACAATGGATTTACATGCGGACCAAATTCAAGGATTTTTTGATGTTCCGGTCGACAATTTATATGTTTCGAATATTTTTGTACCTTATATTCAGTCACTTAACTTGCCCGATCTTACGATGGCTTCGCCTGATACAGGCGGTACACGTCGCGCAGCTTCGTATGGCAAAATGCTTGATACCGGTTTCGTCATTTGCTACAAACAACGCACAAAACCGAATGCAATCGAAAAAATGCAACTCATTGGCGATGTCGAAGGTAAAAATGTAATTTTGATCGACGATATTATCGATACCGGCGGAACGATTACCAAAGCAGGCGAGTTGATTATGGAAAACGGTGCTCAAAGTGTACGTGCGTTTTGTACCCATCCGATTTTTTCGGGAAACGCAATGGAACGATTCGAAAAATCGCCGTTCTGTGAGATTGTTACAACAGACACGATTCCGATTAATCCTCCGGAGACAATGAAAAATAGAATAAAAGTATTGACAACAGCCGATCTTTTGGCTGAAGTAATTCGACGTGTTGAAAACTACGAATCCATCAGCTCGCTGTTTGTTCAATCGAAATAAATCAAACTCAATTTAAAATAATTAAACAATGAAAAAAGTATCAATGAGCGGTTCTCCACGCGAGAACGTAGGGAAAAAAGATGCTAAAGGCTTGCGCAAAGAAGGAATGGTTCCTTGCGTGCTTTATGGTGGCGAAGATCAAATTCATTTTGCAACAGATGCAGTAAACTTCAAACAAATTTTGTTTACTCCAGAAACTTTCTTGATTGACATCGAAATTGGTGGAAAAACGTATCAGTCTATCCTTCAAGATATTCAATACCATCCACTTACCGATAAAATATTGCATGCCGACTTTTTATTGGTAAAAGAAAACAAGGAAGTTACGGTAACGATTCCGGTAGCAACAAAAGGAACGTCGCCTGGTGTTATTCGTGGTGGTAAGATGAAAATCAAATTGCCGAAGCTAAAAGTAAAAGGTTTGGCAAAAAACCTTCCTGAATACATTACAATTGATGTTTCGAATTTGAATGTTGGAGGATCGGTAAAAGTTCGCGACATGAAATTGGATAACTTAACCATGATGGATTCGCCAAACTTGGTAATCGTTGATGTGAAAACAGCCCGTGGCGTTGTTTTGAACGCTGAAGAAGAAACAGGAGCGGCTGAATAACTTGTAATAATGACAACGAAAAAGGCATAAGGTTTTGGCTTTATGCCTTTTTTAATCGACTTGTTTTCAGAATAATATGAAACGAAGCATGTTCCTTAAAACGCCGAAGGCAATGAAAATATCATGCGAGTTCCATACGACCTTTAAAAAACAAATTATTTACGTATGAAATATCTCATTGCTTGTTTGGGAAATATTGGTGCGGAATACGACAACACGCGCCACAATATTGGTTTTATGATTGCCGACCAGATGGCAAAAGAATCCGAACAACAATTTACAACAAACAGGTTAGCGCAAACGACTTTGATAAAACACAAAGGAAGAAGTCTTATCGTTATAAAACCAACAACTTACATGAATTTAAGCGGCAAAGCCATTCAATACTGGTTGAAAAATGAGAATATTCCTATCGAAAATCTTTTGGTTGTTGTCGATGATATCGCTTTGCCGACAGCGACATTACGCATGAAAAAGAAAGGTAGCGATGCCGGACATAACGGCTTGATTCATATCATCGAAACACTAGAAACGAACGAATATGCACGTCTTCGTTTTGGAATTGGCAACAATTTTTCGCGTGGCAGACAAGTCGATTATGTGTTGGGAAAATTTACGCCGAGCGAAATGGTCCTTGTTGAACCTAAGATTGATGTAGCCATCGAAATGATTAAAAGTTTCGCCACAATCGGCATCGACCGAACAATGAATCTTTACAATAATAAATAATCCGAATCAATTTTCTAAAAGCCATTTGCGCAGCATGTTAAGTGCTGTTATTGAGGCGCGCTTAATTGTGTTTTCGCGGGTGTTGCCAAAATTATAGCGTTGCGAAAAGGTTTCTTTTGGTGTCGCAACGGCAATCCAAACCGTACCGACAGGTTTTTCGAGTGTGCCGCCATCAGGTCCTGCAATTCCCGAAGTAGCAACAGCAAAATCAGTTTTCAAAACACGGCAGGCGTTTCGGGCCATAGACTCGACAACTTCCTGACTGACAGCTCCATGTTTTTCGATCAATTTAGCGTCGACACCTAAAAGATTTTCTTTTGCGCTGTTCGCGTAAGCGACAACACTTCCGTTGAACACCGTTGAACTTCCCGCGATACCGGTAATCAGGTGCGCAATGTTGCCTCCGGTGCAACTTTCGGCAGTTGCTAATGTTTGTTTCCGTTCTTTTAAAAGCTTGAGAACAATTTCTTCTAATTTGTCTTCTTCGGTGCCAAAAAAATAAGGCATGATATGCGGCATCAACGTGTTGATCTCTTTTTCAATCGTTTCGTTCAGAAAATCCATATCGGCATGCCAGCCGCTCAAACGCAAGCGCACGATGCCGTATTGCGGCAAATAAGCTAACGACAAAAAATTGGGAAGTGATTTTTCCCACGATTGGATTTTATCGGCTAAAAACGATTCGCCGATTCCTGTTACGAGTACGGTTCTTTTGGCGTAATGAATCGTTTCGAAACGTTGTTTTAGACGCGGCAAAATCTCATTTGTAACCATATTTTGCATTTCGAACGGTACGCCGGGCATCGAAACATAAATCACGTCGTTTCCCTCGAACCACATTCCGGGAGCTGTTCCTACGGCATTCGGTATGTAATTGCACAATTCGGGAAGCATCGCTTGTTCGTAGTTACGCGGTGTAAGTTCCATGCCGCGTTTTTCGAATAATGTTCGAATAACTTCCAAAGCCTCCTGATTCAGGGTTGTTTTTGTGTTGAAATAGCGACATAGTGCAGCTTTTGTTAGATCGTCGTCTGTTGGCCCTAATCCACCGGTTATCAAAACGATATGAGCACGTTTGGAAGCGTTTTCGAACGCATCAAGAATTTCCGATTCGTCATCGCCTATTGTCTCGACATGTTTCAGAAAAAAACCATTTTTCTGCAATTCGTTGCCAAGCCACGATGCATTGGTATTTACTACTTGACCAATCAGAAGTTCATCGCCGATGGTGATTAGTTCAACGACAACTTTGTTTTTCATTCTTAAAATGGATTAAAAACAACTATTTTGAAACAAAAATGAATGCACTTTGTTAACTTTGCAAAAGTACGGATAATCTCATACAACATTTTTTCTTATGAAAGTAATACCTACATCACAGCTTCTTGTAAATGACAAAGGAGCTATTTATCATCTCGGATTACGCCCCGATCAGCTTGCCGACAATGTAATACTTGTTGGTGATCCGAAACGTGTCGAAACGGTTTCTTCCTTTTTCGAAAAAATCGAATACAAAGTAAGTAACCGCGAAATGGTAACACATACCGGTTATTTCAACGGCGAACGTATTTCGGTGCTTTCGACCGGAATGGGAACCGACAATCTTGATATTGTTGTAAATGAATTAGATGCATTGGTGAATATTGATTTGAAAAAACGTGTTCCGAAAGAAAAACATCATGCGTTGAATCTCGTTCGCTTGGGTACTTCGGGTGCTTTACAGCCCGACATTGCTGTCGGCGACTTTGTTGCATCGCGATTTGCTGTGGGATTAGATGGACTGTTGTATTTTTATGAGAAATATATTGAAGTGCTCGATCGGCAAATGACGGATCGTTTCATAAAACACATGAATTATCCAAAAAATTTGCCGTGTCCATACGTTGTGGCTTCGTCTGATACGCTTTTCGAGAAACTTTCGGAAGGCTGTCATCACGGCATTACGGCAACTTCGCCGGGGTTTTACGGACCTCAAGGTCGTGTGTTGCGTTTGGCTTTGGCGCACGAAAGTATTAATCATGACATCGAAACGTTTGCGTATGACAATTGGAAAGTCTGTAATTTCGAAATGGAATCGTCGGCTTTATTTGGTTTGGGGCGTATGCTCGGACACAACACGTTGACGATTTGTGTGGCGATTGCAAACCGCGTTACAGAACAATTTTTAGACGATTACCACCCTCAGGTGAAACTGTTGATACAACAAACACTTGAACGTTTGACAGCGAAGTAAAACCATAAAAGGAATGGTCTTGAAGAAGTCTGCTCTTTGGTTACTTGTCCTTTTTACACCATTTTTTCAGGATCAATTGCTTGATCAAAATCTGTAGCCGAAATGTATCCGGTTTTCAAAGCAGCTTCTTTCAGACTACAATTTTCTTTATAAGCTAATTTGGCTATTTCGGCGGCTTTTTCGTATCCGATAATTTTGTTGAGTGCCGTAACGAGCATTAACGAACGTTCAAGGTAGTTATCGACATTTTTTTGATTCACCACAATGCCGTTTACACAATGTTCGACAAACGAAATCGAAGCATCAGCCAATAAGTTTGCCGATTCGATAAAATTTTTGATAATCAATGGTTTATAAACGTTCAGCTCGAAATGTCCGTTCATAGCACCGATACCGATTGCCGCATCATTTCCAATTATTTGAGCGCAGACCATCGTAATAGCTTCAATTTGTGTCGGATTGACCTTTCCAGGCATGATAGATGATCCGGGTTCGTTTTCGGGAATGAAAATTTCGGCTAATCCGCAACGAGGTCCGCTTGCCATAAAACGCAAATCGTTGGCTATTTTCGTAATACTGATTGCCAATTGTTTCAATGTGCTGTGTGTTTCGACAAAAGCATCGTGCGCCGCCAACGCTTCAAATTTATTAGGTGCAGGAATGAATGAAATATTGGTTTGTTTTGACAAAATCCGACACACTTTTTTATCGAAATCTTTCGGTGCATTGAGTCCTGTTCCAACTGCGGTACCGCCTATGGCAAGTTCCGAAAGATGTGAAATCGAATTTTCTAAGGCTTTGATACCGTGTTCCAATTGCGACACATAACCCGAAAATTCTTGTCCGAATCGAATGGGTGTCGCATCCATAAAATGTGTGCGTCCGATTTTAATAATGTCGTACAGTTCGGTTGTTTTGTTGGCAAAAGCTGTTTTGAGTTTGTTTAAAGCAGGAAGTAATTTTTCGATAACCAATTGCATCGCAGCGATATGCATCGCTGTCGGAAAGGTGTCGTTCGACGATTGACTTTTGTTGACATCATCGTTCGGATGGAGTAATTTCTCGGAATCGGTCAGTTTGCCTCCTTCAATCACGTGAGCTCTGTTGGTAATCACTTCGTTCACGTTCATGTTGGTTTGCGTTCCCGAGCCCGTTTGCCAAATTACCAAGGGAAAGTTTCCGTCTAATTCATTTGCTAAAATTTCGTCGCAGACACGCACAATGAGCAGCGCTTTTTTTTCGGACAACGTACCACATTCGAAATTAGCTATCGCGGCGGCTTTTTTCAGCTGTGCGAAAGCCAGAATCACCTCAACGGGCATGCTGCTTTCGGCACCAATTTTGAAATTATTGCGCGAACGTTCGGTTTGAGCTCCCCAATATTTCTCGGCAGGAACTTCGACGGTTCCCATGGTGTCTTTTTCTATTCGAAAACACATGATTTCAGTATTTTAGCACAAAATGATTTTTATTTTGCGGTTTTTGCGATGTGCCTGCTTAATTGATTGAATTGCATTCCGATAGAATCTAATGACTCTTGAAATTTGTCTAAATCGTTTTTCTTGATCAGTCGGAGTTCGTAGCAAACAAGCAAAAGTGTTTCGACTTCGGCGATGGTGGCTTGAGCTTCGTTCATTTCCGATTTTTCGTTGATCGCTTTCGCAAAAGCCATTGGAAGATCGACAATTTTGCATCGCAAACGCAGTCCTAATCCGTCGCGTTCTTCGATTGGAAAAATGCGTGTAAGTGTGTAAATTTCTTTCACGAACGACATCATTTCATTCCAAATAGGAATAGCCGTTAAGGTATTGACTGATTTCATGATTTTAATTATTTGATTGTTAATTTCTTGATCCTAAATCCATTAAATATGCTTTGATAAAATCGTTAATTTTGCCGTCCATCACTGCTTGCACGTTTGATGTTTGGAAATTTGTTCGGTGATCTTTTACGCGGCGGTCGTCGAAAACATAGCTGCGAATTTGTGAACCCCATTCAATTTTTTTCTTCGTTCCTTCGATTTTATCTTTTGCTTCTTGTTTTTTACGCAGTTCAATTTCATAAAGTTGCGATTTAAGCATTTGCATTGCTTTTTCGCGGTTTTGAAGCTGTGAGCGTGTTTCTTGGCACTCAATTACAATACCGCTCGGCGCGTGTCGAAGTCGTACAGCTGTTTCGACTTTGTTTACGTTTTGTCCACCCGGTCCGCTTGACCGAAATGTGTCCCATGAAATATCTGACGGATTGACAATGATGTTAATGTTCTCATCAACAATTGGATATACATAAACCGAGGCGAAAGATGTGTGCCGCCGATTTGCCGAATCGAATGGCGAAAGTCGCACCAAACGATGCACGCCATTTTCGCCTTTTAAATAGCCGAAAGCGTAATCGCCCTCAACTTCGATCGTTACGCTTTTGATGCCTGCGACATCGCCTTCTTGTATATCAAGTTCTTTCACTTTGTAGCCATTGTCTTCAGCCCACATGATGTACATACGCATGAGCATTTGTGCCCAATCTTGGCTTTCGGTTCCGCCGGCACCGGAGTTGATGTTGATAATGGCAGAAAGTTTATCTTCTTCGCCACTCAGCATGTTCCAAAATTCTAGTTCTTCTACTTTTTCGAGCGTGTTGGAATATGCTATATCGATGTCATTTTCAGAAGCTTCTCCTAATTCGAGAAATTCGCGAGCCAATACGATTTCTTCGAAAGCGTTTTCGGCAGCTTGAAAAGTTTCTGTCCAACGCTTTTTGTCTTTAATACTTTTGAGTAGTTGTTCGGCTTTTTTAGGGTCGTCCCAAAATTCGGGTGCTTGTGTACGTTCTTCTTCTTCTTCAATTTCCATCAACTTACGGTCGATGTCAAAGATACCTCCTCAAGGCTTCTAGCCTCTTCTGTAGCTCTTTCTGATTTTCGATGGTTATCATCTACGGTTAATTTGTTTCGTTATTTTCGTTGCAAAAGTACAAAACAAACAGATAGCTTTTAGGTTTGAAAAAAGCACAAAATTTATGTCGATAAATAATTATTTATCAGATAAGTTAAGCGTTTTTACAACTTCCCATACAAGACTTGATTCGTAGCCTTTTTGAATGGCGTATCGGGTTAATTTTGCTTGTTTTTTGTAGAGGTCGGTTTCGTCGATTTTCTTTGTTTGCAGAAGTTTTATCAAGTCATTGCGATAGGCTTCGCAATCGATTTCGGAAAGCACGTTGTTTATTTTTATCGAATCTATTCCTTTGGTTTGTAATGCGTAACGAATTTTATTAATACCCCATCTTTTGTTGATTTTACTTTTGACGAAAGTCTTCGTAGCGCGTTCTTCGTCCAAAAAACAGGCTTCTTGGAGTTGCGTAACGATTTGAGCACTTGTTTTTTGGTCGGCACCAAGTGTGTGTAATTTTGTAATCACATCAGAAACAAAACGTTCTTGGTAACTGCAATAATGTTCGAGTTTTTGAAGTAATTCGTATTGCTTTTCGTCCATAAAAAGTGTTGTTTACAGTGCAACCAAAGATAGTGAGGAAAATTGATGAAAAGAAACAGCGACTTATTTTGAATCATCTGATACTTCGGGATCGCCAAAAAGTATATGCCACGTTTTTTCGGATGCCAACTGCGTAGCACCCTTGATAGAAAAATCGGAAGCTTTACCGTAGTCCTTGTTTTCGATTCGAACCTGAACCTCATACAGTCTATTATGGCTTTCGCCGCTTTCAGTTACATTGAAATCAACATGTTTCTTTTCTTTTTGCGACCATTCGAGGAGGCGGCTTTTGAAATTGAATTCGGTGTGTTCGAGCGACTCGAGGTTGATGTGGAGTTTGAAAATCTGGTTGATGATGATTTTGTAGCTGCGCGCATAACCTTTGTCGAGGTACAACGCGCCAATGAAAGCCTCAAAGGCATCACCTCCGAGTGATTTGTAACGCATTCTATGATCAAACGAATATTGCAAAAGCTGCTCGAATCCAAGTTTTTGCGATAATTTATTCAACGAAGCACGGCTCACAATCCGAGCACGCATTTCGGTCAGAAAGCCTTCGTTTTTAGTCGGAAATTTCTTGAACAGGTAATCGGCTACAACAGCACTTAGAATGGCATCGCCAAGGTATTCGAGGCGTTCGTTGCTGACTTTAAATTCTTTAATTGTTTGATTCGAAGCCGATTTGTGCCTAAAGGCGAGCTGATATAAAAAAATATTTCCGGGCATAAACCCGAAAATATTTTTTATCGATTTTGAAAGTGCTTTATCAGCAGAAAAAAAACTTCTAAATCTATTGATAAGTAACAACTTGTCTGTTTTTATCGAACAAATTTCTTGAATATAATAGTCGCATTATGTCCTCCGAAACCAAACGTGTTGCTGAGTGCAGCATTGAGTTCTCTTTCTTTTGCTTTGTTGAAAGTGAAATCAAGTTTGCTGTCAATTTCCGGATCATCCGTAAAGTGGTTGATCGTTGGCGGAATAATGCCATTTTTAACGGCTAAAATAGAAGCAATTGCTTCAATAACGCCTGCTCCACCAAGAAGGTGTCCTGTCATTGATTTCGTTGAGTTGATGCTCATTTTGTAAGCATGTTCGCCAAATACTTTTATGATCGCCTGTGGTTCAACAATATCTCCTAAAGAAGTTGATGTTCCGTGCGTGTTTACATGACCGATTTGATCAAGAGCGATGTTTGCATCATCTACAGCTCTTTTCATGCTAAGGTATGCGCCATAACTTTCAGGATGTGGAGCCGTCATGTGATGAGCATCACCTGAGAGTCCGCCACCGGCAAATTCGGCATAGATTTTTGCTCCTCTTTTGATTGCATGTTCCATTTCTTCGAGAACGAGACCGCCACCACCTTCGCCAATAACAAAACCGTCGCGGTCTTTGTCGAAAGGTCTGGAAGCTGTTTTTGGGTCATCGTTGCGTGTCGATAAGGCGTGCATCGCATTAAAACCTCCAACTCCCGGCTGATTGACTGCTGCTTCTGATCCTCCCGAGATAAAAGCAACGGCTTTTCCTAAGCGGATATAGTTGAAAGCGTCAATCAAGGCGTTTGCCGATGAAGCGCAAGCTGAGACAATTGCAAAATTTGGTCCGCGATATCCGTATTTGATTGAGATATGACCGGCGGTAATATCGGAAATCATTTTTGGGATAAAAAATGGGTTAAATCGAGGGGTTTCAGCACCTGTAACGAAGCCTCTAAGTTCTTCAAACAAAGTTGAAATTCCTCCGATACCCGAAGACCAAATAACACCGACCTGATCCAGATCGGTGTTCTCTGCATTTAAACCTGAATCGGCAATAGCTTCATCTGCCGCCACAATGCCGTATTGAGAAAACAAGTCGTATTTACGAACTTCTTTTCGGTCAAAAAAGTTCAAAGGATCGAATCCTTTGACTTCACAAGCAAATTGGGTTTTAAATTTTGAAGGATCAAATCGGGTAATACCGGCAGCACCACTCACACCGGCTTTCAACGCTTCCCAATAGTCGGAAACATTGTTGCCAATGGGTGTAATGGCACCTAAACCTGTAACTACTACTCGTTTTAGCTCCATAAAACTCAAATTTAAGCTTTGTGTTCTTCTATGTACGAGATAGCGTCACCAACTGTGCCGATTTTTTCGGCTTGATCGTCCGGAATAGCAATGTTGAACTCTTTTTCGAATTCCATGATCAACTCAACGGTGTCAAGTGAATCGGCACCCAAGTCATTAGTGAAGCTCGCTTCGTTTGTTACTTCTGAAGCTTCTACGCCTAATTTATCAACGATAATTGAAACGATTTTGTCTCTAATTTCTGACATAGCTTTTATTTTTAGTTAAACGGGTGCAAAGTAATGCAATTATTGAAAGCAAAACAAAAAAATCTTTTATTACACTGACAATCAGTTTTTTATAATCATAAGAAAAATAAAAAATTGTATTTTTTTATTCTTTTTCGCGGGAGTGAAAACCTTTTTATGAATAAAAAAATGCGCCATTCTTAGAGCTGTACAAAAGTACAAAAAGCACATTCGAATCATTTTTATACACTTAAATTTTTGTAGTTTTCGATTTAGATGAAAGGGGTTTCCTGAAAAGCCGTCGGAATAAGCATAATACTGTTACGTTTTCCAATTAAAAGTCGTAACTTTGCCGCCCATTAATTTTATTACCTTCTAATTTCATAGAATGCACAATATCAGAAACATCGCTATTATCGCGCATGTCGATCACGGTAAAACAACACTTGTCGATCGAATTCTTTATCAGGTAAAACTTTTTAGAGACAATCAAGAACAGAAAGATTTAATACTCGACTCCAATGATCTGGAGCGCGAACGCGGTATTACCATTTTATCAAAAAACGTTTCGGTGCGTTATAAAGATGTAAAAATCAATATTATCGATACTCCGGGGCACGCTGATTTTGGTGGCGAAGTCGAACGTGTGTTGAATATGGCTGATGGCGTATTATTATTGGTTGATGCTTTTGAAGGACCGATGCCACAAACACGTTTTGTGCTTCAGAAAGCTATCGAATTGGGTTTGAAACCCATTGTGGTTATTAACAAGGTCGACAAGCCCAATTGCCGTCCCGACGAAACACAAGAAGCTGTTTTCGATCTGATGTTTAATCTTGGTGCAACAGAAAATCAACTTGATTTTCCGACTGTATTCGGATCATCAAAACAAGGGTGGATGTCGGATCATTGGGAAAATGTAACGGATAACGTGTCGTATCTTCTCGACGTAATTATCGACACCATTCCACAAGCGCAATACGAAGAAGGAACACCTCAAATGCTAATTACTTCGCTCGATTACAGCTCGTTTGTGGGAAGAATCGCCGTAGGTCGTTTGTCGCGAGGCATATTGCAAGCAGGCAAAAATGTTTCGTTGGTAAAACGCGATGGAACAATTCGAAAAGCAACAATTAAAGAACTTTATACATTTGAGGGACTTGGTAAAGAGCGGACGAAACAACCTGTTTATGCGGGCGACATCATTGCTTTGATGGGTATCGAAGATTTTGAAATTGGCGATACTGTTGCTGATTTCGAAAACCCGCAAGCATTGCCTCCAATCCGTATCGACGAGCCAACGATGAGCATGTTGTTTACAATCAACACGTCGCCGTTTTTTGGAAAAGAAGGAAAATATGTAACATCGCGCCATTTACGCGACCGTTTGTATAAAGAAACGGAAAAAAACTTGGCTTTGCGTGTCGAAGAAACGGATTCACCCGACTCGCTGATGGTTTTCGGTCGCGGTATTTTGCATTTGAGTATTCTGGTCGAAACGATGCGTCGCGAGGGTTATGAGTTTCAGTTGGGACAACCTCGCGTCATCACAAAAATCATCAATGGACAAAAATGCGAACCCGTCGAATCGCTTACGGTTCAAGTTCCCGAAGATTTTTCAGGACGCGTGATAGAGCAAGTCAGCATGCGAAAAGGAGAACTGATCGAAATGAATCCAAAAGGCGATCGTATGCACTTGGAATTTCTGATTCCTTCGCGTGGAATTATTGGTTTGCGCAACAATCTGTTAACGGTTACCGAAGGCGAAGCAATCATGGCACATCGATTCAAAAGTTTTGAACCTTGGAAAGGCGAAATTAGTACCAAAACAAACGGTGCGCTGATTTCGATGGAAACAGGAACGGCTATTCCGTATGCGATTTGGAAACTTCAAGATCGGGGCAAATTTTTCACCAATCCCAATGAGGAAGTGTATATGGGACAAGTAATTGGCGAAAATACACGTTCGGGCGATATTGTGCTCAACGTGAATAAAACAAAAAAACTGACTAATGTGCGTGCTTCTGGCACAGACGAAAAAGTGATGATTATTCCGGCAGTTCGATTTTCGTTGGAAGAATTTATGGAATATATTCGCGAAGACGAATACCTCGAAGTAACACCGCGAAGTCTCCGCTTGCGAAAGATTTTGTTAGACGAAACCGATCGCAAAAGAGCATCAAAACGATCAGACGATTAGAACCGTTGATATGAAAGCTGAAAAAACTATTTTAGCTTGTTTGGTTATCACTTTTTTGATGTAAAACCATAAAAAATCTGTTAGTTACATCTGATTTTAGCATCGCTTTTGTTCGCTTCGCCGAATTATTTGAATTTGAGTTATCTATTGAATTAAAACGTATTGGCATTCTTGCTTACTCGTCAACATTCGCTTGAATGTAAATTTCGTTCGTCTCGATATTAAAAGCTAACAAATTTCCATAACCCGCTTTGTTTGTGTGGTATACGCAGTTGTCGAGGCTGATAAAATGATAATTTGGCGAATTTCTGATGATTTCTATCATTTCCAAACTTACCGGAACGTGTCCGTGAATGATTTTTTTACCATTAATTTTTTTCGGATCGACAACAAAATCACCTATCCAAAGCATACTAAATGTGTCTTCGAATGGATTTTCGATTTTGAAATTCATGCCGGCGTGCACTAAAATATAGTTGTCGAGTTCGATATAAAACTTGGTTTTTGCAATCCAATCGATATAGTGTTCGGGAATTTGCTGCGCGAGTTTTACACCAAAACTTTCGAGTGTTTTCAATCCGCCGACAGCTTCCCATTGACGCTGTTCAGGCGTTTTGTTGAAACTAAAAAACGATTTCTTTTTGTGAGCCGCTTTCCATGCTTCAAGACAACAATCTTCGTGGTTGCCTCTTAAAACTTGAATGTCGTATCCTTGTTCTTCAAGATGCATCAAATAATCGATTACGCCTTTGCTGTCGGGTCCGCGATCGATCAAATCGCCCAAGAAGAACAACGTGTCCGATCGACTCGGAACAAGTTGTTCTTCGATGAGTGTTTGCAAAGTTTTTTTGTAACCATGAATATCAGGTATAACCCATTGTTGATTCATATACGGTTAGATTACAGTTTTATGCGAAAAAACCGCTGATTCGTTTTTCTCTGTTTATTTTTTTGCTTTTCCTTGGTTTGCCACCTGTGCCATCAAAGTTTTGATTTCTTCAGGATCGCCTATGAAATAGTCTCTGATCAGGTTCATTTGATCGTCAAATTCAAAAACATACGGAACGGCTGTTGGTATGTTAAAAGCAATGATTTCGGTTTCGCTCATGTTTTTCAAGTGCATCACCAAAGCACGCAAGCTGTTTCCGTGTGCAGCAATCAAAATTTCGCCGTCGTCAGTCGATTCGAGTTTTTCGACTTCCGGACGAATTTCGTCGTACCAATAAGGAATCATGCGACTTACAACGTCTTTCAACGATTCGGTCAACGGAAGCAATTGCGGATCAATGTCATCGTAACGCGGATCGTGAACAGGACTTCTCAAATCGGCTTCTTCTAACGGTGCCGGAGCTACATCGAAGCTGCGACGCCACAACAAAACCTGTTCATCACCATATTGTTCGGCTGTTTCAGTTTTGTTCAATCCTTGCAATACGCCGTAATGTTTTTCGTTCAAACACCAGTTTGTAACAACCGGAATATACATTTGATCCATTTCTTCCAAACAAATCCAAAGCGTTTTTATAGCTCGCGAAAGATACGAGGCGTATGCTTTTTTGAAACGAAAGCCTTCTTTTTTCATCTCTTTTCCGGCACGCGTTGCTTCGGCAATGCCGTGAGTTGATAGCGGGACATCTGTCCATCCGGTAAAACGATTTTCTTTATTCCAAATGCTTTCTCCGTGGCGGATTAAAACCAATCTTTTCATGTTTTATTAATTTAAAATAGTGTTAATATTTTTTGTTGTTTGCATAACGCAAAAAAATAGTATTTTTGATTAAATGACTTAAAAATAAACGTTTAAAAACCTTTTTGGTTCAACGTAACAAAAAAACACGGCAAAAGTATGACATTCTTAACGTTTCGCCTTCGAAACTTTGCATTAACTTTGCAATGATGAAAGCAGTTTCGGTACCGGGTTTTTTCAGGATGTTTTATCCTTCGCTTTGTTGGCAGGTTCAAGAAGCCGCCGAAACGGCTATTTATCTTACGTTCGACGACGGCCCACATCCCGACATTACGCTTCGAGTGCTTGATATTTTGGATACTTATCAGGCAAAAGCAACATTTTTTTGTGTGGGTGAAAATGTAAGTCGCTATCCGAATGTTTTTTCCGAAATTAAAAAACGCGGTCACCGAGTCGGCAATCACACCTATAATCATTTGAACGGTTGGAAAACGCCGCTGAATAAGTATTATGAAAACGTAAATAAATGCCGCGAATGGGTCGATTCCGATTTGTTTCGTCCGCCTTATGGACGCATTACATCGGCACAAATTCAAACATTGAAAAAAAAATTTACGCTGATTATGTGGTCGGTGTTGAGCTACGATTACGATGCTGAAACAACACCGGAAGAATGTTTTGAATATGTGGTAAATAATGCCGAAAGTGGTTCTATTGTGGTGTTTCACGACAGTGTCAAAGCCTCAAAAAACATGTTTTATGCTTTACCGAAAATTTTAGCACATTACACATCGTTGGGTTTTACATTCAAACCGCTTTAAACACAAGTGAATATTTTTGCATCTTTGCAACACAATGAAAAAAGCACTCAAAAATGTTTTTGTATTGTTGATGGCTTTTGTAGCCCTGTTGATGCTTCAGTTTTGTGCGCATCCGGTTATGCCTGCAGGTGGCGAAAAAGACATTACACCACCGAAAATACTGCAATCGATTCCCGAAAATCAGTCGATAAATTTCGATGGAAAAACCATCACGCTGACTTTTGATGAGTTTGTGAAATTAGATAATCCGGAAAAAAAAGTGCTTATATCGCCCCCTGTAATCAAAAATCCGGAATACAAACTAAGAGGAAAAAGTCTGACAATCACACTTAAAGAAGACTTATATCCCGAAACGACTTATTTGATTTCGTTTGCCGATGCCATCAAAGATTTGACCGAAGGAAATCCATTAGGCGATTTTGTTTACGTTTTTTCGACCGGCAAAGAGCTTGATTCGTTGTCGCTTGCCGGAAACATCAAACAGGCTTTTGATTTGAAACCGGCTGAAGAAGTGTGGGTAATGCTTTATAAAACCGATGTTGATACCATTCCGCTCGATTCGTTACCCTATCTGGAACGTCCCTATTATTTAACAAAAACAACGAAAACAGGTAATTTTCGTTTCCAAAATTTGAAAAACGAGTCGTTTATGCTTTTTGCGTTGCACGACATGAACTCGAACATGCTTTTCGATATGCCGACCGAGCGCATTGCTTTTTTGGATTCGTTGGTAAGACCTGTTTTTGTTGCCGAACGAAAACCTGTCGATTCATTAAAATTGCTGCCCGATAGTCTTTCGTATGCTTTTGCCCACACCAATATCGATTCGTTGTTTTTCGAACCGATGACAGATTCCGCTTTTATACAAACAAACGATTCGATTATCGAAGATTTACAGGCGAAACCTAAAGAAATGAATTTGGAGTTGCATTTATTTTTGGAAGAAGATTCGGTTCAACGTTTGCTTCGCACCGAAACGGTCCGTGATGGTTTGTTGCGTTTCGATTTTCGTTATCCGGCTAAAAATGTGATTCTTGAACCAATAGATCAACTTCCAGACAGTTTCGAAATCATGCCTGTTTACACGCCGAAATACGATACGCTTTTCTGGTATTATACGAAAAATGTGCTTGATAGCCTGAATGTACACATACATTACGATACGCTTATCAACGATACACTTGAAATTTCGTTGAAAGCACGACAAGTAGCCACGAGACCAACACGGCGAAAAGAAAAAGAAGAAATAACACCTCGGTTGAAAATAAATACAAACCTGAAAAACTCGAAATTAGCACCCGATACGCCTTTATTACTTTCGTTCGACGAACCAATTGTCAACGTTATCATGCGCGACACAACTTGGTATATTGCAAAAAAGGACACGATTATTGATACGCTGTACAACCGGCTTCAATTCGAAAAAGCAGACGATTATGGTTTTAAATACCGTTTTGTCGATGATTACGACCCTGAAAAAAGCATTTCAATCATCTTTCCCGATTCGACATTTTTTGGATTTAGTGGTTTGACAAACGACACAACACACATTAGTTACCGCATAGCAACAATCGAAGAGTACGGAAATTTATACATCAACATTTGGTCTCTTTCAAACTCATATCCTATTCTGATTCAACTTTTAACAGATAAAGAAACCCTTATAGAACAACGTGTTTTGAGGCAAGATGAAGAATTGGTTTTCGAAAATCTTGTGCCGGCAAAATACAAACTGAAAGCAATTTACGACAACAACAACAACAGCCGTTGGGACAGCGGAAATTTCTTGCGAAAAATACAGCCCGAAAAAGTCGTTTATTTTGAAAAAACACTCGAAATCAGAGCCAACTGGGACTTCGAAGAAGAATGGGAATTGCCTTAAAATAGGGTTTTATCATTTAAGGATATTCGGATAAAAAAAGACTTTCTCATTTGAGAAAGTCTTTTTCGTTTCAACGACCTGTTTTCCAAATATTTTAGAGCGAGAACGAAATACCTGCGGCAAAAGGATACACTTCGGGGCCTTTGTCTTTGCTGAACAACGGTGTTAACGAATAGTTAAAATAGAGTTTTACAACGCTCCATCCGGCTCTTACGCTGGCATCTAACTTAAAAGCGTTCATGTGGAAACCGTCGTATTCTTTTTCGATGTTGCGATAACGTTTTTTCGGTGTTTTTTGTGTTTCACCTACTTGCTCGCCTGTCAAAATATCAGTCAAAATGTACTCTTGTTTCGAATCGTCGAAATAAACTTTTGTGTGCGACAAAATACGAAGCCCGCCTATAACACCAGCAGCGAAGAATAAATTATCTCTTTTATTCTGAATTTCAAAAAGTAACGGCACGGTAAAATAGGTGTTTACCAATTTCGATTTACGTACTGAAACGCCTTCCATAATGTAACCTACTGTGGATCCCAATTCATCTTTCAATAGGACATCGTTCGAAAAACGGTAATTGTTCCACGAAAAACCCAAACCCGTGTACACTCCGAAGTTTCCTTTTTTGTTCAACGTGAAATTTTGTTCAATCAGATTCAGATTTACGTTGATACTTTTTTCCATTCGCAAATCCATATATTCCAATCCATCTTTAAAATTCATATCGAAATCAGGTGTCAACCAGCCGTTTATACCAAGGTCGATACCGCTCCAATGACCGTTAAATTTTCTTTTTTCCGATTTTGGTTTCCGGCTGATGTCAACATAATTGTTGTCGCCAACAACGACTTCCAGTCTTCCTACCGAAACTTTTGTCGAATCAGCTTTTTCGACCACTTTTATTTTCAAACCGCCCACGTTAACTTGAGTACTATCGCTGTAATCGTAACCACTTGTATTATACACCGAATGACATTCCGAATCTCCTTTTTCGATGACACACCGTGGATAGGGCATCGTATTGAATTTTATGTCGGAAGCACCCGAAGAAATGTATGATAACAAGTCTGTAGCTTGAACACACGCTTTGCTGGCACCACTTGCCGTAACATATACCTTATCAGCAACAAAATCAGAAGCTCTGAGATCCGAAGCACCGGAAACCGTATACTTGCATATCTTGCTTGTTCCCGAAATTTTCAAAGTAGAAGCTCCCAAAAGACTTGTTATAAAATTTGTACATTCCAGATTCAATTCGGCTTTTGAAGCACCGCTTAATTTGATTGTCAGCACGTCTAATTTAAAATTTTCAGGCGCGGTTCTTATTTCTGAAGCACCCGAAGCTTGAAGATGAATAATGTCCGGCAACGAAATTGTGGCTTTCATCTGTGTGGCTTTCTGAATGTTTCGCGAACCGATTCGAAGTATGTTGTTGATTTGTTCGACAAAGATGTTGTCGTCGAACAAATTTTCGTCTGCCGAAATAGCAACAGAATACGTTGTCGACGGAATAAGTGTAACATCCATCGAACCGGAAACTTCGATGTGATTGAAATTTGAATTGTTGAATCTTTTTTCAACAACATTTCCATTTCCCGAAACGGTTTTTTGTGTAAAAGCGGCGTTTCCAGTAAAAAACAGCGCAATTAATAAGAGTGATTTGTACGTTTTCATGAGTTTAATTTTAAATATTTGTTGCTTATGACGGTTTAATGTTTTGAAAAGTTACAGGCGTGTGTATTTTTTTTGATGGCACTTTTTTATTTCGAAAAGCGCGGCAAACGACATCAAGAAGCGTTGGCGAAATCTTTTAACTTTGCAAAGCAAAACAGACAAGCATTGAAAAAGTTAAATTGGTTTATCTTAAAATCGTATGTCGGTCCTTTGGTCATGACATTTTTCATTGCATTGTTCATTCTGTTGATGCAATTTCTTTGGAGATATATTGATGATTTAGTTGGTAAAGGTCTCGAAATAAACATTATAGCACAATTGCTTTTTTACGCGAGTTTCACGTTTGTTCCAATGGCATTTCCGATTTCGATTTTACTTTCGTCGATTATGACATTCGGAAACTTTGGCGAACACTACGAATTAGTCGCCATGAAAGCCTCCGGAATTTCGACTTGGAAAGTGATGCGTCCTTTGGTCATCTTGTCGGTCTTTATCAGTCTGTTCGCTTTCTATTTTTCGAATAACATGCTTCCGATTGCCAATTTGAAATTTAAAACGACTTTGTACGATGTTCAGAAAAAGAAACTGGCTTTTGATATCAGCGAAGGAATTTTTTACGATGGAATCGAAAGTTACGTGATTCGTATCAACTCAAAAGGCCGCGACGGACAAACAATTTATGACGTAAAAATTTACGATCATACCGACAACATGGGCAATATAAAAGTAATAACTGCCGAAAAAGGATTTATGGAACTATCTCCAAATCAGCAAAATATTATATTCACACTTTACGACGGCTATTCTTATACCGATGTTTACAACGTGCGAAATTACCGCAACGATGTGCCTTTTGAACGCACAAAATTCAAAGAACAGCGTCTCAAATTTGATTTGTCGGAATTTAATATGTCGCGCTCGCAAGAAGATCTATTCAAAGGTAATTACATGATGTTAAATATCAGTCAATTAAATTATTACATCGACTCGATTGGTGCGCAAATCGAAACAAAAAAAGAGCAATACAGTCGAAATTTTACCAGACGACTGAGCAATTACGCATCAATCGATACCACAAAAGCGGCAACGGCAATTGCGTCGATAAAACAACGCGATACGGCACAGCAAGCGGAAGCAACAGATCAACTCCGTTGGCCACTCATAAACAGTTTTATCAGAGCAGACCAAATTAAGATTATCGAAAATGCACTCCAAGCAACACGCAATACAAGAGAAAATGTTATTTGGACAAAAAAAGATTTCCAAAAACGCGAAGAAACACTCAAAAAACATCAGGTTTTCTGGCACAAAAAATTCTCTTTAAGCATTGCTTGCTTTATTCTATTTTTCATTGGCGCACCAATGGGGGCTATTGTTCGCAAAGGCGGTTTGGGACTTCCGCTTGTTATTGCCGTCGGATTTTTCCTGATATATTATCTTACCAGTATTTTTGGCGAAAAAGCAGCACAAGTGGGCGATTTGAACGTATATCTGGGCGTTTGGCTTTCGTCGATTGTCTTGTTTCCAATCGGATTATTTCTCACCTTTAAAGCAACCACCGATGCGCCTCTTTTGGACGGCGATAACTGGAAACGGTTGTTTATACGCATGTACCGATTCTTCAACAAAGAGAAAACCGCAACATCATGAGAGTTTTGTTGTTGTGTAATAAATCGCCGTATCCGGCACATGAAGGCGGTCCGATGGCAATGAATAGCATTGTAGAGGGATTGCTTCGTTCGGGAAATGAGGTAAAAATTTTGGCTGTCAACAGCGAAAAATACAACATCAACATCAACGATATTCCGACTGATTACAAAGCAAAAACACAAATCGAACTCGTTGATGTCGACCTACGCATCAAACCAATTGATGCTTTCCTGAATCTGTTTTCGAATCAATCGTATCATGTACAGCGGTTTATATCAAAAGACTTTTCGAGTCGATTGATTTCGATTCTGCAAATAGAAACATTCGATATTGTGCAACTGGAAACGGTTTTCATGGCTCCTTATATCAATGTTGTGCGCCAATATTCGAAAGCACCGATTGTATTGCGGGCGCATAATATCGAACACTTGATTTGGGAACGTCTTGTTGTTGAGACAAAAAATCCGTTGAAACGATTTTACTTGAAACACCTAAGTCGTACCCTGAAAAACTATGAACTCAATGCGCTAAATCAAATCGACGGCATTGCTGCCATTACAAAAAAAGACGCTTCGTTCTTCGAAAATCATTCAAAAAAACCAATTATTACCATTTCGTATGGCATTGATATCGAAATGTATACGCCAGTTTTTGAAATGAATGGAAAGCCTGATCTTTTTTATATCGGATCGATGAATTGGATTCCTAATCAAGAAGGGATTCAATGGTTTCTGAAATCGGCATGGAAACAAATTGTAGCGCAAAATCCTGACATTCGATTGTATCTTGCCGGACGTTTTATGCCTGATTGGGTACGAAATTTCGAATCGGAAAATCTTATCAATGTAGGCGAAGTTGCCGATGCCAAAAAATTTGTCGCACAACACAACATTGCCATTGTTCCTTTGCTTTCGGGAAGCGGCATCCGCATTAAAATTATCGAAGCAATGGCAATGGGTAAAACCGTCATTACCACTCCAATAGGAGCCGAAGGAATTGCTTATGCCGAAAACAAAAACATTGTTATTGCAAAAAACGAAGCGGAATTTGTTCGAGCCATAAGCAACCTATACAATGATCCCGAAATAGTTGCAGAAATAGGTCGTGAAGCCCGTAAACTTATCGAATCGACTTACGACAACACCAAAATTATACAACAACTCATCGATTTTTATCACAAAATACTTCGCGAATAAAAACAGCGTCTGACTCAAAATTACAAGTAAAGACCTTATCTTTGCGAAAAAGCCCAGCCCGTATTTGAATGAAACTATTTGTTTTGCTTTCTCGCATTCCTTACCCACTTGAAAAAGGAGATAAACTTCGCGCTTTCAATCAAATAAAGCAACTTTCGAAACACAATGAAATTGTACTTTGTGCACTCAACACCAACAAAAAGCTCGACAAACAACAAGCGTTTAAGGCGTTGCAACCGTATTGCGTTTCGATCAACTTCTTCGATCTTTCGAAAATTGGAATCGGATTGAATGTTTTCAAAGCAGGGCTTAAAGGACTTCCGTTGCAAATAGGATATTTTTATAATAGAAAAACAGCAAAAAAAATTCAGGAACTTATCAATCGGCATCAGCCCGATTTGTTGTATGGACAGTTGTTGCGCGTAGCACAATATATTCGATACAACGAACTTCCGAAAGTAATTGATTATCAAGATGTTTTTTCGGAAGGAATGAAACGGCGCATGAAAACCGATCCGTGGTGGAAAAAACCATTTTTTTGGATGGAATACAAGCGGCTTCAAAAGCACGAAGTTGCTGTTTTTGACGATTTTGATATCAAAACAATCATCAGCAAACCTGACCGCGATCTGATTGCACATCCAAACAGCGACCAAATTTTAATTATTGCAAACGGTGTCGATTACGATTTTTTTCGACCAAAAGAACATGAAAAAATCTACGACCTTGTTTTTACAGGCAATATGGGCTATCCGCCAAACAGCAATGCCGTTTCATTTCTTGTAAAAGATATTTTGCCGCTTGTTTGGAAAAAACGTCCCGAAACGCGTATTCTCATTGCCGGAGCTTCGCCTAATGCTTCTGTACGATGCACCGCGTCTGAAAAAGCAACCGTAAGCGGCTGGATTAAAGATATTCGTGATGCGTACGCGCAAAGTCGTGTTTTTATTGCGCCGATGCGCATCGGAACCGGACTTCAAAATAAATTATTAGAAGCCATGTCGATGCGTTTGCCGGCAATCACTACTTCGCTTGCAAACAGCGCGTTAAAAGCAAAAGAAGACGTTGAAATTCTTGTTGGCGACGATGCCGAAACATTGGCAAAACATATTTTAATGCTTTTAGATAACTCCGAAAAAGCCGACAAACTGGCGCAAGCCGGATACGAGTTTGTACACAAAAATTACGATTGGTCGGCAACAACAGCCCAACTCGAAAAATCAATGCAACAAGTTGTAAACGACTCTTTTAAAAAGTAATTAATCAAGCAAAAAAAATAATAGCAATGGCAGACGACAATAAAATTATCTTTTCGATGGTAGGTGTGAGTAAAACAATTCCTCCTTCGCGACAAATTCTAAAAAACATTTACCTTTCGTTTTTTTATGGTGCAAAAATCGGCATCATCGGTTTGAATGGATCCGGAAAATCAACACTTTTGCGTATCATTGCCGGAAAAGAAAAATCGTACGACGGCGAAGTCGTATTTTCGCCCGGCTATAGTGTCGGGATGCTCGACCAAGAACCCGAACTCAACAACAACAAAACCGTTAAAGAAATTGTCGAAGAAGGCGTACAAGAAATTGTCGACATATTGAAATCTTACGAAGCTGTTAACGAACGCTTTATGGAGCCGATGTCGGACGACGAAATGAACAAACTGATTGAAGAACAAGGTCGCCTGACCGAACTGATTGAGCAACACGACGCTTGGGAACTCGATAGCAAACTCGAACGCGCAATGGATGCGTTGAATTGTCCCGACCCGAATGCCTTGGTTAAAAACCTTTCGGGAGGCGAACGCCGACGTGTTGCCTTGTGTCGTTTACTTTTAAGCGAACCCGATATTTTGTTGCTCGATGAGCCAACAAATCACCTCGATGCCGAATCGGTCGAGTGGCTCGAAAAACATTTGCAACAATACAAAGGAACGGTCATTGCCGTTACACACGATCGTTATTTTCTCGATCACGTTGCCGGTTGGATATTGGAACTCGACAGAGGTGAAGGCATTCCTTGGAAAGGAAACTATTCATCGTGGCTTGACCAAAAAGCCAAACGACTTGAAATGGAAGAAAAATCAGAAAGCAAACGTCGCAAAACATTGGAACGCGAACTCGAATGGGTACGCATGTCGCCAAAAGCACGTCAAGCTAAGTCAAAAGCACGTTTGGCTTCTTACGAAAAGATGTTGAATCAAGACACGAAAGAAAAAGAAGAAGTACTTGAAATTTTCATTCCAAACGGAGAACGCCTAGGGAACAAAGTCATCGAAGCACATAACATCTCGAAAACTTACGGCGATAAAATCTTGTTCGAAAATCTCAGTTTCAGCCTGCCTCCTGCCGGAATTGTTGGTGTGATTGGACCAAACGGATCCGGAAAAACAACACTTTTCCGCCTGATAATGGGATTAGAACAACCCGATTCAGGCACGTTCGAAGTGGGCGAAACCGTTAAAATTGGCTATGTCGATCAGGCACATGCAGAAATTGATCCCGAAAAAAATGTTTGGGAAATTATTTCGGGTGGACACGATGATATCAAGCTCGGCAACCGCACGATGAACTCACGCGCTTATGTATCGCGTTTCAATTTTGGAGGAACCGATCAGGGTAAAAAAGCAGGAATTTTGTCGGGCGGTGAACGCAACCGGATGCATCTTGCTATGACATTGAAACAAGAAGCCAATGTGCTGTTACTCGACGAACCAACAAACGATATCGACATCAACACATTGCGTGCTTTAGAAGTCGGGCTCGAAAATTTTGCCGGATGCGCTGTCATCATCTCACACGACCGCTGGTTTCTCGACCGCATAGCCACACATATACTTGCTTTCGAAGGCAATTCGGAAGTGTACTTTTTCGAAGGAAGCTACACCGAATACGAAGAAAACAAACGTAAACGTTTCGGCAATGAAAGTCCTTCGTCCTTCCGTTACAAAAAACTTAAAGAGTCTTAAAAACAGTCTGAATTTTGTCTATTGTGCAAAAACATATAACTTATTGATATGCACATATATATAATATTGAAAAACAGTTATCCTATATAAAAAAAATAGTGTAGCTTTGCCTTTGAAAAATAAAAAAGCTTTGAGAGAACGGGAAAAACTGATAACGGTTCAAGCGGTTTTTCCATTCTTAGAAAAAGTAAAAACAAGTTTTTAATCATCTTGAACCAAGAGAATACACGTATGAAAAAATACATTTTAATACTAACCATAATTGGTGCTGTAATGACAATTGGATGCCAGTCGGGAAGCAAAAAAATCAGCTATCCCAAAGCAAAAAAAGTAGATGTAGTTGATACCTATTTCGGACAAGAAGTGGCTGACCCTTATCGTTGGCTCGAAGACGACAATTCACAGGAAACAGCCGAATGGGTTCGGGAAGAGAACGAAATAACACAAAAATATCTGGCTAAAATTCCATTTCGTGCGGCACTCAAACAACGTTTTGAAGAACTCTGGAACTATCCTAAAATAGGAATGCCGTTCAAAAAAGGCGGACGTTATTACTTCTACAAGAATGACGGTCTTCAGAATCAAAGCGTTTTGTACATGCAAAAAACACTTGACGACAATCCGGAAGTATTTCTCGATCCGAATACATTTTCGACCGATGGAACTATTGCGCTTAGCTCGATAAGCCCTTCGAAAGACGGAAAATATTTTGCTTATGCTATTAGCCGTGATGGTAGCGATTGGAACGAAATTGTTGTGATGGACATCGAAACACGTACCATGCTTGCCGATACCATTAAGTGGGTAAAATTCTCGGGGATTTCATGGTACAACGACGGATTTTATTACAGCTGTTACGATGCGCCTAAAGAAGGCATGGAATTATCAGCCGCAAACCAATTTCACAAAGTGAAATACCACCAATTAGGAACGCCTCAAAATAGCGATGTCTTGATTTTCGACGACAAAGCAAACCCGTTGCGCAACTTTGTCGGTTTTATGACCGACGACAACGAATATTTGGTAATTAGCGAGTCGGAATCAACTTCAGGAAACGCTTTATACGTGCGTAAAGCAACCGACAATAAAGGCTTTACCAAAATCACAGATGATAGTTTTGAGTTTGAATACAGTGTAATTGACCATATCAAAGACGGTTTGCTTGTGTTAACAAACGACAACGCACCTTGCGGCAAATTGGTTGTTATCAATCCCGAAAAACCGGCAAAAGAAAACTGGCGAACCATACTAATCGAGAGCAAAAACGTATTACAATCAGTGCAATTAGCCGGAAACATTATTTTTGCATCTTACCTTCAAGATGCCAGTTCGAAAGGCTATTTTTACGATTATGACGGAAATCTATTAGAAGAACTCAAACTCCCAACTTTAGGCAGTATTTCCGGATTTAGTGGCGACAAAGGCGATCCGATTGCTTTTTACGGTTTCACATCATTCACATTCCCATCGCGTGTTTACAAACTAAATTTAGATAATTACCATTCCGAATTGTATATTGACAGCAAAGTCGATTTCGAACCGGATAATTTCACGATCGAACAGGTATTTTTCAACAGCAAAGACGGCACCAGCGTTCCAATGTTTTTGGTTTACCGAAAAGATCTCGAACGCAATGGCAACAACCCTACCCTGCTTTACGGATATGGTGGTTTCAACATCAGCCTGACTCCTTCGTTTAATATTTCTATTTTGCCGTTTATCGAACAAGGAGGCGTTTACGCAATGGTTAACTTGCGTGGCGGTGGCGAATACGGCGAAAAATGGCATTTTGCCGGAACGAAAATGGAAAAACAAAACGTATTCGACGATTTCATTTCGGCGACTGAATATCTGATCGAAAACAATTACACGAACAACACCAAAACAGCCATCATGGGCGGTTCGAACGGAGGTTTATTGGTCGGCGCATGTATGGTTCAACGTCCTGATTTATTTAAAGTTGCTATTCCGATTGTCGGCGTTTTAGACATGCTCCGTTATCACAACTTCACAATTGGTTGGGCTTGGGCAAGCGATTACGGTCGTAGCGACGACAGCGAAGAAATGTTCCGTTATTTATACAAATACTCGCCATTGCACAACATAAAAAAAGATGTTGCTTATCCGATTACGTTGGCAATGACAGCCGATCACGACGACCGTGTGGTGCCGGCGCATACTTTCAAATTTATGGCAGAACTTCAAGAAAAACATGCCGGCGAAAATCCGGTACTCGTTCGTATCGAAACAAATGCCGGACACGGATCCGGAAAACCAACATCGAAACGCATCGAAGAAAATGCGGATATGTACGGTTTCATTATGTATAATTTAGGTATGAGTCCAAACTTTGAGAAATAGCTATTAAAAAAAGATTTGACAAAAAAGCGTGAAATCATATTATGATTTCACGCTTTTTTTATAGCTTCGAAAAGCGACTAATTGTTACGCAATGTTCAACAAAAACAAAAAACCGCAAGCAGGTAAAATGCTTCATTTGTACAAAGGAATCCGGCTTTCGCTGGAATGACTCTTGAATTTGTTGCTTTGGGTGGCGCATTGATGAATTCAGGAGTTTTTTTCATTCGTCTTGTTCATTTGGTTTGTCTAATATTTGTCCTAATTGGTGTAACTTGTTAGCCAATAATTTTTTGTTAATCAGTTTTGTTTCGTAATCGGCAACTATTGCAGGGCTTATACTTCTTGACATTGAAATTTCTACTACTTCGGTGTCTTTGCCTTTACACAATAGAACACCAATACTTGGGTTTTCGTGTGGTTTCTTCACGTCTTTGTCTAATGCTCCTAAATAGAAATTGAGTTTGCCTAAGAACTCGGGTTCAAATTCTTGAATTTTCAGTTCAAACAACACCAAACAGTTTAATTCACGGTGGTAAAAAAGCAAGTCGGTGCGGAAATCTCTGTTACCTGCTTGTATGCGGTATTGTTCACCCATATAGGTAAAATCTTTGCCGACTTCTAAAATGAATTTTTGCAAATTGAGCGTAATGGCTTTTTCCAAATCCTTTTCGCTGTGTCCGTCAGGCAAGTCCAAAAATTCAAAAATATAAGGGTCTTTGAAAAGATTTTCGGGCAATTGCGTTTGTAGTGTTGAAATGCTTTTGTTACTAAGCATTGTGCGTTCAAATGTTGCCGTATTGAGTTGTCGCTCCAACTCTCTTACCGAAAGCTGCTGACTAATGGCGTGAAGAATGTAGAAAATCTTTTCTTCTGCTGTTTTGGTCTTGTTTAAAATGTGCAAATGCGATGACCATTGAATTTGTGCCAACACTGTTGACACAAATTTGGAAGGCAAATCGTCAGCCGATTGTAATTGTGTCAACATTGTTGACACTTTTGTATCTTGTTGATTTTCATAACCTTTTAGGAGTATTGAAAGCGAAGACAAAAATTGATTATCCGAATACACCTCGAAAAACTGTTTCATTCTATACAAGCCTCTGCGGTTGAAACCCGAAAGATTGGGAACTCTTGATAGAATGAAATCAGATAATTGTTGAACGATATTTTCGCCCCATTTCCCTGTGTTTACCCTGTCGGAAACAACTTTGCCCACGTTAAAATACAACAAAACCAACTCGCTGTTTGCTTTGCTGTAAACTCGGTTTCTTGCTTCGGTTATGAGTGTTAGAATATGCTCAAAATCTTGCTTGTATGTGTTCTCTATGTTCACTTCTTTTTTCAATATAAATTTAATTTGAAATCCTGTATCATAGGGCTATGATATTGTAAAAACTCGTTTGTTGCTTATAGAATTTTGTCAGGTTTTGATTCAGTTCGCCAGATGCTAAACCCTTGTTGTGCGTTCGGCTTTTTCGTCTTTGTATTTTCGTTGTTTTATTGTCAAGTGTCTTTTGATTTTAGTTTGGAACTAAACCTATTTTTAAACTCAATTTGTCTTTAAATTCATTTGGGATTTCGTTCCAATGTTCAGCTAAAATGTCAACCAACTGTTCGCCATTTATTAACCCAATTCTTGGAAAACCTTGTTCAACAGCAATTTCTTTTGCGGCTGGTTGATAGTCTGCTGTCGTAATAAATGCACCTTGTCCGCCCGCAGGAATGTTTGCTCGTAACGCTTTTACCACATTTGCTTGAATTTTTGAACCAAGTTTGTAACGTTTCGCTTGAACAAACAATTTTATTTTTGCCATATTCGCTACGTTCAATTCGCCTGTTGCGTCAACGCCACCGTCTCCGACTTTTCCTTTATGTTCTGAACCTTCAAAACCAAGTGCATTCAAAATATGCGTAATTAAAATTTCAAATTCTTGGTCGTCTAATTCAAGTATTCTGTTTAGAATAGATGTGTAATAGTCGACTTCGATTTTTGTTTCGTTGTCTGGAACTAATTCAGGTTTTCCAATTGTCGTAAAAAAGTTCTTTTTGTGATTGATGTAGAAAACTGTCAACGAAGAACGAATTGTGTTTTGAAACGGAACAGAAAATTGGCTTCTTTGAATTGGTGTTTTGTTCCACTTTACCTTTTTGCGATGTAAATACGGGCAACCGTCAGAATTGTCAGCGAAAAAATATGCATTTTGTTCAACAACTCCGTAATAAATAAATTCTGTGTCTTGTGCAGGTGTAATTACATAGTCGCCTGCTTTCATTTCTAAAAGAAATCGTGCAATTTGTCCGACTTGTTGTCCAATGACTACATTGCTTGTGTCGTTTGGATATTCGGCTTTATACAAAGGATATAATTCGTCTCTTGTCGTGATGTCGGAAAGGTCGTTGTCAGGTAACCAACCAATAGCAACATAATTGCCGTCAATAAATTGTTTCGTGTAAGTTCCAAATTCTGCTCTTACGCAGTAAAGTTCTATGTTGTCTGTATTTGTTTTTGCCATTTATTTTCTGTTGTTTGTTCGTTGTCTACGTGTCCGTCCTAAGCTGACCGCTAACGTGCAACATTTCCTTCCCACCCCCCAAATATAACCTTTTTCATAAACACAACTCATAAACCATTCGCAAATAAAAGGACATATCACATATACAACGTGTCTTATCCTCGAACATGATGAGGCATGTCAAATGGGATTTCAAAAGAATATTCGATTAATCCGGCAATTGCGCCGGCTTCATTTTTCCAAGCGGTTTGATAGATGATTTTTTTCTTGCCATTTTTCTCAATGGTATAAGCATTTGGAATACCGGTTTGAAGCATTTCGCGTATTTTTTCGGCTGCTTGTGGCGGATGGCAATCGAAAAGGCTTTTTCCGCATACGTTGGAAAATGTGTCTATCGAACGTGTATTTTGATAAATTACCGTTGCATTTTTATCGCACACGGTGATGCTTCCGGATTGGTCTTTAAAAAAATCTTCCATTTTAAATGTTTTATAAAGTACACGGAAAGAGTTCGTTACAAGAATTCCAAGACTTTTTAGTTACAACTTTATGGGCGGCGAACTATTCTCAAAATTTTCTTATCGACTTACTTTTCCGGTTTAGGGAACTTCTAGAAATTTCAATATCAAGGCTTGCGACTGAAACAAAAGCGGAGTTTACTAATGTAAATGAGCATTTTGTTGAAGAAGCGTAACGCAGAGATTGGGATTTTTAGAAGTT
>JAISHW010000088.1 GCA_031262365.1 Lentimicrobiaceae bacterium
AACGAGTTCTGCTACAAATTTAATAGACGATATTTCGGCGAATGCCTGTTTGATAGACTGATGGTGGCTGCCGTCAGCTACAAAAATCAATTTAGGTATAACGGCGGATAATCATTAAACATAATTATCAGAAGTTGTTTCGAAGCCGAATACGGTACCTGGTAAGGGTGGCTCTGTTATATGTGGCATATCCATAGCTATAATTTTACCTCTTTCACGATTTAACTTTTTGATGCTAATAACTTCGAGAACATGGTATTCCAATTCCCACAAATCTACATACGTCGTAGCAATTCCTGTTATTTCAACTTCATCGCCATTAAAATATTCGATACCATCAATAATTAGCGGATCCTCATCTAAAACCATATTCGAATTAATTTCTAAATAATAGGATTCAGAAGTTGTTCTTAAGCCGTAAACCAAATCATAATCATAAGGCTCTGAAATAGGTGGAGTAGCGTCGATATTAATTTTACCTCTATAGGTATCTTGTCCAAATACCATTACACTTGATAAAAATAGTATTGATATTAATAATAAATTTTTCATAATAATTTAATTTTTATTGACAATTAGACGTACAACCTTCGTTTATAATTTCAAATGAACCTCCCAAATGCTGGTTTTCGTTTTCACATTCCCGACTTTGGAATGCCAATCCTTTTATGGCTTTATGCGGTTATAAAAAAACTTTTCCAAAAGTAAAATATCGAAATAGAAAAGTCAATAGTTTGATATGGTTTTTCGAATATTTTTCGCCGCAAGCCACTAAAAAGAAAGCTATTTGAGCTGTTCAAGCAATTCGCCCGCAATTTTTCGGTACATTTGTTCGTTGCAACATCCTGACGAAAAACACATCAACAATGTCGAGAAAAAAAACAAAAAGTTTAGGAAAAAAAATAGCGTTTACAAATGCTATTCTTACGATTTTCGGCGAAAATCCGTTCAAATCGATGAATTACAAACAAATAAGTAAAATTCTCGGCATTACCGATACCGCCGGAAAAGATGTCGTACACAACATCCTGCTTGAGCTTTTTTCGGAAGGAAAGCTCATCGAAGAACGTCCGTTTCGCTACTTGCTGAGCAAAGCGTATTTCGAACAATTTATCCCTAAGAAACAGTATATTACGGGAATTGTCGACATGAAAAGTACCGGAAAAGCATACGTAACTCCCGACGAAGGCGGCGAAGATATTTTTATTGATGTGGCAAACACCGGAGAAGCACTTCATGCCGACAAAGTGAAAGTAATGCTGTTTCCGAAACGGAAAAATCGTAAAATAGAAGGTGAAATTGTCGATGTGATCGAACGCAAAAAAACGGATTATGTCGGGGTGCTTCATATCGAGCGAAATTTTGCGTTTTTAGTTCCCGACAGCAACAACATGCCGGTCGATATTTTTATTCCGCAAAGCGATTACAAAGGAGCTCGCAAAGGCGATAAAGTCATTGCTCGCATTACCGACTGGCCTCAATCGGCGAGAAATCCTTTTGGTGAGATCGTTCAAGTGCTTGGCAAGCCGGGCGAAAACGAAGTCGAGATGCAATCGATTTTGTCAGAATATGAATTTCCATTGCATTTTCCGAAAGAAGTCGAACAAGAAGCCAATGCCATTCCCGAACAAATCGACCCGACCGAATACAGCAAACGCCGCGATTTCCGCGAGATTTTCACCATTACCATCGACCCAATCGATGCAAAAGATTTCGATGATGCACTTTCGCTCCGCAAACTCGAAAACGGCAATTGGGAAATTGGCGTACACATCGCCGACGTATCACATTATGTAAAACCCGGAAAACCAATCGACGACGAGGCTTTCGATCGCGGAACTTCGGTTTATTTAGTCGATCGTGTGATTCCGATGTTGCCTGAAATACTTTCAAACAAAGTCTGTTCGTTGCGTCCGAATGAAGAAAAATTGTGCTTTTCGATCGTTTTTGAGTTAGATGAAAATGCCACAATTCAAAACGAATGGATCGGCAAAACCGTAATTCTTTCGAACCGAAGATTTACTTACGAAGAAGTACAAGAAATGCTCGAAGGATCCGAAGGTGATTACAAAGAAGAAATCCTGATTTTAAATACGTTAGCAACAAAGCTGCGTGAAGAACGGGTGCGCAAAGGATCAATCAATTTTCATTCGGAAGAAATTCGTTTTGTGTTAGACGAAAACGGAAAACCAATCGACACGTATGTGCGCGAACAAAACGAAAGCCACCAACTAATCGAAGATTTTATGTTATTGGCAAACCGCCGTGTTGCCGAACGTTTCGGAAAAACAAAAGGCAAACAAAAAACATTTGTGTTTCGTGTGCACGACGAACCGAATCCCGAAAAATTGAGCAAATTTGTGCAATTAGTAAGCCGCTTAGGTTATGCCATGAACATCAGTTCGCGACAAAAACTTGTCAAATCGTACAACAACCTGTTTAAATCAGTCGAAGGAAAAGGCGAAAAAAACCTGATCGAAACGGTCGCTATCCGCACAATGGCAAAAGCCGAATACAGCACACAAAATATTGGTCATTATGGTTTGGCTTTTCCGTATTATACGCATTTCACCTCGCCAATTCGCCGCTATCCCGACTTGATTGTACATCGTTTAATCGAACGTTATCTGATCGAAAACAAACCTTCGGTCGATGAAGTTGCTTTTGAAGAAATTTGTCGCCACTCAAGCGAAATGGAACGTCGCGCCGCCGAAATGGAACGCGAGTCGATTAAATTCAAACAAGCTGAATATTTGCAAGATAAAATCGGTAAAACATTCTCCGGATTGATTTCTGGCGTGAGCAAATGGGGACTTTTTGTCGAATTGAAAGACAGCAAAAGCGAAGGACTGGTGCGCTACAACGAAATGAAAGGCGATTTTTATTATTTAGATGAAGATAATTTTCAAATCATCGGACAACAATTCGGTCGCATTTACCAACTTGGCGACGACGTGCAGGTGCTTGTTAGCGCGGTCGATTTAATTCATAAAAAATTGACTTTTAAACTGATAGAAAAAGAATAAAAACCCCGAACAGAAGAAAGTATGAAGAGAAAAAAACCGATAAAAATCACAGAAATTACAAGAAGTAAATTATTTAAAGTCACACTCTTTTTATTGCCGGTATTCGTTTTAAACGAAACAAAAGCCGCCATCAGCGACACACTTGATGCGCAACATTACCGCATCGAATTGCACGAAATCAATTTCACATCGCGTGAAATTTCGGCAACAACAACTGTGCGTTTTCAAACACTCGTTCCGACAAATAAGATTCGTTTGGAACTGAAAGACTTAAACGTTTCACAAATCATATCAAATACGGCAAACATATCAAGTTTCTCGCAACACGATGATAATCTGTCGATTACATTTGTTTCGATACTTAATCCGGATCAATCCATCGAAATACAAATCGCTTATTCCGGTTTGCCATTTCACGAAGATTGGGGAGGATTTCACTACAATGGCGAATACGCATTTAATTTAGGTGTTGGTTTTCAGAGCGATCCGCACAATTTAGGAAAAACTTGGTTTCCGTGCAACGACAATTTTTCCGACAAAGCAACTTACGAAGTTTTTGTTACCGTTCCGGAGGGCAAAAAAGCCATTTCGGGAGGTTTGCTTACTGAAGTTGTTTCAAATGGAGACGGCACCGAAACATGGAAATGGAACATAGAACAAGAAATTTCAACCTACTTGATTTCGGTAGCCGTTGGCAATTACGAACTCTATAGCGATGTGTATCAAGGTTTAGAAGCCGAAATTCCAATAACCGTTTATGCGCGTCCAACCGAAATCAACAAAGTAGCAGCAACATTCGAACATATTCACGAAATCATGGCGCATTTCGAAATGCATTACGGATCCTATCCGTTCAATCGTGTCGGTTATGTCGGAACGGCTATCGGAGCGATGGAACATGTTGATAACATTGCTTTTCCGTATTCGGCTTTTAGCAGTAATTTGCAAAACGAATATTTAGTCGCACACGAACTTTCGCATATGTGGTTCGGCAATCAAGTTACTTGCGCTAATGCCGGCGATATGTGGCTCAACGAAGGTTGGGCAACTTTTTGCGGCGCGTATTACAAAAAAGAAATCTATGACGAACAAACATATCGCGACGATATGACAAAACGCATTAACGATGTGCTCCGAAAAGCACATATCGACGACGGTTCGTTCCTCTCGCTCAACAATATGCCAACTACATATACTTATGGGACAACCGTTTACGAAAAAGGCGCGACCGTTGTACACACATTGATGAATTATTTGGGCGAAACGGTATTTTTCGATGCCATAAAAGCCTATTTAAACGCTTATGCTTACCAATCGGCAACTTCCGAAAATCTGCGCGATTTCTTGTCGATACACACAGGAATCGACCTGACCGATTTTTTCGAAACATGGGTTTTCACGCAGGGATCGCCGCATTATGCAATCGATTCGATTCGTACAGAATCAAATGGATCGAATTACGATGTACATGTTTTCGTGCGGCAAAAACACCGTGGAGCTGATCACATCGGCAATTCGTGCATCGTTGAATTGGCTTTTATGGATGCCGATTGGAACGTGCGACATATCGATACGGTTTGTTTTAGCGGAAAAACAGGACATTCGGTAAAAACACTCGATTTTGAACCGGCTCTGGTTATCGTCGATTATTTCGATAAAACAGCTGATGCTTGTTCGTCGGAAGAACAAATTATTTCAGAAACAGGCGAATACGATTTTTCAACAGCGCGACTTCGCATCTATTCCGATGCAATGAATGATCCGTTTTTTGTGCGAATCAATCATCATTGGGTTGCTCCCGACACCATTCGGACACCTGTTTTAGGATTACGAACTTCGCCCGATCGATATTGGTCGGTCGAAATGCTAACAACTGACACGCCGCAAACGCGCGCACGTTTCTATTATCAGAAAACAAATACATTAGATGCCGGATTGATTCAGTCTTCGAACGATTCGATTGTCTTGCTTTACCGCCCAAATACGGCTTCCGACTGGCAACAGATGCCTTTTATAGCACAAGGAACATGGTCAACAGGTTATCTGTTTATCAATGACTTAAAAAGCGGTGAATATACATTGGGTGTTTTCGACAAGACAATTATCGGTCAACAAGAATTTGAACAAACACAAACAAATGATTTCAAACTGTTTCCAAATCCTGCAACAAATGAAGTTACTATTCGGTTGAATACCATTCAAACGGGCGATGTGTTTATACGCGATCAGAACGGAAAATTGTTGAAAAAAATATACTTTTGCGATACAGATGCCTTGTCTGTTTCGACAGATGAACTCGCAAAAGGCGTTTATTTTATCGAAATTCTTACAAAAGAAAAAGTTCGAGGCATCAAAAAATTACTCGTGGACTAAAAAATACTGAAATGAAAAAAAATACTTTTTCGCTGCTGTTTTTTGCTGTGGTTGTTGCTGTCGTTTTTTCGTCGTGCAAAGACGATGATGATAACAATGGAGCTATTTGGTGTACTGATTGTGTAAAATCCGATGTAATAGGAAATTATGTTGGTTCGGGCGAATACAAAACTTTTAAAGGCGATGGCTCCGCTATCGTTACCGAAGCCGATTCAATCTATTTAATTGTAACCGAAGGAGAAACTTCGGGAGTTGGTATCAATATAGGTCAACAGGATTTGTACACAAATATTTTTTCGGGTTACTACAACGGGGGTTACAGTTTTAATTTTACAAGAAGCGATTTTGGTGGAACTTACACACGAATGACTTCATCGGTTTATAAAAACGAGGGTAAAATTCAAATAAAAGGATCCGTTACCGAATTGGAAAAAAAAATCACGACTGATCCGCCTGATACGAGTTATGTGGCAAAAAAAGTGTTGAATTTTGAAGTGATAAAAACAGAGTAAGATTTTATTCGGTTTCTTTTCTCATCGCGTCAAGAACTTCATTTAATGAGTTCATGACAAGTTCATAATTTGATTTGATATTTTCAATCGTTTCGTTTTGATTCGCTTGTTTTTCGAGTTCGCGAACAGGATCATAAAGTGTATCTATTGAATAGATTTCTAATGTTGGTTTGAGTTTGTGAACTGCTTTTTCTAGTTCGCACATATTTTTTTGTTCGAAAGCATCTTTGATTTCCTGCATGTTTTCAACAGTCGAATCAATGAACAAAATCAGCATTTCTTTCAGTGCTTCCGGATCGTCGCCAATGTAGCGTTTCAATTTCTCGCAATCGTATAAAGCCATTTTTAAACTTTATTTTCTTTCAACATGCGATAAATAGTCGATTTTCCGATGTCTAATTTTTTCGCGACTAACACGACGTTGTTATCATTTTTATCTAAATAATGCCGAATGATACGTTGTGTATAGCCTTCTAAAGTGTCTTCTTGAATCAAAAAATCACGTGTTTTATCGGTCGAATTAAAGATGATATGAATGTTTTCAATTTGATCGTTATCGGTCATCACGGCAGCAAGTTCCATAATGGCGCGTAATTCGCGAACATTGCCCGGAAACGAGTAATTCATCAATTTTTTTTGTGCCGATTCGCTGATGACAAGCAGCGGAAGTTTGTTTTCTTTACAAAACTCGTCGAGAAAATATTTTGCAAGCAAAAGAATATCGTTGCCGCGTTGTCGGAGTGGTGGTAATTCGATTGGTAAACCAAGTAGTCGGTAATATAAATCTTCACGAAAAGTTCCTTTTTTGACCTCTTCGGTAAGATTACGATGCGTAGCAACAATCAATCTTACATCGATTTTAACGTTGGTGTTTCCTCCAATTCGATTCAGTTCGCGTTCTTGTAACACGCGCAGAATTTTCGATTGCATGTTGAGATCCATTTCGCCGATTTCGTCTAAAAACAAGGTGCCTCCGTTTGCTAATTCAAATTTTCCGATTTTTCGGGTAATGGCACCGGTAAAACTTCCTTTTTCGTGTCCAAAAAGCTCGCTTTCGATCAATTCGTGTGGAATAGCGGCAACGTTAACGGCTACAAAAGGTTTTTTAGCTCGCGACGAATTGTAATGTATTGCTTTGGCAACAAGTTCTTTACCGGTTCCTGTTTCGCCGGTAATAGAAATAGAAATGTTGCTTTTGGTCGATTTTTCAATCAGTCCGAATATTTGTTTGATTGCCGGACTATTGCCTTTGATGACGTTTCTAAATTCGTATTTTTTTCCAATTTCTTCTTTTAACAAACTGATTTCGTCTTTCAATGAAAGCGTTTCTTTTATTTTGTTCACAACGTTCCAAAGGCGGTTTTTTACATCTTCCGTTTTTACAAAATAATCGTAAGCACCTTCGCGGAGTAGTTCGACTGCTGTCGAAATATCTTCTTGTCCCGAAACAATAATGACCGGAATATCAGGATAGTTTTTCTTAATTTCTTTCATCACGCTTAAGCCCGACATATCGGGAAGCGAGTAGTCGAGCGAAATCAGATTCGGGTTTTTGTACAAGTTCTTAAGGCACTCTGAACCGCTTTTAAACGATTGAACATCGTTGTCGGGATTTAACGCAAGATGCCTTTTTAACATTTCAGAATAAAAGGCGTTGTCTTCGACAACAAATATTTTAAAAGGATTCATTTCTTTAATTGTCGGTTTGTTTTATTCAGCAAAAATAAAACAAAAATCTTCTGAAAGAATCTTTTTAACAAAACAAAATCAAGTGTTTAAATACCGGAAATATATTAATGGATCGTTTTAAAAGTAAAAAATGGCCAACAAAATAGAATGTTAGCCATTTTTTTGTTGCCTGACCAGGGTTCGAACCTGGACTCTTCTGATCCAGAGTCAGACGTGTTGCCAATTACACCATCAGGCATTTAATGCGTGCAAAGGTAAAAAAATGATTGAAAAAAAATAGTTTTTTCTTTATATGTTTTTTTGTTAATCTTCAGTTTGTTGTTTTTCGGCGGAACGATTCAATTGAAAACATGAAATAAATTACGGTTTCTGTTGTTTTGTTATTGCTAATTGACTGTTTGTGATGCAAATAAGCTCTGAAAACGCCAATTAAACAATTACTTTATTGCCTCAATTTCACCAATTTAATTCAATGATATGAAACTTTTTTCCGGCGTATTGGTGCATCATTTCGTTGCGCGAGGCTTCGGCTTCTTTCAAGGTTCTGAATCCGACATGGATCAGTTTTCCTTGATCAATTTCCGACCAGTTCGGGTAGCTTTTTATAATCAGGTCGTTGTATTTGTCTTCCATCTCATATTGATGTTTCGGACGTTTTATCGGACTGATGAACGTGTAATAATCTTTTTTACCGGTTCCATACAAATCACTGTAAGTCGAAGAATAGACGTAGAAATAAATCGGTTTGGTGTCTTCCGAAATATGTGTTTCGCCAAAGAGAAGTGAGTTTTCACCTTCCATTTCCCAGTCAGCTAACTCGTCGTCTGAATCACTATCGTTACTAATTTTTATGCCATCGTTTCGATATACTTTTGTGTATGCGCGGTTATCGGTTGATAAACCCGAAATCAGAATATCCAAATCGCCATCTAAATCGTAATCGCCCCATTGACCATCACTCATATACAGTGGAATCACATTAGCACCAATATCGACAAATCCTTGTCGACGATCGTTGCGATACACTTTCGAAACGGGACCGTTTTTGCCTTCGCCACTGATGAGCAAATCTAAATCGCCATCGTGATCCATATCGCCCCAGTCGGCAAAACCATGCGATACGTTTACAAAACCGATGTCAATCAGACGAAAACCTCTGGTACGGTCGTTGCGATACAAACGTGTTGCTTTTTGTCCGTTTGCCGTTTCGCCCAACAAAAGAATATCTAAATCGCCATCATTGTCGGCATCTCCAAAGGCGATGTTGCTGTTTTGTAGATCAATAAATTCTCTCGATTCAAGCGCAAATCCGGAACCTGTATTTCTGTAAAGAATCGTAACGGGAGTTTTATTCGACTGACCTGTCAATAAAATATCCGGATAACCATCAAGGTTATAATCGAACCATTTTGACGTGCCGTTTTTCACCCCAACCAAATCGGTATTCATTTTTGTAAACGTGCCGTTTTTGTTGTTTCTGTAAACAAAACTTACAAGCCCGTTGTTAGCACTTTCACCTGTAATTAAAAGGTCAGAAGCTCCATTATTATCAAAATCACTCCAATCGACCGAAGCATAACGAACCGGTTCTAAAGCAATGTTTGTCAGCGTGAAATTTCCATTTGCCGTTCCCTTATAAATCTGGGCAATTGGTTTTCCTGATGGGTTTTCGCCAACGACAGCAACATCTTGAATACCATCGAGATTAAAGTCGGCAAAAGCAAAATCCCCTTTATAAAAATGTGGTAAATTACGTATAATGGCAGTAAATAGTTCGTTTCGTTGGTTTGAATAAATCGTTGTTTTTATATTGATCTTCGAGTTGTCAAAATAATTGCCCGCAACAATAATGTCTAAATCGCCATCGCGATTAATATCTATCCAACCGCAACTACTTTCGGCTAATCCGGTTAATTTTGCCTGTACATCGGTAAAGGTTTGTGCCGTTGCAATCCGCGAAAGACAAAGGATAATTAGTATGATTGTTATTTTCGTCCTCATTTTGATGAAATTTTGCGCAAATTAATCAAAAAAAACCAATCGAATAAAAATGAAAAACCATTCGCTTTAAATAAAGTTAAAAAAGCACGATTTATCAAGAGGATTAACAGATAATTTATCTAATTTTGCGGGCATCTTTTTTACAGAAAATACAAATTATTCAAATAGCATGAAACCTACTCATATTGAGCATATTGGAATCGCCGTTAAACAATTAGAAGAAGCGATTCCGTTCTACGAAAAATTACTTGGAACACCCTGTTATTCCATCGAAGAAGTAGCCGAACAAAAAGTCCGCACCGCTTTCTTTAAAATTGGTCAAACAAAAATTGAATTGCTCGAAAGTACTGATCCTGAAGGTGCTGTCGGGAAATTTATCACCAACAAAGGCGAAGGCATTCATCATATTGCTTTTGCTGTAAACGATCTCGAAAATGTTTTAGAAGATGCAAAAAATGAAGGAATTCGTCTGATCGACACCAAACCGCGCAAAGGAGCCGAGGGGCTTGATATTGCCTTTTTACATCCGAAATCAACTTTCGGTGTTTTGACCGAACTCTGCGAAGACAAAAATAAATAACCCTAATCATATATCCCATCACCATGTCGATAGAAAATAAAATAAAGGAATTATTAGAAAAGCGTGTTGCAGCCAAATTAGGAGGCGGACAAAAACGTATTGATTCACAACACACTAAAGGAAAACTAACGGCGCGCGAACGTATCGAACTGTTGCTCGACGAAGGTAGTTTCGAAGAGTTTGACATGTTTGTAACACACCGTGCGACCGATTTTGGTCTTGCCGATCAGCAATATCTTGGTGATGGTGTTGTTACCGGATACGGAACCATCGATGGAAGATTAGTTTACGTTTACGCGCAAGATTTTACTGTTTTCGGCGGTTCACTTTCCGAAACTTTTGCACAGAAAATCTGCAAAATCATGGACCAAGCCATGAAAGTTGGTGCGCCTGTTATCGGTTTGAACGATTCGGGCGGTGCACGTATTCAAGAAGGCGTTCAAAGTTTGTCCGGTTATGCCGAAATTTTCCAACGCAATATTATGGCTTCGGGTGTCATACCACAAATATCTGCTGTTTTCGGTCCTTGTGCCGGAGGTGCTGTATATTCGCCTGCTTTGACCGACTTCATCATGATGTCGAAAGAAAACAGCTACATGTTTGTTACCGGTCCAAAAGTGGTTAAAACAGTTACCAATGAAGTTGTTACCGATGCCGAATTGGGTGGTGCAATGGTTCATGCTTCAAAATCAGGTGTAACACATTTTGTTGCCGACAGCGAAGAAGAAGGTTTAATGCTCATTCGTAAACTTCTAAGTTTCATACCGCAAAACAACCTCGAAGAACCGCCTTTGGTAATGAACACCGACCCTATTGAGAGATTAGAAGATTCGTTAAATGCAATTATTCCGGATAATCCAAACAAACCTTACGATGTGTTAGACGTAATCCATTCGGTTGTTGACAACGGCGAATTTATGGAAGTACACCGTCATTATGCGGCGAATTTAGTTGTCGGATTTGCTCGTTTCAACGGCATGTCGGTTGGAATTGTTGCAAACCAACCCAAATACCTAGCGGGAGTGCTCGACATCAATGCTTCACGTAAAGGAGCTCGATTTGTTCGTTTCTGCGATTGTTTCAACATTCCGATTGTAACTTTAGTCGACGTACCGGGATTTCTTCCGGGAACTGCACAAGAATATGGTGGTATTATCGTTCATGGCGCAAAATTCCTCTTTGCTTACGGCGAAGCTACTGTTCCGAAAGTAACCGTTACATTGCGTAAATCGTATGGTGGTGCTCACGATGTGATGAGTAGCAAACAACTTCGCGGCGACATCAATTATGCTTGGCCAACAGCCGAAATCGCTGTAATGGGAGCCGGCGGAGCAACTGAAGTATTGTTCGGTCGTCAAATCAAAGACATTACCGACCCTGAAGAACGTGCTAAATTTATTGCTGAAAAAGAAAAAGAATATACCGATAAATTTGCAAATCCATATATTGCAGCCAAATACGGCTTTATAGACGATGTCATCGAACCACGTAATACACGTTTCCGTATCATCAGGGCATTGCAGGCTTTGGCAACAAAAAAAGACACCAATCCACCTAAAAAACACGCGAACATTCCGTTGTAAATCAGAAAAAGAACAAAAAAATGAAAAAGAAACTCGGATTTATTGGGATAACGCTTTTGTTGGTATTTGCTTTCGCACAATTTGTTGTGGCACAAAACAATGAACAGGTACAAGAAATCATCATCGAAAAAGAAGCCTACGACCCGCTGATTCCTCAAATGTTTGTTTTCGACAAAGAAAACAACATTTTTGCAGGTCTCAACAATGCCGACAACACGGTAGACCTTATTCGTTACGATGGCGAAAAATTAGAAATTTTCAAAAGCATCCTTGTTGATGTCGTAGCAAAACGACACGACGTTGAACATATTTACCGACCCAAAGGTATTGCGATTTACGAAAATCATCTTGTTTTTCTTGCATCGCACCGCGACAGCTGTTATTTATCTGTAATCAATCTCACAGGCGAATCTGTTAAAAAATTGTATTTTGCGGGAAGTGCAGATGCTTTTAGTTACAATAGCGAAGCAAAAGAATTGTACGTCGCCGGCGAAACGGCAACCGGGTATGACCTCATTGCGTTAAACACTTCGAACGGTATTGATAAGATTGATCTGGGAGAGGCTGTCAGTTTGCATTACCGCCAGCCAAGATTGGCCGACGAAATTGCTAAAAAAGATCCTGCAGGCGTTGGAATATCATCTGTAGCTATACTTGTGGTATTTCTTAGTTTATTGCTTCTCGCGGTTATATTTAAGTCGACCGGAAAGTTCTTTATTTCTTCAGCTACAAAAAATGAAAAGAAAATAAACGTACATGTAGCCGAAACACAAAAAGGAACATCAGACGTAAGCGGCGAAGTTTATGCTGCTATTTTTACAGCTATACATCTCTATAATGAAGAACTACACGATTTAGAAAACACCGTTTTAACAATCAACAAGGTGTCGCGTACTTATTCTCCTTGGAGTTCAAAAATTCATGGATTGAACACCTATTTTAACAATATTGGATACAAAAAATAAAAAACTTCTTTGTTGGTAAAACTTTTTAAACAACACAAAATGAAAAAATACGAATTCACAATAAACGGAAATAAATACGCTACCGAAATAAAAAGCGTCGAAGACAATACCATTCAAGTTGAAGTAAACGGCACACCTTATACCGTTAACGTTGATAAAGAAATCAAACAACAAAAAACACCAAAACTGGTTCGCTCAACAGCTGTTCCTACAACAGATCAAAGTGCCAATATAAAAGCAACCGCAAAAACAGGAACCATCAAAGCACCACTACCAGGTATTATTCTCGACCTTTTTGTAAAGGTTGGCGACAAAGTTTCTATCGGACAAAAAATAATCATGCTCGAAGCCATGAAAATGGAAAATGTTATCGAGTCGGACAAAGCAGGCACTGTTACCGAAATAAAAACATCGAAAGGCAGTGCTGTAATGGAAGGCGATGTATTAATCGTAATAGGAGAATAACATTATGACCACACTTGAAGCATCATCAGGATTTATAGATTTTGTAAAAAATCAGATGTTCCAGTTTTGGGAATATACAGCATTCGCCAATTTTACTTGGGGACATGTGGTTATGATTGCCTTCGGACTGTTGTTCATTACACTTGCTATAACCAAAGAATACGAACCTTTATTATTGATTCCAATCGGATTTGGAATGATTCTGGGAAACATTCCTTTTTATCCCGGATTTAAAATAGGCATCTATGAAGAAGGTAGTGTGTTGAATATTTTATATCATGGTGTGCAAAACGGCTGGTATCCTCCTTTGATATTCTTGGGAATCGGTGCCATGACTGATTTTTCGGCTTTGATATCCAACCCAAAACTAATGCTCATCGGAGCAGCGGCACAAGTGGGTATTTTCGGTGCTTACGCCATTGCGTTAGCAATAGGATTCAATCCTGCCGAAGCCGGTGCTATTGGTATCATTGGCGGTGCTGATGGTCCGACAGCAATCTTCCTTTCATCGAAATTAGCACCCGAACTCATGGGAGCAATTGCCGTATCTGCCTATTCGTACATGGCTTTAGTACCGGTAATTCAACCACCGATCATGCGTTTGCTTACAACGAAAAAAGAACGCGTGATTCGTATGAAAGCACCACGACCGGTTTCGAAAAGAGAAAAAATCATCTTTCCTCTCATAGGAATCCTGCTAACAACTTTTATCGTTCCGTCAGGTTTGCCATTATTAGGAATGCTTTTCTTTGGAAACTTATTGAAAGAAAGTGGTGTAACAAAACGCTTGGCAACAACAGCAAGCGGTCCGATGATCGATATCGTAACCATCTTGATTGGTCTTACTGTCGGTGCTTCTACTCAAGCAACCTCATTCCTATCCATGAAATCAATCGGTATTTTTTGTTTAGGAGCTGCTTCATTCGTCATTGCAACGGCATCGGGAGTTCTTTTTGTAAAAATATTCAACCTTTTCTTAAAAGACGGAAACAAAATCAATCCGTTGATTGGAAACTCCGGCGTGTCGGCTGTTCCTGACAGTGCGCGCGTGTCGCAAGTAGAAGGTTTGAAATACGACAAAACAAATCACTTGCTCATGCACGCTATGGGACCAAACGTTGCCGGAGTAATCGGCTCGGCAGTGGCAGCAGGTATTCTGTTGAGCTTCTTAATGTAAGATAAGAAAAGAAAAACGCCCGAAAACTCCAAGTTTTTAGTGTGCTTCTTTAGGGAGCGTTACAAACGAGAAAGATGGTTTTTGAGCGTTTTTGTATATTTTTTCTATATTTGACTCGTATTAATCGACTTTAAATGTTAATTATTGGAATAGCAGGTGGTTCGGGATCGGGCAAAACGACGGTAGTAAAGAAACTCATTCGATCGTTGCCAAACAGCTCTGTCTCCGTAATTTCACAAGACTCCTATTACCGAGATAATGGAAGTTTAACGCCCGAAGAAAAGAAAAAAATCAACTTTGACCATCCCAATTCCATTGAATTCGAATTATTAATCGAACATCTCGATCAGCTCAAACAAGGTAACAATATTGCAATGCCCATTTACGATTATATTACCTGTACACGAGCTTCAGAAACTGTTGATGTAACGCCTACGCGTGTCATCATTGTAGAAGGAATTTTGGTACTTACCAATTCCGAATTACGTGAACGAATGGATATCAAGATTTTTGTTGACACAGACAGCGACGAACGGTTGATACGCATCATTAGGCGCGATATCGAAGAACGTGGACGGACTTTTATCGATGTGTTGAAACATTACGAAACATTTGTCAAGCCGATGCACATGCAATTTATCGACCCAACAAAACGTTTTGCCGACATTATCATTCCGGAAGGCGGTGGAAATCAAGTCGCTATTGATATTGTTGCTTCGCGCATACGCATGCACTTACCATAGAAATTTAGGTGAAATTTTTGTGTGTTTTTGATTCGAAAGGCACAAGTTTTATGGGATGAAAAGACAGCTATCGCCATAACTTAAGAATCGAAAATTATTTTTCAAGGCATAATCGTATACTTTTTTCCATTGTTCGCCAATCAGTGCCGAAACTAACAGCAACAAAGTGCTTTTAGGCTGATGAAAATTTGTAACGATTCCGGTTGCCACCTTGAATCGGTATCCGGGAACAATCATCAAAGCTGTCGAAGCAACAAATTTTGTTTGCTGTGTTTGTTCAAGATAGGTAACAATATTTTGAAGTGCTTGTTCTGTCGAAATTTCGGATACTTGTTGCTGATACGGATACCATTGGTCCAAGTGAAATGGTTTAGAAAAGTTTTTTTCATTGCCTAACATGACACCAAACCAATACAAACTTTCCAAAGTGCGAAAACTTGTTGTTCCGATAGCAATAATCGGATTTCCGATTGTTTCGATAAGATTTGCGATGCTTTGTTTCGAAACGATGATGGTTTCCGAATGCATTTCGTGATCGCCAATTGTTTGTGAAGCAACAGGTTTGAAAGTACCTGCTCCGACATGAAGTGTAAGAAAAGCGAACCGATGTCCTTGTTGTTGCAACGCACACATCAACGTTTCGGTCAGATGTAAAGAGGCTGTTGGAGCAGCTACAGAACCGTCGAAACGAGCAAATACAGTTTGATAACGCTCTTTGTCTTCTTGTTCGGATTCGCGATGCAGGTAGGGTGGAAGCGGTGTTTTTCCGGCTACTTCGAGCAATGCAGCAAAAGAAATTTTTGCAGGATTCCACGAAAAACGTATGAGCGAATGTGTTTCTTTTTTTTCGAGGCGTTCGGCTTTCAGTTCAACAATTTGATCAGCAAGAGGAATCTGTAAGAGAAGGACTCCTTCTTTCCATTTTTTCGAATTGCCGACCAAGCATTTCCATACAACAGGCGATCCTTGTCCGAAAACAATTTGATAATCGGTTTCGAACGGCTCTAAACAAAAAAGTTCAATGAGTGCACTGGTTTCATTTTTTCGAAATTGTAAACGTGCCTGAATAACCTTTGTTTCGTTGCAAACCAATAGGGAATTAGACGGAAGTAATGTTCCGATTTCATGAAAAACATGCGTTTCTATTTTCTTGTTTTTTAAGACAAGCAATTTAGATGTGTCTCGTTGTGCGAGCGGAAATTTCGCGATACGCTCCTCGTCTAATGGATAATCGTATGCTGTTATTTCAATTTTTTTTACGTCGCACATTTATCAAAAAATGCTTAATGGCTTATTTTCCAGCTTGGTTTGAATGTCAGCATGATCCATCCGAAATAAGGATTTTCGGCATTATTAGGATTTTCATATTTTATTTTGTCGAACGTTTCATTACGAACGTAATAACAGCATCCGCCACTCAGTTCAATTGATTTTGAAAAAGTGTGTGTGTAAGTGATGTCGATTTCGCTTCCTAACGAACCATCTAAATAACGACTTTCGGATAGCGGATCCACAACCGGATTGGCTAAATAAAACAAATGGTAAGCAATATCGAGTTTGCCTTTGTCGCAAACTTTCAAATACACATTTGGATAGATGTCAATCAATCCGCCTCCTTTTGTGTCTTTTTTAATTAATGTATACTGATTTAAATAGCCCAAAAAACCACGTCGTGTTCCGTATAAAAGGTCGAAATTGTGTTCTTTGTTCGAATTACTGTGTTTTTTCACATCGTTTCCGCTAAAATAATCGCCGCCAATACCGGCACCGCCTTTGTTAAGGTGATATTTTAGTTCGGCTGTTGCCATGAAAGCCGACACATCAAGTCCTTTTTGGCTTTTTCCGTTTTGATAATAGGCATTGAATTTGGCTTCTAATCCTTCGTTGCGAAAAGCACCGTAAAAACCGTATGTTCCCATAAGGTAAATGACATTGCAGGTATCGCTTTTCTGATAACCGGTTAGCATGGCTAAAAATGAAAGACTGAATGTTTTCGAGAAATCTTTTTTCAGATGCAAGAAATTAAGCGTACGCAAACGGTATTCGATTCGTGTCATGTTGAAATCGTCGACACCAAATCCGGCATTGCTGCCTTTATCCGAATCGTTGTTGTACGAAACGGCAAGATCGAGCTGAATGTCTTTTACTTGTGTGTGAAAACGAACAGCATCGTAACTTAAAGCGGCTTGATTCCAATTTCTTGCCGAAAGCAAACGTTGTTGATCGTAACTGAAAACTTGCCGACCGACACGAACATTCGATTTCGGACTGAATTTAAACTCGCCCCATGCTTGATGAATTCCTGATGTTCCGGTACTGAAATTTGTTCCGGTGTTCGAAGCCACATTGTCGCTTCCCCACACGCGAATATCTTGAAAACTCACGTAAAAACTGTAATTTTTGAAATATAAACCGGCGTTGATGCGCGAACGTTGCGTAACGTAGAATGTAGCAACATCGTCTTCTGTTGGCGCGGTACCAAAACCATAATTAGCTTCGAAACGCGGACGCAATTCGCCCGATAGTTCCAGCGTTTGTGCCGTAGCAACGATCGAACATCCGATGAATAAAAAGAGTAACGTGATTTTTGTCTTCATGATGATGAAATTTTAAGGCGCAAATTTAAAGAAAGTATTGGTGTGTTATCTTTGCGGAAAATAAATAATTTGTCAACCGGCAAAGTCTTCTTACTTTTGTTGCTGAAACAAAACAGTATATCGTATGAAATTAATAAAAGCAATTCCGAATACAATTACATCGTTCAACTTATTTTTCGGCTGTTTATCCATTTTATTTGTCATGAAAGGCGATCCGTCGTTGGCAGGCTGGATGATTTTTTGCGCCGCTGTTTGTGATTTTTTCGATGGTTTTTCGGCTTCATTGCTGCATGCAAAATCGAAAATGGGTGTCGAATTGGATTCTTTAGCCGATGTGGTCTCATTTGGTGTAGCACCCGGTTTTATTTTATATTCTTTAATGGAATTGAGTCATGGCAGGCGTTCGTACATTGTCTTCGAGCAACTTGATTTGTTTTTATTGCTTGCTTTTTTGTTGCCCATTTTCGCTGCTTTACGATTGGCAAAATTCAATGTTGATACCCGACAAACGGCTTCATTTATCGGATTGCCGACACCGGCTATGGCTATTTTTGTGGCTTCGCTTCCAATAATTCGTCAGTATTTGTACGAAAGCCAATCATTTACTTATCAAGTGTTTACAAATAATTATTTGTATATTGCTATTGCCGTTGTATTTTCGTTGCTGATGGTTTCGAATATTCCTTTTTTCTCGTTTAAATCATTGCGTTTTAAGTGGAAAGGAAATGAATTTCGATGGATATTTATTACAATAGCACTTGTGTTGCTCGTTTGGCTTCAGGTTTTGGCTGTTCCGTTTATTATGCTGGTTTATTTCTTGATTTCGCTTGTGATTATGCTCGTTAATTGACAGCGGAATTACAACTCTTTTTTACGAAGTTCGAAGTTCTGTCCCAAATACACTTTTCTTACGTGTGCATCGGCAGCAAGTTCTTCCGACGTGCCGGCTTTTAATATCGAACCTTCGAAAAGCAGGTAAGCGCGATCGGTAATTGACAAGGTTTCGTGTACGTTGTGATCGGTAATTAAGATTCCGATGTTTTTGTGTTTTAGCTTTGCAACAATGCTTTGAATGTCTTCGACCGCAATTGGGTCGACACCGGCAAAAGGTTCGTCGAGCAAAATAAAATTCGGATCGACTGCCAACGCACGTGCGATTTCGGTACGCCGTCGTTCGCCACCGGAAAGTTGAATTCCTTTGCTTTTCCGAATGTGATTTAAGCCAAATTCTTCCAACAGACTTTCCAATCGCTCGTGTTGCGCTTCTTTGGTCATTTTTTTGAATTGCATGACCGACAAAATGTTGTCTTCGACGCTCATTTGACGAAAAACGGAGGCTTCTTGTGCTAAATAACCAATGCCGTGTTGTGCACGTTTATACATCGGAAGTTTGGTAATGTCTTCATTTTCGAGATATACATGACCTTCTAATGGCTTGATAAGCCCGACAATCATGTAAAAAGTCGTTGTTTTTCCGGCACCGTTTGGTCCAAGCAAACCCACAATTTCGCCTTGATTGACTTCGATACTCACGCTGTTGACGACCGTGCGCTGACGGTATTTTTTGACTAAGTTTGTGGTGTAAAGTTTCATGTAATTGTAGGAGTTAGATCAATTTGATAACGACCGTAAAAACAAGCACAAATTTAAAACAAACAACGACGTAAAGGCTAATTTTTGTTAAAACGTTAGAAATCAAGACTGGTCATGCCGTCGGAGGACGGCATCCATTGTAAAGAAAAGAATAAGGCTTTGCTTATTCGTACAATGGATTCCGACCTTCGTCGGAATGACTTTTCCGTCCTTGTCATGCCGGTGAAGACCAGTATCTGGTTCTATCGTAGCGATAAATTCGATCTTAAAGACTTTCAAGTCCTTCTTCTCTCCTCAAATCCAAAAAAAGCATGACATTTATGGATTGTAATCCGCAAATGTCGTACTTTTGCAGCGGTAAAAGCATCGTTATGATTAGTAGAATTCTTACCGAAAGCATCTCTTCGCGGCTTGGTAGCGGCAAAGCCATCATCGTTATGGGTCCACGTCAAGTGGGCAAAACCACGATGCTCAGGACGTTGTTTCCCGACACGGAATATGTGTTGTTTCTCAATGGCGACGAGATGGACGTTCGTAGGCTCTTCGAGAATATGACTTCCACGCGTCTGAGAGCGATTATCGGCAACAAGAGAGTGGTAGTTATCGACGAAGCGCAACGCATCGAGGACATCGGCCTGTCTCGTCCTAAAAAAAGTTTACAGGTTAATAATTAAATACTGTTATAACTTTACAAATGTTTTTTAGTCCTGTCATTGCTTTGCAAAGGAAGCATTTTTTGATAATAATTCTTCCA
>JAISHW010000007.1 GCA_031262365.1 Lentimicrobiaceae bacterium
CCCTATCCGACCGCTGGGTTTATAGTTCGTTGTTCTTGACATAAGATACCGTTTTATTGTAGGCAAATATACAACTTATATCGCTAATATGCAAGTAGTTAATTATTAGAAGTGCCCTAAAAAAGTTTCCATGTCTTTTTAGATTATTGTTTTTCCGGTGAAAAACAAGTACGTTTTTAGATCAAAAATTAGCGAACAATAATTCAGAATTTTATGATACTTTTGCGTGGCTATTGAAGCAACAAAAATGGCAGAATTATTGCTGCTTATTGGCGAATAGGATGATAAATGCCTAAGTGGTTTTTTACTATTTATTGAAAAGAAAAATAAATTTTTAATTATCTTGAACCTTAAATTTTATGTGCGGAATTGTAGCTTATATAGGACAAAAAAACGCTTGTCCCATACTTATAAATGGTCTCAAACGCCTCGAATACAGAGGATACGACAGTGCAGGAATAGCACTTTTTGATTCGGAACAAAACCTGAATGTTTATAAAACAAAAGGCAAAGTATCTGACCTCGAAAACTTCATTAAAGATAAAAACACGGAAGGAAAAATAGGCATTGCACACACGCGATGGGCAACTCATGGCGAGCCAAACGATGTCAATGCGCACCCGCACTACTCGCAATCGAAAGATATTGCTTTAATCCACAACGGAATTATCGAAAATTATGCGCCTTTGCGTAAAGAACTCGAAAAACGCGGATTTACTTTTCAATCGCATACAGATACCGAAGTCTTGGTCAATCTTATCGAAGACATTCAGCAAAACGAAAAAGTTGATTTGTTCGAAGCCGTTCGCATTGCTTTGAATCAGGTTGTTGGTGCTTATGCAATTGCTATTATATCGAAAAAAGAACCGTATACACTTATTGTAGCACGAAAAGGAAGTCCGTTAGTTATCGGAATCGGAAAAGAAGGTGATTATTATATCGCTTCCGATGCCACACCAATCATAGAACATACACGCAAGGTCGTTTATCTTGATGAAGAAGAAATTGCACTTGTACAGCGAAACACAGATATTTGTATCAAAACCATCAAAAACGAAGAAAAAACACCTTATGTTCACGAATTAGAAATGAATCTTCAGGAGTTGGAAAAAGGTGGTTTTAACCATTTCATGCTAAAAGAGATTTACGAACAAGCGTCATCAATCCGCGATAGCATGCGTGGTCGTCTTCATCCTGAAACAGACACCATTTCGCTTGGTGGCATCAGCGATTACGAGCAAAAAATACTTCGTGCCGACCGCATTATTATTGTCGGTTGTGGCACGTCGTGGCATGCCGGACTTGTTGGCGAATACCTTCTCGAAGAGTTGGCGCGCATTCACGTAGAAGTTGAATATGCTTCCGAATTTCGTTACCGTAATCCGATTATAAGCGAACGCGACGTTGTAATTGCCATATCGCAATCAGGCGAAACCGCCGATACACTGGCGGCGATTCGTTTGGCAAAAGAAAAAGGAGCTACTATTCTTGGTATATGTAATGTGGTTGGTTCGTCTATTGCACGTGAAACACATGCCGGCGTTTACACACATGCCGGTCCCGAAATCGGCGTTGCATCAACAAAAGCTTTTACGGCTCAAGTAACCGTGCTGACATTGCTCGCTTTGCGCTTGGCACAATTGAAAGCAAGTATTACCAAATCGCGCTTTAAAGAGCTGGCAATAGAACTTGAAAGTATTCCTGAAAAAGTGAAACAACTATTGAAAAACGACGAACAAATTATCAAAATTGCCGAACGTTTTAAAGACACACGAAACGCTATTTATTTGGGACGCGGTATTAATTTCCCGATAGCACTTGAAGGTGCTCTGAAACTGAAAGAGATTTCGTATATCCATGCCGAAGGTTATCCTGCCGCTGAAATGAAACACGGACCTATCGCCTTAATTGATGAAGAAATGCCGGTTGTTGTTGTAGCTACAAGCCAAAGGATTTACGAAAAAGTAATTAGCAATATTCAAGAGATTAAATCGCGCAAAGGAAAAGTAATTGCAATTGTTACGGAAGGCAATCAGCAGATTAAAGATATCGTTGATTATATAATCGAAATTCCGTGTACCGAAGAGTTGTTTGTGCCGCTTTTGGCAACCATTCCACTACAAAAAATGTCGTATCATATTGCCGTCATGCGCGGATGCAATGTCGACCAGCCACGAAACTTAGCCAAATCAGTTACCGTAGAATAAACATTAAAAATAGCAATCAGCAATGAAAAAAGTAATCAAAACAGATAAAGCTCCAGGAGCCATAGGTCCATACAGTCAAGCTATTGAAGCAAACGGCATGTTGTTCGTTTCGGGACAAATTCCTGTTGATCCGCAAACCGGAAAAGTAGTCGAAGGCGATGTAACAGCGCAAACCAAACAAGTCATGAAAAACGCCGAAGCAATCCTAACCGAAGCCGGTTACACCTTCGCTAATGTTGTTAAATCGACTTGCTTGTTGAGCGACATGGCTAATTTTGCGGCAATGAATACCGTTTACGGAAGTTACTTCAGCGAAAATCCGCCGGCACGCGCCGCTTTTGCTGTTAAGGGTTTACCAATGAATGTATTAGTCGAAATCGAAATGATTGCAGTGAAAGGTTAAGAATACTAAAAAGGGCTATTTTATTCCGGCTACTTTTATTTTTTGCGCTTTCTCTCTTCACACCTTTCTTCGTATTTTGTTACCATTTTTCCCAATGCAGATTTTCGGGATTCCATTTGTCTTTTGGCTGTTCGTTTGTTGCCGGATAGCCAATCGGTATCACATTGAGCGGCAAAACATGTTCGGGAAGATCTAACGCTTTGATAACGATATCCATACGGTCTTGATACGGAAAAGCGGCAGTCCAAACAGCCCCTAATCCAACCGATTCGGCGGCAAGCAAAATATTCTGTGTAGCTGCCGAACAGTCTTGAACCCAAAAATGCTGATCGACATCAGTTGCGGCTTTTTGAAGATCGCCACAAACGACAATTGCCGCCGGTGCTTTGAGCAACATTTTGCAATAAGGTAATTGGTTTGCCATTTCGTCTAAAACAGCACGTTCGGTAATTACCACAAAAGCCCATGGTTGTAAATTTCGTGCCGTTGGCGCAGCCATTCCTGCTTTGACAAGTGTTTCGAGTTGTTCTTTCGAAACTTCTTTAGCCGTGTAATCTCTAACACTTTTTCGCTGATGAATAATTTTAAGTGTTGACGGCGTGTTCGATTCAGGGTCTTCTTTTGTTAGTTGTTGTTGGCACGAAGCAAATAATAACATTGGTATTATTGCTGTAAGCAGTGATTTTGAAATACGTTTCATGCTACTGAATTTGTTTTTGGGTTACTATTCGTTTAAAAATAAATTAAAATTTATTCGTGTTTTTTTCTGGTATTTCGTTCTGTTGCAATGTATAGATACATCGCCGGAACAATGTATAAAGTTAAGAAAGTAGAAAGAATCATGCCACCTACAACAGCAATGCCCATTGCTATAAGACCATTAGCACCTTCGCCGCTGGCAAAAACAAGCGGTAACAATCCCAAAATGGTTGACAGACAAGTCATCATGATCGGGCGAAAACGCTGAATCGAAGCATCGCGAACAGCATTTTCTTTCATAAGACCTTCGTCTTGTCGCTGATTGGCAAACTCGACAATCAAAATACCGTTTTTTGCTACAATTCCAATCAACATGATGATGCCGATTTCGCTGAAAATATTCATGGTTATACCACCCATCCACATAAAAATCAAGGCTCCGGCAACGGCTAACGGAACTGTAAACATGATAACTAACGGGTCTTTGAAACTTTCGAATTGCGCCGCAAGAACCAAGAAAATGAGTACCAACGCCATAATGAACGCAAACATCAAACTGGACGAACTTTCGCGAAATTCTTTCGAATCGCCGGTGAGTGCCGTGCGAAACGATTCGTCTAACACTTCTTTAGCAATACGATCCATTTCGTCGAGTCCTTTTCCTATTGTAACGCCTTCGGCAAGTCCCGATGAAACGGTTGCCGAGTTAAAACGGTTGTAGCGATACAATTGTGGCGGCGCTACGGTTTCTTCAAGTTTGACTAAATTATCTAACTGAATCATCTCGCCCTTACTGTTGCGCAAATAAATCGATTTGAGGTCAAGCGGTGTGTTGCGTTGCTGCCTATTGATTTCGGCTAATATCTGATATTGTTTGCCATTCATGTGAAAATAACCCATTCGCTGACCGCTGAGCGCATATTGTAATGTCTGTCCGATGTCTCGTGTACTTATACCAAGCAAAGTTGCTTTATCACGATCAATGACAATGTGTGTTTCGGGACGTGTAAATTTGAGATTGACATCCGACATTTGAAACAACGGACTTTCGTTTACTTTTTGCATGAAACGCGGAATAAATTCTTCTAACTTTTGAATATTCGGTGCTTGCAGTACATATTGAATCGGCATGCCGCTACGCCTGCTTCCGAAAGTTGATTGTTGTTGAACGAAAGCACGGGCTTCGGTCATCGGTCGAATGGCACGCGACAGCTCGTTGGCAATTTCCATCTGGCTTCGTTCGCGCTGGTTGATGTCGGGCAACAGCACACGTACTTGCCCCCAATTCGAAAAATTCATCGCAATGACAGCGTCGCGTTCGTAAGCTACCGAATCAGCAATTTTAGCAATTTCCCATGTATAATCCCTCAAAAATTCAAATGTCGATCCTTCGGGTCCTGTTGTACGAATCGAAATTTGCGAACGGTCTTCAAGAGGTGCCATTTCAGCCGGAATATTATTCCAAAGGAAAACAATAGCTCCTAACATGATTGCGATAACGATGATCGAAACCCATTTTATATCTAAAAAAGTGTTCAACGATTTTTCGTAAACAGCATTGAGCCAAACAAAAAACGGTTCGGTAATTCGATAAAAAAAGTTTTTTTGTTTTCTCTTTTTCAACATTTTAGTCGAAAGCATGGGCGTAAACGTGAGTGCTACAAACGAAGAAATAATGATAGCCCCCGAAATTACGATGCTAAACTCCTTGAACAAGCGTCCGGTAATACCTTCCATAAACAAAATCGGGAAAAATACCGAAACCAATGTAATCGTTGTAGAGACAACGGCAAAAAGAATTTCTTTCGAACCTTCTTTTCCGGCTTCAATAGGAGCCATTCCCATCTCGATCTTTCGATAAATATTTTCCGTTACCACAATAGCATCATCAACAACCAGTCCTACTGCCAAAACAATAGCCAAAACCGATAGCACATTAATCGAAAATCCAAAAAGATACATCACGAAAAACGAACCGATAAGCGAAACAGGGATTACTACCGTAGGAATCAGCGTTACACGCCAATCGCGCAAGAAAAGAAAAATAATAATGATAACTAAAATAAAGGCGATGACGATCGTTTTGCCCACTTCGTTAATCGAAGCGCGCACGAATTTGGTGTTGTCGAAAGCAATATTGAGCGAAATATCATCAGGCAAATCTTTACGCATTTGTTCTAAACGCAACATGACCTCATCTGAAATTTCGATCTGATTAGCACCGGGTTGTGGAATAATAACCGTACTTACCATTGGTACGCCATTGCGTCGAATCGAATTTTTACGGTCTTCAGCTCCTAATTCGGCAATACCGATATCACGAAAACGAACAATCCGATAACCATCATTCTTGATAATGACATTGTTGAAATCTTCGGGTGTTATGAGTAATCCCATTGTTCTGATGCTAAGTTCAATATCATTACCCTCGATGCTTCCGGCCGGAAGTTCAACATTTTCGCGATCGAACGCATCTTTGATGTCTATCGGTGTAATTCCATAAGCTGCCATACGAACCGGGTCGAGCCACAAGCGCATCGAATAACGGTTTTCGCCCCAAATTTCGACAGCACTCACATTCGGAATGGTTTGAAGTCGTTCTTTAACCGTGAGATCAGCTATTTCGCTCAGTTCGAGTAACGATCTGTTTTCGCTTTGTATATTAATCTGAATAATTGGCGTTGCGTCGGCATCGGCTTTTGATACGGTAGGCGGGTCGCAATCGCGAGGTAAATAACGTTGTGCACGCGAAACTTTGTCGCGCACATCGTTAGCCGCTGTTTCCAAATCGACACTTAACTCAAATTCAATCGTAATACGCGACGAACCCTGACTGCTTGAGCTTGATAGCGAACGAATGCCCGGAATGCCATTGATATTTTGCTCCAAAGGTTCAGTTATCTGGCTTTCGATAATTTCGGCGTTTGCCCCCGGATACGAAACGCTTACGGTAATAATCGGATTGTCGGTGTTCGGGTATTCGCGTACACCCAAATACGTGTAACCAATGCCTCCCATCAGCAAAATGACTAACACAAATACGGTTGCCAGTACCGGACGTTTGATGCTTAATTCTGAAATATTCATGCCGTTACTTTGCGTTTGGTTCTACGACGTTGTCTATTGTAACATCCATGCCACGCCTCAATTGCATCACACCACTTACGATAAGTGTGTCGCCTGCTTGAAGCCCATCGACAACTTGAACACTCGAAGCCGTACGCAATCCTTTTGTGATGATTCGTTGTTCGGCTTTGCCGTTACGATACACATATACAACATCTTTTCCCATTTCGGCAATAGCCGAAATGCTCGGAATAACGATAGCATCTTCGATGGTTTGAAGATTGATTTCGATCGATGCCGAATGACCGGGTTTCAGTTCGCCGTTAGTATTTGGATAAAGCGCGCGTGCTTTCAACGAAAGTGTTTCGGTATCGAGTCGTGTCTCAACTGCATATACAGAGGCTTCGAACACGTTTTTGTTGTTTTCGACTGTAAAATAAAGTTTTGTCCCGGGTTTGATTTCGTTAGCCTGCTTTTCGTTGACAGAAAACTCGATTTTAAGCGGCGAAATCTTTGTTAGTTTCGATATGACGGAATTTGCTGAGGCATAAGCACCTTCGCTCATTAGTCGTAATCCGATAATTCCGCTGAAAGGCGCACGAAGTTCGGTCATGCGGATGCGTGCGTGAATAAGTTCTATGTCGGCTTCGAGTGTTGCTAAAACTGTCGATACCGATTCGTATGCTTCGCGGCTCACAGCATCTTTTTCTAACAATGTTTTCTGACGGAAAACACGGTCTTTCGCGAGCGGAAGTTCGGCTTGGAGTTTTTGCAATTGTGCCTGAAGCTCCTCGTCGTTTACTTTAGCAAGCAAAGTTCCTTTTTCGACATAAGTTCCTTCTTTGAAATAGATATGCGTAATTTTTCCACTCGTTTCGAACGACAAGTCGACTTCTTCGTCGGGGATCAGTTGTCCTTTTGTAATATACGTGTCGTTTAAATTGCTTGTTTCTAATTTCATCACATTGACATTCAGTGACTGACGGCGAAAAGAGCTGGTTTCCGTTTGCTTGGCGTTAGGCGCGTTGGACGTGAAAAACTTTTTAATATGCGAAAAAGAAGCCAGCATTGTAACAAGAAGTGCTGCTCCTATAAGCGCGAAAACGGTTGTTTTCTTTGATTTTTTCCGACTTGTTGTCATGGTTATTCGTTTAAATATCGTGTAATTTGTCCGCTGATTTGCATCAATAATATTTCACAAAGTTTTGTGTTGTAAAGTGTTTCGACAAGGCGTTCTTCGGCATTGAGGAGGCTTGTTTGTATTTCGCGCAATTCGATTCCCGATAGGTCGCCAAGTAAATAACGATTGCTGGCTGCTTGGTATGTTTCGCGAGCCAATTTTACATTTACTGTTTCTAAGTTTGTGCGTTCCAGATTGTTGTTGTAGCGCATCCACGTGTTGGCAAAATCGCTCTTGATTTCGGCTTCGAGTTTTTCTTTGTCTAATTTTTTGTTTTCAAGTTCGATTTGCGCATTTTTTTGTCGTAGCGAGCGATTCATGCCATCAAACAGTTTGATTCCCATCGTTACACTGTAATTCAATCCCCAATTTTGTTGACGGTCGTAAACCACTTGTTCTAATTTGTTGTAATCATAGGCATAACTGGCTGATAATCTCAGATACGGATAATTTTCACTTTTTGCCGACTTCAAATCTAATTGACTGATTTTGATGTTTTTATCTGAAAGCAACAAAAAAGTATTTGAACGCAATACATGTTGCCAAATTGTTTCTCGATCGAGAAACTTATCAATAGTAATTGTGGAGTCTTTAATTGATAAAATTTGTTCAATATTATCGGCGGCGATTAACTCGTTGAGTTTGATTTGTGACGCAAACAAATTTTCTTGCTGTTGCATAAAGAGCGAACTGTCAGCGTTAAAATCGACTTTTGCCTGTTGTAGTTCCAAGCCCGATCCGGCACCGATAATGTAGCGTTCTTCGACAATACGAAGCCTATCTTTCGAAAGACGAAGTGTTGTTTTTAGATTTTCGAGACGAATATTTTGTTGGATACAATTGAAATATTCCGACAATATGTTTGCCATAAAATTTTCGATCGTAAGCCGCGTGTTCAACGCCCCCATTTGTTGAAACATTTCCAATTGTTTGTAGTTGACTTGAACGAGCATTCCGTTGAAAATCGTCCAATTAATATAAATTCCGGCATTGAGTGTCTGATCAAATTTATCGTGCGTTTCGAGACGTACAGCTTCCGAAGTGTTTTCTTGAATATTATTGCCGAGTTTTCCGCTGTAATCGCCCGAAAGATCAATCGTCGGCAAAAATCCGGCATTGCCGATGGTGTAATTGTTGTCGCTGATTCGTTGCTCGTTTCTGACCATTCGAATGTCGAAATTGCGTTCCAGCCCAAGTTCAAGACATTGTCTCATACGCATCGGTTCTTGCGAAAAGAGCCGGAAAGGAAGCAAAATCAAGAGCAATAAAACATATTTTCTGATCATTTATCGCATGTGTTTTTGTGTTTCAAAACCATTCTGTTTCTCGTTTATTTTAAAAAAGCAGGGATAGCGTGGGCGAAATTTCCGGTGTATTAGTGGGCTTCTAAAAACTTCAATATCAAGGCTTGCGACTGAAACAAAAGCGGAGTTTACTAACGTAAATGAGCATTTTGTTGAAGAAGCGTAACACAGAGATTGGGATTTTTAGAAGTTCCCATTACTACCATCAAGTAAGAAATTTTCGCAAAGCAAAGGTAATTTTTTAATCGTTGTCCGCATACGTGTTGTGTGAAATCTAAAAGTGAAAACTTTTTAGACTTTGAAAGGGATTGTGTCCCACTAATGTTCGAAAAAATTAACATTTATGGGCACTTCTAATAATTAATTACTTGTAAATTAGGAATATAAGTTATATAAGAGAGCAACAAAGTAAAATAGAAGACTCGCAGTCGCGTGGAACACGTTTTTGGATTTGAGCAACAGCATGTTTTTACATACAAAGCATCGGATTTTTGCGCGCTAAAGGCATTATTGGCTTGATAAATTTGGTCTATAATGCCGCTATGAGCAGATAGTCCGTTTGAACTTGCTTCCGGTAAAATGTTAAAAAGCGAAAATTTTATACATGTAAAGCAATGATGGATAGATAGATAGATAGATAGATAGATAGAAGATAATTTTTTAAAAAAAGTGTTGTTTTTTTAAAAACAAATACTATCTTTGAAAAGATTTTTTGCAACGTTTTAATGCACTTCGGCTTTGTATAAAAATCAAAAAAGAAAAAAATCAGTTTTTAGAGGTGCCCTAAAATATAATCCATTGAGCGATAGAAAAAATTACTCAATGACCAAAGAAAAACTGATTATAAAATATGTGTGATGTAAGAAAAAAACTCATACTTGCGAATGTTATCATTGAAAAATATAAAACGCAAGTCTTTGAAAAGCGGAAGAATATCGAAGCTAACGCAGTACTTAATGGATTTACCACAACGCTATTGATGAAATTATTGTACTTATCATCTTTGTTTTCTGTGAAAGATGGTAAGAAATCTTATAGAGAAACGCCCTTTGGAGTGCTGAACAAGTGGATTGCTCTTGAAAAGGGTCCGGCAGAGGCTAGTATATACAGTGCTATTACTTATAACCCTCCTTTTGCAACAATATCTTATGACATTGGTAAAGAAGATGGTTGTAAGTATTCTCCATCAACCACAGACACAGAAAGAATTAAAAACTATTACGAAATATACAATTTATCAGAAGAAGATAATATTTTAGATAAATTGGTAGAGAAATATGACTTGTGTGATGCAAGAACTATAATAGAACAAGGTTTTGACTCATTAGTAGAAAAACTTAATGAGAAAAATATAGATATTACTGATCCGAAAAAGCGAGATAGTGTCATAAAATATTTGTCCGATCTTACTCATTTAATGTTGTGGAATGCTTCCTTGAATAGAAATCCCAGTTTGTTAGCAACAGACAACATTTATTTGTTACGAGACGAGCATAAAGAATTAAAAGACAGAATCGAAAAAAAGCAGCATAATAATACTTATGCTGCTTTTTGATTTTATAGATAGATTATGTGCGACACCACCAATTCATCTTACCTTGATTCTGTTATTAAGACTGTAAAAGAAATTGTAAAATTTAGTACAGAATTTTATAAAGAAGCGATAATAGCTTTCTTATCAAACTATAAAATCACAGCAGAAAATGTAGATGCGTTAAGTCTGTTGCTTCAAATGACACAAGACCAACGATATTCATACTACGAAATAACAAATGCAACAATAACGCTGCATAGAGAACAGCTAACAACCAGACAAACAACGGACGAATCCAAACACGAACAATCGGTTAGAAAACAAATACAGCAAGAGGATTTGGTGTCTTACTATTCTCTCGAACAGGCGGGAATTCTTATAAAGAAAATTTCTGAAACAGAGACTGTCTTGCAAGAAGACTATGATTACAGTTCAGCATTGGATAAATTTAACAAAAAATTTGCAGATAACGGATTTTATCATAATTCCAAAGTTATACAATATATCATAGACAATGCCTCTCATAGAGATAGGAAATATAAGGTCTTTTGGCAGGAATATATTCGTTCCATTGTTGAAGCGGAATATTTGTCTGATACTGAATATTCAAAAAAACTAAAAAACGTTATTGATGTTATAATCCAATTTTTTGGTGGAGATACAATCGACACCCTATTTGCAGGAAAAAAACAGCAAGGAGAAACAATCAAATCTTTTTCAATAATTGAATCTTTTATACGAATATCGTGGCTTGTTATTGAATTTTGTGAGAAAAACAAGAAAATCCTTGAAAATACAGAACAGAAGGAATACATTATTGTAAATACAGACAGACGGTTGCGTTTTTACAGAATTGCAAATTTTCAGAGAATCTATTTTGATGTTGGGAAAAATACCACTCGCCAATGGGAAAGATTACTGGAATCTGTCATCGAAATGACAGAGATTGACCATAGATATATAGCAACCAACCATAATATTGATAAATTACTGAATCTTTTGGGAAGATTGGATTTTTTCAAAGATGATGCCTATATTGACAAAGATCTCTTTTCTGCAATAAGAATAAAAACAGCAGTATTATTAAATCAAGTATTAAAGACACGAACAGGTTGTGACTTGGTGTTGAATGAAGAAGATGGTATTGAAAAGAAAATCGAAGAAACTGCAAATCAATTAGAACCTTGCGGGTATATTAATGATGAAAATGCATACAAAGGCAGAATCGGAAATCCAGTCAGGATTCCAAAAACCGATATTGATTTGTATGATAATTATGTAAAGAAAGGAGTAACGCAATATTGTGAATATACGCCTTTGTTTAGAGACAACAAGTACCCAACATTAGAAAAGATAGAAGAGTTCTTAAATGATCCAAATAATAAATATATTGCCTCTCAGGCGCTTATTATTGATTTGTTTGAGAATGTATATAGAAGAGCAAATGATCTACTAAGTGCTGAAAATAAGGTATAATGGACAAAAATTAGGCTATTTTCAAGACGTTTTGTTCAAGTGGACAAAATTTAGGCTGTATTTTTGAACACCCATTCTTATAATGAAAAGTTATCGTACATTTATCTTGTC
>JAISHW010000013.1 GCA_031262365.1 Lentimicrobiaceae bacterium
CCCCATAAATTCGTATTTCAATTTTCGTTATTCGAAAATTTTTATCGGATTCGTTTGCGCTTCGATAGCAGAAAATCCGGTGCCGAAATTACATACGCGAAGTTCGTCCGGTGGCGAACGCAAATGGATTGAGGGAAGGCTGGCTGTGTATAAGCAACCGCTGAGGTTGCGTAAAAAAAATAAAAAAAATGAAAAAAGAGGCTAAACCTCCTCACAAACGCAGACACTAAAAAAAGGGAGCACTGATTTTGCCCGATACAACGCAAACACTCCAAAAAATAAGAAGAACAGTCTGCAAAAAGAAGAAAATAAGTTTTAAAAATATAAAATTTTAAATAATTTAAGATATGAAAAATATCAAAATCTTAGTCATGACACTGTTCATGACATTAGGTGCAACAACAATGTTTGCGCAACAAGAAGAGATGGCACCTTGGTGTTCAACCGTTTTTACTTATGTTACAAGCCCCCACCTTCAGCAAAACGGGATGGTATATTTTGAGATTATCAATTCGCCATATTGTGAATTCGACCCACAAGTTCTTGTTAATGGTATTGAAAACCATTTCTGCTGTGATAATTTTGTATCTCCTTCTTCGTTGATCAAAGTAAGGGTGGTAATTGGTCAATATATCGCGCAATATTACGGACCTATACAATACGTAATGTTTTTTGATGACGATTTTGTCCACATTTCACAGACTATAATTGAAATCGAAGATAGACCGATAATGGATACGCCATAATTAGCGTCTCTTATTCAGACATTGGTATCGCGCCTGCAAAGGCAACAGCTACAAGGCGCGATGCCTTTTTTTTACAAATCATTTAAAAATCACCATCATGAACATCAAAAAAATACTAAAAATACTATTTGTACTCTTGTTAGCAACAGGAAACACTTTGGCACTTCGCTCGCAACCGCTGCCAGAGTCCTTGTTACAAAAACGACCGAGTCGTCATCTGCTTGACCATGAAACGCCGCGTCTCTACCGTCTGAAACCCAATCAGGCATGCGATGTTACTTTTTTGCAACCCGAAAAAGCATACTTCTATCTTTATCCCGATTTTGAAACGCCGGTGTGGGAGGAAAACTATAGCTACGACGACCAAAATATGCTCAAAACCATTTTGTATAAGCCCTTACAAAGTGGCACCTATGCTATCAAAGAAGAGTTCAACCGTACACTCACCATAGCGGGGCTTGACATGTTAGATACCATGACGTATTATTCGGATGCTGCCATGACCAAACCAGTTCGCCGTAGATATTGGAATTGGAAGCTGTACGAAGCCTCTGCCATCGATTCGTTTTACTACGAAGAGGTATATCAACGCTGGAATGAAACCACCAATAAATGGGGAAATTCTTCCAAATTTTATTATGGTTTCATCGACACCATTATGTGGGAAGTAAATAGAAGGATTAGCTACACAGGCAATGGCGCGGATATGTGGCTGTTATCAACTATTCATGTTGATGATCCGATTTTTTACGATGCAAATGGTTTTGTAACAGGGAAAATAAATGATGGTGGACAAAAACACGTTTATGCGTTGAACGAAGACGGCAGTGTGCGCACTGACAGCATTTTTCAGCTACGCGATGGCAATTATTCGTTGATGTTCATGCATGAATACGAATGGCTTGAGTGGCACGGCTATGGCGATATAATTTCGGACGTAATGGGAGGAGGCGAAAGTCTGTATTCCATACACCCTTGGATGCAGCTGCGCAACAAAAGGAAATTGGAGAATTACTACATATACTATAACGGCGAAAAGCAGTTTTACTCTCAACAAAAAACATACTGGAATACGGGACCGCATTATTCGCATATCGATTCGGTGTTTGTCGACACTGTTACCTATACTTATGAGAATCGCTATTTGTCTGCCGTTGAAGAACACCGTTACGATTCCTACGGAAATTATATCATAGATAGCCAGATTCTTTTTGCTTATCCTGACGCGACGGGTCATCAGGCAATGAGGGGTGTGTCAATGTTTAAAACCCATTACACGTATACCGACTACGGCTATGGCATTGGCTGCGACAGCATTGCCGAATGGTCGGTTGGTTTGAGTACTGTTGTACCGCAGATGATTGATTCCACGCTCATGACAGTCGAAAAGGTGGTGCGCTATGTTGTCAACACACCGGAGTATCCGCAAGAGGCGCACGCGTTGCACATCATGCCCAATCCGGTATCGGACAAGGTAATGGTCAGTGCAACCGATGTTATACAAACGCTACGCATATACGACCTTGCCGGAAAACTGCACACAAGCTACACACCCAAGAGCGATCAAACGGTTTTCGATGTTGGCACGCTGCCCAAAGGCGTTTACATTGTAGGCGCGCAGTTGCAAAACGGAAGCACGCAAATGGGGAAGCTATTGGTGCGGTAGTGTAACGTGTTTCATTCGTACAATGGATTCCGACCTTCGCCGGAATGACTATCCCTTCCTTCAGTCATGCCGTTGCAGAACGGCACCCACTGTAAAGGCAAGAAAAAGGTATTGCTTGTTTGCACAATAGATTCCGACCTTCGCCGGAATGACTTTCCCTTCCTTCAGTCATGCCGTTGTAGAACGGCATCCATTGTAAAGGCAAGAATAAGGTATTGCTTGTTTGCACAATAGATTCCGACCTTCGTCGGAATGACTTTCCCTTCCTTCAGTCATGCCGTTGTAGAACGGCATCCATTGTAAAGGCAAAAATAAGGTATTGCTTGTTTGCACAATAGATTCCGACCTTCGTCGGAATGACTCCTGACTTTGACTCTTTGGTGACGCATTGTCAAAGTCAGGATGTAACACATTGTCGTTGTACACTTTAAAGACATGAAGTTGCCTTTAATCTAATTCAAAAATGTCGCCGTGTTTTGGTATTTCGATGTTTTCGAATCTGTTGTTTTTTAGGTGTTTTGCAAGAAATTTCTGCGCTTCGTATTCGCCGTGAACCAAAAATGTTTTTCTGATTTTTTTCGGGTCTTGACAAAGCAAATAGTAGGTTAATTCTTCGTAATCGGCATGTCCGCTGAAAGTGTCGATTTCGTAAATAGCGGCTTTTACTTCGTATTTTGTTCCGAAAATCGATACTTCGCTGTCGCCACGCAGAATTTTTGCTCCCAAAGTTTCTGGTGCACAGTAACCTACGGCAAGCACACTATTTCGCGGGTTGCTGATGTTATTTGCCAGATGGTGTTTGATACGTCCGGCTTCCATCATGCCCGATGCCGAAATGATGATGCAGGGTTCGTTTGTTGTGTTGAGTTTTTTCGAATCGTTCACGCTTTTGATATAATGAAGTCGGTCGAATCCAAACGGATCGTTTTCTTTTTGCATCAGTTGAGCCACATCATCATTGAGCAAATCGGTATAAAGCCTGAATATCTCGGTGGCATTTACGGCAAGCGGACTATCAACATAAATCGGAATGTTGGGCAGTTTTCCGGCAATACGGAATTTATGCAACAGATACACAACTTCTTGTGTGCGACCGATGGCAAACGACGGAATAATCAGTTTGCCTCTTTTTTCGATACACGTATGGTGTACGATTTGCAACAGTTTTTCTTCGGCTCCTTCGCTTGTTTGATGCAATCGATTTCCGTATGTACTTTCGGTCAGTAGATAATCGCATTGCGGAAAAGCATTCGGATTTTTCAATAAATAATCGTTATCGCGACCGACATCGCCGGTATAAGCAATTCGTTTGACATAGTTAAAATCTTCAATTTCGATAGTTGCAACGGCACTTCCGAGCATGTGCCCCGTATTGTTAAATTTAACGCGGATGTTATTGTCTATATAAAATTTTCGGTTGTACGAAGTCGTGATAAACAGCTCCATACAGTGTTGTACGTCTTTTTGCGTATAAATAGGTTGAACAGGCGGAAGACCTTGATGCGCACGTTTTTTGTTGAACCAAATTGTATCGTTTTCTTGTATAAAAGCACTGTCCATGAGCATGATAGCGCACAAATCGCGTGTTGAATGTGTGCAAATTACCGAACCACGGAAGCCTTCTTTATAAAAATATGGAATCAAGCCCGAATGGTCGATGTGCGCATGTGTTAAAATGATGTGATCGACATCAGCCGGATCGACAATTGTGTCGCGATTCATCGCGTCGGTTTCCAAACCTTTGCCTTGAAACATGCCACAATCGAGCAGAATTTTTTTCCCTTGATCGGTTGTAATCAGATGTTTACTTCCTGTAACTTCGCGTGTAGCACCAATGAATTGTATCTTCATAAAAAATTATTTTTGTCGTTAAAAAGTCTTTCAAAACTAAGGATATTTTAAGTGCGGTAATTCAAATGATAAAAAATCCTAAAGTTTTTGCGTTTTTAAATTCATTAAAGGAAACAAAGCAAGCCCTCAAAAGTTTTGTAACTTTGTCGAAATCAATAAAAATTAAAGCATGTTGCTAAAGACCACAAAATCACTTGCTCTGTTGTATTTTAATGAAATTGTTGCCATCAGAAGACATATTCACCGGCATCCCGAGTTGAGTTTTCATGAATATAAAACAGCCGCGTTCATTCGCGAAAAACTTTTGAATTGGGGATTGAAAAACGTGAAATCAATAGTTGATACCGGCGTTGTGGCAACAATCGAAGGAAAAAATCCGTTGAAAAAAACAATCGCCTTGCGCGCCGATATTGACGCGCTCCCAATTACCGAGCAAAGCTCCGCAGCTTACACTTCCGAAAATGCAGGTGTGATGCACGCTTGTGGGCACGATGCACATACAGCAATGTTGCTTGGTGTTGCAAAAATTTTACACGAAATGCGCGATCGGTTCGAAGGGAGCGTTCAACTTATTTTTCAACCGGCAGAAGAAAAACTTCCCGGAGGCGCACAACGAATCGTCGAAAGCGGTGTGCTAAACGGAACAAATTGCATTGTGGGTCAGCATGTTTTTCCCGATCTTGAAGTTGGGAAAGTTGGTTTTTGCAAAGGGAAATACATGGCGGCAAGCGACGAAATCGATATCGTAGTAAAAGGCATTGGTGGTCATGCCGCATATCCCGAACGCGTGATAAATCCTATTTTCATCGCATCGAAAATGCTTTTGGTTCTGGAAGAAATGAATCGGAATGAATCACCTAAAAACAGTCGATCGGTACTCAATTTTGGCTGTATTTCCGGAGAAGGCACCTACAATGTTGTTCCCGAAACGGTTTGTTTGAAAGGAACAATGCGCACCTTCGACGAAACATGGCGTTCGCAACTAAAAAACAGCATTCATCAAATCGCGCAACAAACGGCAAGCGACGAAAATTGCGAAATACACGTTTCGATACAAGAAGGCTACCCCTATTTGCAGAATGATACAACTGTTACAGAATTGGCAATGCAAACTGCTGCCAAATTTGTCGGAACCGAAAATTGTGTAACGATTCCGCAACAAATGACATCCGAAGATTTTGCTTTTTATTCGCACCAGATGCCTGCCTGTTTTTACCGTATCGGAACGGCAAACGTTTCAAAAGGAATTACATCAAAACTCCATAGTTCGAAATTCGATATCGACGAAAAAAGCCTTGAACTCGGCATGGGACTGATGAGCTACATCGCATTGCAACTTCTCGAAAACAATTAATCAAGTCCATACACTGCAAAACAAACCATGATTGTCAATAACAAAACATATCAAACCATCTGGATGGAAGGCACATCGGTGAAAATGATCGATCAAAACAGACTTCCGTTCGAGTTCGAAATTCATGAAAGCAAAACCTATCAGGAAACCTGCGAAGCTATTTGCAATATGACTGTCAGAGGTGCCGGAGCAATTGGAGCAGCCGCGGCTTATGCTATGGTACAGGCTTTTATGAGCATTTCGTCAGACGCAATTGATTTTATCGAACGTGCAAGAGAAAAGATAAAATCGACACGTCCAACAGCTCAAAATCTGTTTTATGCAGTTGATCGCGTATATGCGGCAGGAAAAATTTCGCCGGAACAAGCCAAAATCGAAGCCTTGAAAATCACCGTAAAAGATATCGAAGATTGTCAAACAATCGGTGCTTATGGCGATGAACTGATTCGCGATGGTTTTCGTATTCTGACACATTGCAACGCGGGTTGGCTCGCTTTTGTCGATTACGGAAGTGCTTTGGCTCCGATTCATATCGCACATCGGAAAGGGAAAAATATTTTTGTTTATGTTGACGAAACACGTCCGCGCGGACAAGGAGCGCGTCTTACAGCTTGGGAACTTCAGCAAGCAGGCGTGCCCTTTACGGTTATTGCCGACAATGCCGGTGCTAGTTTGATGCAAGCCGGAAAAATCGACATGATTATTGTCGGTGCCGATCGTATTGCACGAAATGGCGATGTAGCAAACAAAATTGGCACGTTAGATCGCGCTATTTTAGCAAACGTATTTAAAATTCCGTTTTACGTAGCCGCGCCTTCATCGACTTTCGATCTGAATTGCCGCAAAGGAACAGCTATTGTTATCGAAGAACGTTCGGAAGATGAAGTGTTATTTCAAGAAGGAATCGACCGAAACGGAAATAAAGTCAGAATACGTGTTTGCGCTCCCGAAGCAACAGCCTACAATCCGGCTTTTGATGTTACTCCGGCAAAATATATCAGCGGAATAATTACCGAAAAAGGAATTATCAAAGCTAACGAAAAGAGTATCAAAGCGTTTTTGAAAGAACAGAAAGCACAATCGTAATAAAAAAAACACGAATTGAACCCCAATAAAATAATGAACCCTCATTTTAGACCGGCAGATTGGCTCCCGATTACCAAAGACGAAATCAAGCGTCGTGGCTGGCAAGAAGTGGATGTTGTTTTTATTTCCGGTGATGCTTACGTCGATCATCCGGCTTTTGGATCCGCTGTGATAGGGCGTGTGTTGGAGCGCGAAGGATACAAAGTAGCCATTGTGCCGCAACCTAATTGGCGTGACGATTTTCGCGATTTCAAGAAATTTGGTCGTCCGCGACTTTTCTTTGGCGTTTCGGCAGGAGCTATGGACTCGATGGTCAATCATTATACGGCGAACAAACGCTTACGTTCGAACGATGCGTACACGCCAAACGGCGAGTCAGGATTTCGACCCGATTATGCAACCGTTGTTTACTCGAAAATTCTGAAACAACTTTTTCCTGATGTGCCGGTGGTAATTGGCGGTGTCGAAGCTTCGTTGCGGCGCGTAACCCATTACGATTATTGGTCGGACGGTTTGAAACCAAGTATTTTGGTCGATTCGAAAGCAGATATTGGCGTGTATGGTATGGGCGAATTGGCAATTGTCGAAATAGCAAAAGCACTCGAAAACGGAAAACACATCGAAGAACTTACAGATATCAAACAAACTTTTTTTCTTCGCGATAAATCTTTTTCGACTGAATCTCAATCCATTATCTTAGCTTCGCACGAAACATGTTTGAAAGACAAAAAAATATATGCACAGAATTTTGCCGTTATCGAGCAAGAATCGAACAAACAACAAGCTGTCAGGTTAATTCAGGAAGTTGGTGGTAAAAAACTCATTATCAATCCGCCTTATCCAACTTTTACCGAGCAACAAATCGACGCATCGTTCGATTTGCCTTACACCCGTTTGCCGCATCCGAAATACGCAAAACGTGGTGCTATTCCGGCTTATGAAATGATTCGTCATAGCATCACCTTGCATCGCGGGTGTTTTGGCGGTTGCAGTTTTTGTACGATTTCGGCACATCAAGGAAAATTTGTAGCAAGCCGTAGCGAGCAATCAATTCTGAAAGAAGTTGAAGCGGTCTGTCAAATGCCCGATTTCAAAGGCTATATCAGTGATTTAGGCGGACCTTCTGCAAACATGTATTGTATGTGCGGAACAAAACAAGAAATTTGCTCAAAGTGTAAACGACCGAGTTGTATTTTTCCTTCTGTTTGCAACAACCTGAATACCAATCATATTCGCTTGCTTTCCATTTACAAAAAAATAGATGCGCATCCGAAAATCAAAAAAGCGTTTGTTAGTTCGGGCGTGCGTTACGATTTGTTTTTTTCGAATGATGAGAAAAAAGCAAAACAAAATGCTTATGATGAATATTTGATGCAACTTGTAAGCCGTCACGTAAGCGGTCGCTTAAAAGTCGCACCCGAACATACCAGCGATGTCGTGTTGAACGCCATGCGAAAACCTTCATTTGATTTGTTTCGAAAACTCAAAAAACGTTTTGATTCCATCAACGAAAAACAGGGTTTAAACCAACAACTTATTCCATATTTTATTTCGAGTCATCCGGCTTGCACACTCGAAGATATGGCTGATTTAGCTGCTGCAACAAAAGAAATGGGTTATCGTTTGGAACAAGTGCAAGATTTTACGCCTACACCTTTGACACTTGCTACAACAATTTATTATTCGGGTTACAACCCGTATACGTTGAAACCGGTTTACACGGCTCGAAAAAAGGAAGAAAAACTATTGCAACAACGTTTTTTCTTTTGGTATAAAAAAGAAAACCAAGAGTGGATAAAAAATGCCTTATCGCGAATGAATCGTTTCGATTTGCTCCGAAAATTGCTGCCCGACAGCACGCGAAACAACCCAAAATGAAAAAGACAGCATCATCTAAATTGTTAAAATATTGGCTTGTCGAAGTGTTTAAATGCGATAAATTTGTCGGGCATAAAATGCTATTATGACAATAAAATTATATACATCGGTTGAATTTTGGCTACTATTTTGCTACTTAGTCTGTTTTGCAATTCAAATGTATTATTATTGGGTTGTTTTTCGGCATCTCGCATTTTACAAATCGAAAGAAATCCAACGGGAATTACCATTAGAACCGGTTTCTGTTATCGTTGTTGCGCATAACGAATACAACAACCTTTCGCGATTGATTCCACTACTCTTAAAACAAGATTATCCTGATTTTGAGATAGTTGTTGTGAATGACAGCTCCGACGACGACACCGAAAGTTTTTTGTTGCAGTTGTCAAGTATCGACCCGCGAATCAAACCGATTCATTTGCGGCAGCGTTTAAATTGGTTTGATGGAAAAAAATTTCCGTTGAGTATCGGAATCAAATCGGCGCAAAACGACTTACTCTTGCTTACCGATGCCGATTGTTTGCCCGAATCGGATTATTGGATTCGAAGCGTGGTTGCCGCATACCGAAACGAACACACTTCGATGGTTTTGGCTTACGGACCTTACGAAAAGAAAAAAGGACTTCTGAACACACTGATTCGTTTCGACACCTTGCACATCGCGATGCAATATCTTTCGATGGCACTGATAGGAAAAGCGTATATGGGCGTTGGACGCAATTTGTCGTATCGTAAAAGTTTGTTTTACGAAATGGGCGGTTTTTTGAGTCATTATGGTATTCCTTCGGGCGATGATGATTTGTTTGTTTCGCGTGCTTGTTGCGGTCGAAAAAAAAGTTGCGAAGTCCTTATTACAGACAAAGATCGCATGCTTTCCGCTCCAAAAAAACGTTTTTCAGAATGGGTTCGTCAAAAACGGCGGCATTTTACCACATCGAAATTTTATCGTTCGTCAACAAAAGCACGTTTATTGTTTTATGGTGGCAGTCAATTTTTGTTTTATCTCTTTTTTATTTTAACGCTTGTTTTTTCTTTAGATTATACAAGTTTGCCGTTTTGTTACAGCATGATTACCATACTCGCTTTTTTCATTCGAATGACAACGCAATACATTATTTTTTCAGGGGCATCAAAGCGTTTGGGCGAAAAAGACTTGCTTCCTTTTACACCTTTGTATGATTTGTTTTTTTCTATCTTTACACCTTTGTTAGCTTTTAGCATCAAAATAGTCAAACCGAAACGATGGAAGTAAAAGAAAACTTGACGCAAAAAGGACAACGCGATTGGTATCTGATTCAGAAAGCAGTGAACGAATCGGACCAGAAATCATATTCCGAATTGTTGAGCTTATATCGCGAATCGATTTATTTCATGATGCTGAAAATGACAAACAATCATTACGATGCCGAAGATTTGACCATCGAAGCCTTCGGAAAAGCATTTAAAAATCTTAGTAACTACACAACCGAATACGCTTTTTCGACATGGCTCTACCGTATAGCCACAAACAACTGCATCGATTTTATTCGAAAAAGCAAACGTATTCCAATAGCCGATCAAATGGATTTATTAGATGAAAATCGAAATAATATCGTCGAAAATATGAGTTCGGAAGAACTTACACCTGAAGAAGACATCATCAATAAGCAAAAAATCAACCGAATGCGTCAACTTGTTGAAAGCTTGAAACCGCACTACCGAACACTTATCGAGATGCGCTATTTCGACGAATTGAGCTACGAAGAAATCGCCGAACAGTTGAATATTCCACTCGGAACTGTAAAAGCACGTTTGTTTCGTGCACGCGACTTGCTTTATAACATCTTGAAAACAAAACAAGAAAGCATTTGATTTCTCGACAAATCATTCCTGTTTAAACTTTTATCAAAAGAATTTATTTTTCGAAATAAACACATCAAAATCTTCTTAATTTTGTAGAACACACTTGAATTGTAAAAACGTGGAAATGAAAGCATATTACAATCCGTCCGAATGGATCGAAATTATGCGCCGCTACAAATATCTGATTGATGTTTGGCGGCGACATAAAAACATTCAAAATGAATGGATTGTACGAAAAGCTTTTCATTTGGCACTCGACCAACATAAAAAAACACGACGGAAATCAGGCGAACCCTACATCTATCATCCACTCGAAGTAGCAACAATCGTTGCGCGTGATATTGGACTGGGAACCACTTCAATTGTTAGCGCATTGTTGCACGATCTGGTCGAAGATACCAGCGTTACACTTCAAGAAGTTGAAAATGCTTTCGGCGAAAAAGTAGCTCAAATTATTGATGGTTTGACAAAAATCGACGCAATTGATTTTGACGAAAAAAGCAAAAAAAGCCTGCAAGCCGAAAACCTCAAAAAAGTATTCTCTTCGATCGAACATGACGTGCGTGTTATTTTAATCAAACTCGCCGATCGTCTTCACAATATGCGGACACTCGAACACATGCCGTACGAAAAGCAGCTGAAAATAGCATCAGAAACGGCTAATTTGTACGCGCCAATCGCCAACCGATTAGGTCTTTATGCCATAAAAAGCGAACTCAGCGATCTGTCGTTTAAATACACACAATCAAATCTTTATCGAAATCTTTCAGAAAGCATAGAAAACATTCGGGTATTGAAATTCCGAACGATCGAATCGTTTTTGAATCCAATCAAAGAACGACTTCATTTTCAGGATTTAAAATGGCGCGTGATGATAAAAGAACGCACGCCGTTTCAGATATGGAAACGTATGGAAAAACGACGCATTTCTTTTGAAGAAATGACCGATACCCATCTTGTACAATTCATTATCGACTCAGAACTCGAGAGCGAAAAAATCGATTGTTGGCGCGTCTATTCTACGATTTCTGATATTTATCCACTTCAGAAAAATTCGATAAACGACTGGATTTCACTCCCTAAAATCAATGGTTACCGTGCTATTCATGCAAAATTCATGGGAAAAGAAGGCGAGTGGATTAACGTACAAATTCGTTCTGAACGCATGGAAGCCATTGCCGAAAAAGGTTATATCGCTTATCAGGAAAACAGAGACGATGCACAAGGCGGCGACGGCCCCGATCAATGGCTCAATGAAATACGTAATGTTCTATCCGAAAAAAGTGTATCGACATTCGATTTTCTCGAAAACATGAAACTATCATTTTTTTCGGACGAAATCGTTGTTTACACCCCTAAAGGGAAAATGTTGTTTTTGCCACAAGGCTCGACAGCACTTGATTTTGCTTATTATATCCACACAGAACTTGGAAATCAGTGTGTTGGCGCAAAAATCAACCATCGTTTGGCTCAAATCGACCAAGTGCTTCGAAATGGCGATCAAGTCGAAATTATCCGTTCGGTCGACCAAGTTCCGAAAGAAGAATGGTACGATTTTGTCGTTACGGCACGCGCCAAATCGCGTATCAAAAGTGCCATTCGCGACTATCGCAAAACATTTGTCGACGAAGGGCGGAGCAAATTGGCACATTATTTCAAACAATTAAACCTCGAATTTAACGACACGAATAAAAACGCAATCATCGAGGCTGAAAATTTGGGAGGTAGAACAAACCTCTATTATTTCACTGCAATAGGTCGAATTACCTTGGCAACGGTAAAAACAATTTTCAAAAAAGACAGTGGATACAGTTTTGTAAAATTTATTTCGCTTGGTTTTTGGAATCCTTCAAAAAAAGAAACGCCCGAAAAAACATTGACACAAGACAAGGAAAGCATTGATTATACGGTTGCTACATGTTGCAATCCGATTCCGGGCGATGATGTTGTCGGAATTGCTTTCGAAAACGAACCGGTACGTATTCATCGTGTCGATTGTGCCGAAGCGCAAGATCAAATGACAAAATTCGGCAACAACATCGTGAAAGTAAAATGGCGTTCGTCGGACAACATGTCATTTTTGGCCGGATTGAAAATTATTGCCGTAGATTCGCTCGAATTTCCGAATAAATTAACCGAAGTCATCACAAAAGAACAAAAACGAAACATTCGTTCCATCAATTTCTTTAGTAGTCAGGGAAAAGTTGAAGCAGATGTTGCTGTATATATCGCTAACGAAGCCGAACTGAAAACATTGATGAACAAGTTGAAAAAACTTAAAGAAGTTGAAAAAGTACTTCGTATTCAACGAATTGATAACAACTTGAAAACAAGTTTATAGCTGTCAGTTTTTCTTTTCAGATTCTTTGTTTTTATGACGCGACCCCCTTTATTTAAAAACATTCTAATTAAAAACAATTTTGTATTTTTGTCAAAGCATTTATCTGACAAGACATGAAAGAACTCACAGACAATACTTTTGAAATTGTAAAAAAAATATTCACAGATTATTTGAATCATAAAGGACATCGTAAAACTCCCGAACGATTTACCATATTAAAAGAAATTTATGCTACCGATGGACATTTTGATATCGAAACACTCTATATCAGAATGAAAAACAATAAATACCGTGTCAGCAGAGCCACATTATACAATACAATCGAACTGCTTCTCGATTGCGATTTAGTCGTCAAGCACCAATTCGGAAACAATTGTGCACAATTCGAACGTTCGTATAAATTCAAGCAACACGATCATTTTGTCGATATTGAGACAGGGAAAGTACTCGAATATTGCGATCCGCGCATTCAAGAAATCAAAAAAACAATCGAAGCTCAACTTGGAGTCGAAATTGTACACCATTCGCTTACATTTTACGGTCGTATTAAAGAATAGAAAAAACCACGTCCAATGCATAAAAAATTCTGTAAAATAGTGGTTGTCAATGGCTTTTGGTTCTGATTGTTGATAATTATCTGATTAGTAGTTCGTTATGTTATTAATAATTGCGTACCTTCGTGTAAAATAAGAAGCTATGCAAGAGACAAGTTTCTATATGCAACAAAATCATCGTCACATAGGCTTAACCGATGCGCAAGTACTCGAAAGCCGTGAAAAGTACGGAGAAAACATTTTAACGCCCCCCGAAAAAGAATCGTTGTGGTCGCAATTTTTAGAAAAATTCAAGGATCCGATTATCATCATCCTATTAATTGCGTTAGGATTATCAATAGGCGTAGCATGTTACGAATATGTTGCAGGACACGCAACCGCAAGCATCTTTCTTGAACCTGCGGGAATTTTAGTTGCCATTTTGCTTGCAACCGTTGTGGGCTTTCTCTTTGAATTAAGTGCAAACAAAAAGTTTGATATTCTAAACAAAGTGAATGACGACACCTTGGTAAAAGTAATTCGCAACGGAAATATTTGTGAGATTACGAAAAAAGAAGTCGTTGTCGGCGACATCGTAGTGCTGGAAACCGGCGAAGAAGTACCTGCCGATGGTGAATTATTGGAAGCTATTTCTTTGCAAATCAACGAATCAACACTTACCGGAGAGCCGGTTATTAAAAAAACAATCAATCCTGCCGATTTCAATCCGGAGGCAACTTATCCGTCAAATCACGCAATGAAAGGCACAACCGTATCAGACGGACACGGTATTATGCAAGTTTTGAAAGTGGGCGATGCCACCGAATACGGCAAGGTTTACGAAGGTGCACAAATAGACAGCAGCGTAGAAACGCCGCTTAATCAGCAGTTAGATAAGCTGGCGGATTTGATTACCAAAGCAAGTTATGCCATTGCCGTATTAATTATCGCAGGTCGTTTAATCGGCTATTTTGTTGAAGCCGGCGGATTACAAGTTACCGATTGGATTGCCTTTGGCGGTTATGTGCTGAATACCGTCATGATTGCCGTAACGCTGATTGTCGTTGCCGTTCCTGAAGGTTTGCCGATGGCAATTACACTCAGTTTGGCGTTGAGTATGAAACGGATGCTTTCTACCAACAACCTTGTGCGTAAAATGCACGCTTGCGAAACAATGGGTGCTACAACCGTAATTTGTACCGACAAAACCGGCACACTTACGCAAAACCAAATGAAGATTTACGAAACAAAATTCTATGGAAGCGAAGGCATTCCGGATTTAATAAAAGAAGGTATTGCCGTCAATTCAACAGCTTTCCTCGATTATTCGGATCAATCAAAAATCAAAGTATTGGGCAATCCGACCGAAGGTGCTTTGTTACTTTGGTTGCACGACAACGGAATAAATTACTTGCCTTTGCGTGAAGATGCCGAAGTGGTCGAACAACTCACTTTCTCGACAGAGCGTAAATACATGGCAACCATTGTCAATTCGCCTTTGCTCGGCAAAAAAGTGTTGTATGTAAAAGGCGCACCCGAAATTGTGCTTGATTTGTGTCGGAATACTCCTGTCGGGAAAGAAGAAGTTCATGCACAACTTCTTGAATACCAAAACAAAGCAATGCGCACATTGGGCTTTGCCTATCAAATTATTGACGAAAAAGACGAAACTGCCTTTATACACGAGGGCAAATTACAAAATGTCAATCTTTCGTTTATGGGAATTGTTGCAATTTCCGACCCATTGCGTGCCGATGTTCCCGATGCCGTGAAAACTTGTTTAAGCGCAGGTATTGATGTCGTTATTGTTACCGGCGATACACCCGGAACGGCAAAAGAGATTGGTCGTCAGATTGGATTGTGGAAAGAAAATGAATCAGAAACGCACCACCTCACAGGAGCAGAATTTGCTGCAATGGACGATAAAACATTGTTGGAACGCATTTTGGATTTGAAAATTCTTTCTCGTGCCCGCCCAATGGATAAACAACGCTTGGTGCAACTGCTGCAAAGCAAAAACCAAGTAATTGCCGTAACAGGCGACGGTACAAACGATGCTCCGGCATTGAACGCAGCGCAAGTTGGGCTATCCATGGGCGATGGAACTTCCGTAGCCAAAGAAGCAAGCGATATTACTATTTTGGATAACTCGTTCAGCAGTATTTCCCGTGCCGTTTTGTGGGGGCGTTCGTTGTATCAAAA